>JBBFKY010000007.1:172335-173508 GCA_037481875.1 Desulfosoma sp. | reverse complement strand
ATGACTCAATGACTCAATGACTCAATGACTCAATGACTCAATGACTTAATGACTCAATGACTTAATGACTCAATGACTTAATGACTTAATGACTCAATGACTCAATGACTTAATGACTTAATGACTGTATGTAATGATTGGGGACGGTAATGAATCTTCTTAAAGGTATTTCTCTCCGCTCTTCATTCCCTTTTTTGGCTTTAGGTATATCTTTTGCTTTGTTGTATTACCCTGTCATCCTAAAGTTAGTCCATGATTGGGGCGTGGATGACAATTATTCGCATGGGTATTTCATTCCGT
This sequence comes from Desulfosoma sp., assembly GCA_037481875.1. Lineage (NCBI taxonomy): Bacteria > Pseudomonadati > Thermodesulfobacteriota > Syntrophobacteria > Syntrophobacterales > Syntrophobacteraceae > Desulfosoma > Desulfosoma sp. Next base: position 173,208 of record JBBFKY010000007.1, on the reverse strand, counting down.
TCATTGCGGCCTATATGGTGTGGCAGCGGAAAGAGGAGCTGGAGCGTGTTCCCAAGAGGGGCTCACTCTGGGGTCTTATTTTGGTCTCGGCAGGGTTAGCCCAATTCATTTTAGCTTGGGCTGCGTCGGTTTATTTCCTACAAGGAACTTCCATGGTGGTGGTTCTTTTTGGAGTGGTTCTGTTTCTGTGGGGATCCAAGCTGACCAAGATCCTATGGATTCCCATCGCTTACCTGGCCTTAATGGTTCCGCTGCCTGCCATCCTATGGAACAAGATCGCTTTTCCCATGAAACTTTTTGCTTCCAAGGTGGCTGCGGACGTCATACAGACTATGGGTTACACCGTGCTTCGGGAAGGCAATATCCTCACGCTTCCCAACACGGTGCTGGAAGTGGCCGATGCGTGCTCAGGGTTACGGTCCCTGACGTCGCTTCTGGCCCTGAGTGCCGCGATAGCCTACCTTGCGCCTATGAGGTCATGGAAAAAATGGCTTCTCTTTTTTGCTGCAGCCCCCATTGCGGTGGTGTCTAACGTGTTGCGCCTTATCGGCACGGCTGTTTTAGCGAGGCATTACGGAGCGGGAGTCGCCGAGGGGTTTTTGCACACGTTTTCAGGGTGGCTTGTATTCATTCTGGGGCTGGTCATGCTCGGTGGCGTCTACACCCTTTTACGCCCCTCCACCAATGACTCAACAACTCAATAACTCCCTCACCTAATGACTTAACAACTCCACCACTCAATGACTCAACAACTTAATGCCCCAACAACTTAATGACCCACTCACTCAATGACTCAATAACTCGACAACTTAATGACCCAATGACCCAATGACCCAATGACCCAATGACCCAATGACCCAATGACCCAATGAC
>JBBFKY010000007.1:0-172235 GCA_037481875.1 Desulfosoma sp. | reverse complement strand
CAATGACCCAATGACCCAATGACCCAATGACCCAATGACCCAATGACTCAATGACTCAATGACTCAATGACTCAATGACTTCTTTTTTACTTACTTTTGACATAGAAGATTGGTTCCAAGTAGAAAACCTCCGCCCTCTTTTCCCTTCCTCCTCCTGGAATCGTCAATGCTGGCGGGTGGATCGAAGTACAGCCACGCTTTTGGATGTGCTGGAGGAAGGGGAACGTTGTTTGGGTCGACCCGTGAAAGCCACCTTTTTCGTGTTGGGTTCTGTGGCGGAAAGGTTTCCTCAGCTGGTGCATGAAATACACCGTCGCGGGCATGAAGTGGCTTCTCACGGATACTGGCATCGCCTCTGTGTGCACGAAAAACCGTGCGATTTACAAGAGGACTTAATGCGCAGCAAAGCTTTATTGGAAGACATTCTCGGGAGTCCCGTTTTGGGCTATCGGGCTCCGGGCTTTTCCATTTCAGACAGAATCCTCGAACAGGTAGAAGAAGCTGGGTACCGATACGATTCCAGCTACAATTCTTTTGGATTGAACCCTCGCTACGGCACTCTGACCCTGAACGGAACGCGAAGGGGCATCGCCTACGAAGTGCAGCCCAAATTTTATGAGCTTCCGGTAAGCAATCTTAAAATTTTAGGGCGGACACTGCCGTGGGCTGGCGGCGGTTATTTTCGTCTGGTACCTTTTGATCTTTTTGCTGCGGGCGTTTCCAAAATCCTTCGATCTCAAGGGGCCTACGTTTTTTACATGCACCCGTGGGAATGCGACCCGATGCAGCCTCGAGTCTGCGGTGTCGATCCGGTGAGTCGTTTTCGTCACTACGTCAACCTGTCCCGCACCGCCGCACGCTTGCTTCGGCTCATCATGCGCTTTGGAAATTGCCGGTTCATGAGTTGCACCAGTTATTTGAACTTATGAAATCGGTGGTTCATGCGCCACAAAACGGGAGCTTAAACTTGTCCAGGCGTACATGGGGCATGGGATGCTGGAGGCTCTTTGTGAGATCCGGCAAGTGAACTTGTCCAGGCGTACATGGGGCATTGTTTTGATTGTTTACTTAGGGGTGCTCACTGTCCTTGCTTTGGCGCCGATGGATTCCCATGCCTGGACCCCAAGATTCCTGGTGAATATTTCGGCGAATGTCCAAAACCTCATGCATATTCCGTGTTTCGGCTTGTTGTCGTTGATCGCACTTCAGACCTTCATGGACGCCGGCAAGAGACGTCGCGTTTTGACATTTATCGCAGTGGGAATAAGCACCGTCCTTTACAGTGGTATTCTGGAAACAGCCCAAGCCTTTGTTCCAGGCCGTTACGGATCCCTGACGGACCTTCTTTTCAACGTGGTGGGTATTGTGGGGGGTCTTGCCCTCTGGCAGGGGCTTGAAGTCGTGAGGTCGTCAATTGAGAAATCGTCAATGGGGAAGTCGTGAATTGGGAAAAGGTATATGCGCAAGTTTTGAAAACGTGAAGTCGTGAAGCGAAAGGTCTTGAATCGGGAAATCGTGAATCGGGAGTTCGTGATCCGGAGATTGTCAATCCGGAAGGCGTGAGACGGGAAGTGGTGAATCGGGAGATGGTCAAAGGGGAAGCCTTGAACGGGGAGGGCGTAAAAGTGGGGAAGTTTAGTATGGAGGTTTTTGGGTCGTGAGGATCAGCATTATTGCCGGGGCCAGACCCAATTTCATGAAGGTGGCTCCCATCATGCACGCCATTCGGCGCTGGAACGAATCCGTATCCGGCAACGGGGTTTTGTCACCCATTCTGGTGCATACGGGCCAGCATTACGATGTGATGATGTCGGAAGTCTTTTTTCGTGAACTAGGAATTCCCGAACCCGACATCAACCTCGAAGTGGGGTCCGGATCGCATGCCAAGCAGACGGCGGCGATTATGGCCCGTTTTGAAGACGTGTGCCTGGAGCACAGGCCTGACTGGGTTGTGGTGGTGGGCGATGTGAATTCCACTATGGCCTGCACTCTGGTGGCCGCCAAGCTAGGGATTCGGGTGGCCCATGTGGAAGCCGGACTTCGAAGTTTCGATCGCACTATGCCGGAAGAAATCAATCGAGTTGTCACCGATGCCTTGGCGGATCTGCTGCTCACACCATCTCCGGATGCGGATAGCAATCTTCTTCGGGAAGGGGTGCCGGAAACACGAATTCATCGCGTAGGAAACATCATGATCGACACGCTGGTGGCCAACCTGGACAAGGCGCGTTCGTGTCGAACTTACGAACGCTTCGGTGTGGATCCCGGCCGTTATGTGTACGTGACGCTGCATCGGCCTTCCAACGTGGACCAGCCGGACATTTTACGGGGAATCCTGAACGATCTTATGGATCTCTCACGATCCTTTCCCGTGATCTTTCCCATGCATCCAAGAACGCGAAAGAACATGGAAGCCTTCGGCATCCGTTTGAATACCGGCCCGCACTTCCAAGTGGTGGATCCCGTCGGTTACCACGACAGCCTGTGTCTTGCGGAAAACGCTCGGTTCGTCCTGACGGATTCCGGAGGTCTTCAAGAAGAGACCACCTATTTCCGTACACCCTGCCTAACTTTGCGGCCCAACACGGAGCGGCCCGTTACGGTCACCGAAGGAAGCAATCGGCTCACGTCACCGGCGACCTTATGGGCGGACATCAAGGATCTTCTGGAAAAACCAAGCCGTTTCGGTCGGGTACCCGACTTGTGGGATGGCCGAACGGCTGAACGCGTCTTGAATGCTTTGACCCATTATGGCTCGGCAGAACCTTAAAACTTTCGGGTTGCCTTGAAAACCGCCTGACTTCGGTGCCGGGTATTTAACCGCAGAGGAAGAAAAGGGACTGGAATGGGCGCTGACACATCCTTCAGGGCTTTCAGGGGTTGCATCTTCTCTGAGTTTCCCCGGACCGTCCTTCATGTGCTGGACCACAGCCTACCGGTGCAGACGGGATACACATATCGCAGCCGTAATATCCTTCGATGTCTTCGGAATGTGGGATTTGAACCGATTGTGCTCACGTCTCCAAAGCATGAGGAGTCAGCGCCAAGTGCCTTAACATCCTCGGAAATTTACGATAGCGTCTGCTATTTTCGAAGCGGCAAGATCAAAAAGGTTTCACCCTTCCTATACGAATGGCGCATCATGGGCCGCATGAGACGTGAACTCGATCGGTTGGTGAAATCCAGGCGGCCCGCCATCCTTCACGTACACAGTCCTGTTCTGAACGCCTTTCCGGCTTTCGCAATCGGCCGTCGATACGGAATTCCGGTGGTTTACGAAATTCGTGCCTTTTGGGAAGATGCTGCAGTCGATCATGGCACACACCGAGAATGGGGCTTTCGATATCGATTAATTCGTGCTTTGGAAACGCTCGCGTGCCGAACGGCCGATGCCGTAGTCACCATCTGCGAGGGTCTTCGCTCTGATCTTTTGGCTCGAGGAATACCTTCCACGAAAATAACGGTGGTGCCCAACGCCATAGACCCCGCCGAGCTTCAGTCCCTTCCCCGAGATGAAGCTTTAAGAGCCCGTTGGGGATTCCGGCCGAACGACTTCGTCGTAGCTTTTATCGGTTCGTTTTATCACTACGAGGGTTTGGATTTGCTTTTTCGTGCCTTTACCCAATTCCCAATAAAAGGGAGTCAAATTCGTGCCTTACTCATTGGAGGCGGTCCGGAAGAAGATGCGCTTCGGTGCCTTGCTCGTGAATTGGATGTAGAAGGGGTCGTAAATTTTGCCGGAAGGATTCCGCACAATGAGGTTCCCGCTGCCTATGCCGCCTGTGATGCCTTGGTATTGCCGCGCAAATCCATGCGTCTGACTGAACTGGTGACGCCCCTAAAGCCCCTTGAAGCCATGGCCATGGGTGTTGCTGTCATTGCCAGTGATGTGGGAGGCCACAAAGAGCTGATTCGGGACGGTGAAACAGGCCTCCTTTTTAGAGCTGGAAGTTCTCAAGCCTTGGCGGAAAAAATCTTCACTCTTTTCTCAAAGCCGGATTTGTCAGCTTTCCTGACGCAAGAGGCCAAGCGCTGGGTTTATAGCAACAGAACCTGGCAACACAATGCTCATTTATATTTCAACTTATACCAAAAATTGCTCAGCGATGGAGCCTCGTTGAAAAGAAAGATGGCGGCGTTGTGACGGTTAACAACTCGCTTATGATCAAAAGCAGTCCTGCTTCACCAGATCCCATGAGCGTGGATATTCGCAATCTTTTGATTAACGGGGAGAATTTATTCTCAATTTAGTGCTTATGTTTTTTTCTCTCCGTTTGTCATTGCAACCTTGACGCAGCAAATTGCAGATTATCACCCCTGCTGATCGCCGTAACAGTTTGTATCTGAATGGTGAAATGGGGAAGGTGGAAAAGCGTCGATCTAGAGGGCAGTGGTTTTGCGTTTTAAGGTTTTTGCGTCGGACGATCTAAATTGTTGACGACGTTGGAGCCCTTTTATGAAGGCCGCCGTGATACCTGCCTTTGACTGCTAGAGAAAATCACGATTCCAAAATGGCATACTGCTATCCAAGTCAGGCCATAGGCTCCAGGGTTACGATCTGATAACGTTCGGAAGTCTTTTTTATGAACTTTTGAGACGAGAGAGAGAATTCAGGCATGATTCTCATTCGTCCTTACCAACCTTCAGATGCTGTTGCTTGGGACCTCTTTGTTCTCAACCATCCAGACGGCACCCTGTTTCATCTGACCGCATGGAAAAGAGTGGTCTCGGAATCCTTTGGACATAGGGACCACTATCTTGTCGCGGAAGAATCCAAAGGATCCGCAAGGCCGCGGCGTATTGTGGGGGTGCTTCCGCTGTTTTCCATTCGAAGCCCCCTCTTTGGAAACTACATGAGCTCCGTTCCTTTTGCAGAAAAAGGTGGTGCCTTGGCGGAAACTCCGGAAGTGGCCGAGCGGTTGATCTTCGAAGCCGCCCGTATGGTACGATTGCAAGGGCTGGATTATTTAGAGCTGCGTCATGAAAAACCTTTCGGGAACCTCCCGACAAAACATCGCTACGTGACCTTTCGAAAGCAAATGCATTCTGACCCAGAAAAAAATCTTCAGGCAATTCCTCGAAAATCGCGAAGGATGGTTCGAGTGGGTATCAAGGCGGGGCTGGTATCGCGCACCGGAAGGGATCTTCTCCCCACCTTCTACAGCCTTTTGGCGACCAACTTTCACCGCCTCGGCACGCCCATCTTTTCCTATCGCTACTTTCAAAAACTTGTGGATACTTTTAAAGACTCTTGCGAAATTCGAATTATTTACACCCCTGAAGGTCTGCCTATCGCAGGGGTTTTGAGCTTCTTTTACAAGGACGTGGTTATGCCTTACTATGCCGGATCCCTTGCCGAGTACAGGCACTTGGCTCCCAACGACTTCATGTACTTTGACCTCATGCGCTGGTCGTGCAGTCATGGATACCGTTGGTTCGATTTCGGTCGCAGCAAAATCGACACCGGTTCCTATGCATTCAAAATCCACTGGGGCTTTGAACCCAAACCTCTCGCGTACCAATATGTGCTCAGCCGTATCGAGGACATTCCCGATCTGAGTCCCGCCAACCCAAAGTACCAGCGAAAGATCGAGTTATGGCGGCGGCTTCCCCATTGGCTTACGCGGCTCGCCGGTCCGCCTATTGCTCGGTTTTTGGCGTGAAATCGTGGAATCGTAGAATATGAACTTGTAACGGGTGAAGGGGGAGGGCAAGGCCCTTTAAGGGAGTATGGCACAGGAGACCGGGAACTTTAGCTTGAGTCCAAAAGAATCGAGAGTAAAGGTCCATGATGACGACCTTACGCCTTCCCTTAGCCGGCAAGCCTGCGACTCAGCTTACAATTTCACGATTTCTCTTTATTCCCATTTACGATGCACGACTTCACCACTTGCCCTTTATACGATTCCACAACTTCACAACTTCATAACTTGACGATGAGAATCCTTTACCTTGCCCATCGCATCCCTTATCCACCCAATAAGGGCGATAAAATTCGATCGTACCATGAAGTGCGGTATCTGGCCCAATGCCATGAAGTGGACTTGGGCTGCCTCTGCGACGATCCACAGGACATGAAGCATGTGGAAACCTTGCGCACCTGGTGTCGTTCGGTACAGGCGGTCCCTCTCACGCCTTGGAAGGCGCGTTTAAAATGTCTTTTGCAGCTTCCAGGGTCTATGCCCTTGAGTGTTTCTTATTTTTATAGCCCGCGGCTTCAGAGGTGGGTAGATGAATGCCTAGAAAGTCGAACATATGACGCGGTGCTTTGTTTTTCGTCTCCCATGGCGGAATATGTTTTTTCCAGCCGCCACAAAAAAACGTTGTGGCAACCGGGCGGAAAAGTGCGAAAGATCATTGACTTTTGTGATCTAGACTCAGACAAATGGGCGCAGTACGCGAAGCGATCGCCCGTTCCGTTTCGTTGGGTTTACAAGGAGGAGTCCCGGCGCTTATGGGCCTATGAGCGAAAAGTCCATGAGTCTTTTGATGTTTCTATCTTTGTATCGGAAGCAGAACGGGAATTGTTCCTTCGAAAAAGCCCTGGTGCCCTTTGCCCTTGGGTTGTGGGAAACGGGGTGGATACGGATTTTTTTTGTCCCTTGGATGAAGGCGGACCGGAAACCACCTGGAAGAAAGGGGAGCCGACCATCGTTTTTGTGGGTGCCATGGATTACCATGCTAATGTGGATGGAGTGCTCTGGTTTGCGAAAACGGTTTGGCCCCGAATACGCCAACGCTTTCCCCGGGCGCGCTTTACTGTTGTGGGAAGCCGCCCGCACCCGAGAATTCGTCGGCTGAGCGGCTCCTACGGCATTCATGTGACGGGGTTTGTTCCTGATGTGAGGCCCTATTTGCGTAGCGCTGTGTGTGTGGTCGCTCCACTCCGGATGGCTCGGGGTGTCCAGAACAAGGTATTGGAAGCCATGGCAACGGGAAAGGCCGTGGTGGCCACATCGCAGGCTCTAGATGGCCTGAAAGCGGTTCCCGACCGAGACATCCTCTGCGCCGATGGAGCCGAAGCCTTTGCCCAAGCTGTGATCGACATTGTGGAAAATCCTGAAAAACGACGGCACCTTGAATACAATGCCAGAGACTACGTGCTGAAGCATCATTCGTGGAAACACGAAATGGCTAAACTGGAAGCTTTGGTTTCACGTGCGTCGCATCACACGATGTCTTCCAGGCCTAGTTGATCGTAAAGGCGTTTTCCACTTTAGAACTTTGGTTCAGGGCGTGAGTAGGGAAGTTTGAAATGGTTGATGCCGTTTTGCCTCTGATACGCTAACATGACGAAACTCAAAAGGAGCGTAAGACTGTGCCTGCACATGGTTGAGCAGCCTGTAGAGTGCACCAAAAACACCCACTTTCGTCGTAGGCGGGAATGACTTTTTTCTTGAAATCCTTTTGAGCCGGGAGCCTTCAAAATGAAGATTTTCTATCATCACCGGACTCAAGGTCGCTGGGCGGAGAGAAAACACATTCGAGGCATGGTTTCAGGTATGCCTAGGCTCGGCTGTGATGTTGATGTGTTAGACCCGCCTGGTGTCCATCTCGACACCCAACAAGGGCAGCATGCTTCAGCTCCGAGATCAAAGACTCTCGCTTTAATTGCGGAACGAGGTCCCCAGGCTTTCTTCGAAATCTTAGAATTAGCTTATAACATTTATGTTTTGTTAAGACTGGGTCTCAGACTGAAAAAGTCTGCACCCCACCTGATCTATGAGAGAGACGCATTGTTTTCCTTCGCTGGATCACTTGTGTCACGCATTTATGGTATCCCGTTGTTTTTGGAAGTCAATGACGCTACGGTCGCTAGGCGTTCACGACCCTTGGTAAACAAAGCCTTAGCAAATAAAATCGAACGATGAATAGTGCCTCGAGCCGCCATGATTTATACTGTTTCCGATCATTTTAAAAGGTTGTTGATGGAAGTTCATTCAATCCCGGCATCAAAGATTCGAGTCACACCGAACGCCATTGATCCTGAACGTTTCAAAATCAGGAACTGCGTCTTTTCGAGAAAAGCTCTTGGCATAAATCATGAGAAAGTAATCTGCACGACGGGTGCCTTCGTTCATTGGTATGGACTTGGTTTTCTCTTGGACAGCATTTCTGATTTGCTGAAAACGGAAGACCTCCACCTGCTGCTGGTCGGTGACGGTCCGGCCCGTTCGGAGATCGAATCGAAGGCAAAGGCTCAAGGTCTAATGCAACACATCACCTTCACGGGTTTTGTCACGTCTGAGATAGTTCCACATTACCTGTTTCTTGCCGACATTGTTGTGATTCCAGATTCCAATGCGCATGGCTCGCCCATGAAGCTTTTTGAATCCATGGCCATGGGCAAGCCCATCGTGGCCGTTGATGACGGTCCCATTCGGGCCGTACTGGAGCACGGCCGTGATGGGCTGCTGTTTCCACCCAAAAATCAAGAAGCGTTTCGCAAAGAGCTTCTCCGTGTCTTGAAGGACCGAGAATTAGGGCGAAGGTTGGGGGAAGCGGCGAGGTCTAAAGTCTTTGCGCGTTACACCTGGGTGGAGAATCCTCGTGCCGTTTTAAGCGACTTTCACCATGTACGTGCCTAAACGTAATGTTGCAATTCGGCTGGATAGTGCACATGCACAGGTTAAATCTTTTCATTTGGAGATCTTCGAGAGTGAGCTCTTTGAAGACGGGACTAAAACGACTGGCTTTTCGATGGCGTGGGTATCGCCTGGAGCACCTCCGGAACCGATGTCGTATTCTAGCCTACCATATGATCACTCCAAGCTTGAACGGGTTCTATCCTCAAACGCAAACGGATGTTTTTCGGCGCGAAATGGAACATCTTGCCGCCAATTACCGGGTTCTTCCATTGGAAGAACTTGGACGACGACTGCGGGAGGGGCGTTCGGTCAGGGGATGCATCGCCATCACCTTTGACGACGGTTTTCGGGATAACTACACCAATGCTTACCCGGTGTTAAAGGCATTGGGTCTTCCCGCAACGATTTTCCTCATTACGGAGTGCGTGGATACAGGCCGTCTCCCTTGGTTCATCGGCTTACGTCGGCTCTTTATGGAAACAACCCATGAGAGTCTGGATTTGGAGATGGAAGGGGGCCGAGTTTCACTGAACTTGAAGGATTCATTCCACAGGAAGCAAGCCTCGGATCGGGTCATGGCGTGGGTGCAACAAATGCCGGATGAGAAAAGGAAAAACATCTTAGAGGAGCTGCATGAAAGGCTGGGCGGGGCATTGATGGATCCGCTGGAAAATATCATGCTTACATGGGATCAAGTACGCGAAATGTCGAACAATGGAATAAGGTTCGGCGCCCATACCGTCAGCCACCCTGTGCTCCGAGCGACGGGAGCAGCGAAGCTACTGGAGGAAATCTCTCGTTCAAGAGATCGCATTTGGCAGGAAACGGGACTTCCCGTGAGTACCTTCGCTTATCCGTTTGGGAGAAGATCCCATTATCCACGGGAGACACCAGCGCTTCTTGAAAAACTTGGTTTTGTTTGTGCGGTGACCACGGAACCCGGAACAAACGATTTTCATACGCCCATCTATGAGCTCAAGCGTTCTCCACCATGGGAGTTCTCCTTGTTAAGCGATGGGACGTAAGGGGAGAGGCGGCGATGAAGCTTACAGTGCGACCGGCGGATGCGGTTTCTGATCGCGATGCTGTAATGTCGGTCTTCAATGAGACGCGGCAGGAACCCGCCGAGCCGGCACGTTTCGATTGGCTCTACAGCCGTAATCCAGCCGGACCGGCCTCTTTGTGGGTTCTGGTTGACGATGAGAGGGGGCAAATTGTAGGTGCGGCGGCATCCCTTCCTCGCTGGATGTGGGTTGAGGGCAAGCCAGAGCTGGCTCACGTTTTAGCCGATTTTTCAATCCTTGAAAGCTACCGAAGTTTGGGGCCGGCCATCAAACTCCATCGAGCGACCCTTGCACCCCTTTCCGACGGATCAGCGCTGTTTTCGTACGATTTTCCAAGTCGGTCCATGGCCGCCGTACATCGCTGGATGAAAGTGGCTCCGCTCGGCTGCCTCTTTCGGTTGGTGAGACCTCTAAGTCTTGCTCACATTGCCCGAGGCGCTCCTGACCGGATGCAAAGGCTTTTAGACCTCTGGAATACTCCTTTCAAAGCATTGCAAAAACTTTACCCGTTGAGGCTTCTCGGGCGCGATTTTGATTTCGAAACAGGCCCTGCCGTTCCCGAAGCCTTTGGCACCGATTTTACCGACTTGGACCGCCGGTTGGCTGGGCAGTACCGGATTCGAGGCGGTCGCGCCGCACCCTACCTTCAGTGGCGTTACGGGCGTAACCCTCTGCGGCGCTTTCACCTGATCAAACTATTCAAAAAAGCAAGATTATGCGGGTATGCAGTGGTTCACATCAAAACGGAATCTTCCGGGGTTTCAAGAATACAAATCTATGATCTTTTCTGCGAAAACGGACCTGGCATTCGGCGGAATATGCTGGCCGCCGTGCTGACTCACGCTGATCATGAAGGGGCGGCAGGCGTTGAGGCGACTCTGCTGGAATCGAATCCTTGGTGTGACTATTTAAAACGAGCGGGGTTTTTCCAAAGGCCGGATTTTTCTGAGGTCTTCGTGTTTACGAAACACGAGCCTTCGGGTCCCATAGTCCCGCTCTCCAAAGACGCCTGGTACTTCACGTTAGGTGATTCCGACACATGACGAAAGGAGCGCACCGTTTAACGGTGTGGTACCATGACCAAGTGGAAGAGAGGAGAAGCGATGAAAGAGGTGTTGATGCAAAATCTTTTGGATTTTATTGTGCGGCAGTTTCCTCAAGCCCGCCACAAGAAGATCACCGAAGAGGACTCGCTGCTTCGGACTGGAATCGTCGATTCGCTGGGCGTGCTGGAATTGGTCACCCATCTTGCGGAGACCTATGGCATCGAGATTACCGAAGAGGACTTGGTTCCTGAAAACTTTGATTCTGTGAAAGCCATTTGCCGGCTGGTGGAACGAAAACGAAACGGTCATTGATTGACGCTTAACCCAAGGGGATCCCATGGAATATTTGATTCACCATTGCCTGCGGCGAACTGCCGCTCAGTTTCCTGAGAAGACGGCGCTTAAGCAGCACAATATCAGCATGTGCTATAGAGATCTCGAGAGGAACAGTGACGCTTTAGCCTGGACCCTCGTGCACTCTGGGGCACAGCGAGGCGACCGTGTGGCGGTTTTCCTCGATCACAGTTTGGATCAGGTTCTGTCTTTTTGGAGCATTGTCAAGGCAGGGTGCGTTTTCGTACCCATCAATTCTCTATTGCTGGCACCACAAGCTGAGCACATTGCCAAAGACTGTGAGCCCTTCGCCCTGATCATCGACTCAAACCGCCTAGAAATGTTAAGGAATTCTTTGGGGGCTTGGCCGTTTCTGAAGCAGATCATCGTGGTGGGAGAAATTCCTCTGTGGGTCAAGAATCTTCCCATAAAGTGCGTTTCCTGGGATGCCGTTTTAGCAGAGTCCGGAAAAGCCGTCCCGTCGCCCGACCGCTGCATCGGTTTAGATCTTGCCGCGCTGCTTTACACTTCCGGATCCACGGGCCGTCCCAAGGGTGTGATGGTATCCCATGACAACCTTCTGGCCGGGGCCCGTATCGTCACATCCTACTTAAGAAATCGCCCGGATGACAGGCTCTTGGGAGTGCTTCCACTTAGTTTCGACTACGGCTTGAACCAGGTGACCTGCAGTGCCCTTTTGGGGATGACGTACGTTATGACCTCTTTTCGATTTCCTGGCGAATTGGTGGATGTGCTGATCCAAGAGCAAATAACCGGATTTGCGGGTATTCCCACCATTTGGCTTCTTCTTCTTCAGCGAGGATCGCCGGTTTTCAAGAAAAAGTTCCCGCATCTTCGCTATATCACCAATTCTGGCGGCTTTCTGCCGCCAAGCGCCATTGATCAACTTCGACACGTCTTTCCAGGAACGGAAATTTTTCTGATGTACGGGCTCACCGAAGCGTTTCGTTCCACATATCTGCCTCCTGAAGAAATCGATGCTCGGCCGACTTCCATCGGAAAAGCAATTCCAGGATGTGAGATCCTGGTGGTGAGCAAGGACGGCCGCCTGTGCGCCCCAGGCGAAGTGGGTGAATTGGTGCATCGAGGCCCTACCGTGTCTCTTGGCTATTGGGGGGATCGTGAGAAGACCGAAAAGGTGTTTCGCCCCCATCCTTTTCTGCCGGAGGGACTCGCGCAGATGGAACGAGTCGTCTATTCCGGGGACTTGGTGAAAAAAGATGACGAAGGTTATCTCTATTTTGTGGGACGAGACGACCACATGATCAAGTGTCATGGGCATCGTATCAGTCCGTCCGAGATTGAAGACGTGCTTTATGAAGGAGGACGGGTGAAACTGGCTGCAGCCATCGGGGTTCCCGACCCTATTCGTGGACAAAGCGTCAAGGTGTTCGTGGTGCCTCAGGACGGGGAATCCCTCAGCGAAGAAGAGGTTCGAGCCTATTGCGCCGAAAAGCTGCCTGTTTTCATGTTGCCGCGTTACGTGGAAATAAGACGGGAACTGCCGCGAACCCCGACAGGAAAGATCGATGTGGCGCGTCTTCGGGCTGAAGAATCCACCAAATCCTGAAAAGCCTACCGAAAGAATTCGCTGATGAAGCAAGAAAACGTATCATCCACTGTCGAGAGTATTCTGAATTATTTTGACGTAAGGGACGGCCGAATACTTATCGGCGGACGGCCTCTGGAATCATGGGCCACCGAATACGGGACACCGCTCTATGTCTATGACTTTCAGGTGGTTCGAAAGAAAATCAGTCGTTTCCGCAGTGCCTTTCCCAGCGATGTGAAGCTTTTCTATGCAGTGAAGGCCAATCCCAATCCTGCCCTCTTAAAGGCTATGGTGCCCATGGTGGACGGCTTTGACGTGGCTTCCTGCGGCGAACTAAAGGCCGTCATTCAAGCGGGGGCGAATCCGGGAGAGATCAGCTTCGCCGGACCGGGAAAACGCCGCGATGAACTGCTTCATGCCGTGGAACTCGGGATCGGTTCCATCAATGTGGAATCGTTAAGGGAACTGGAAATATTGGCCGAACTGTCATCACACGACCGTCCGCGTCCTCGAGTTTCTATACGAGTCAATCCGGACTTTGAACTCCATGGTTCGGGTATGAAAATGGGTGGAGGCCCAAAACCTTTCGGGATTGATGCAGAACTGATTCCCAAGGTTTTGGAGAAAATCAAGGGGCTGCCTTTGGATTTCCAAGGTTTTCATATCTACGCGGGCTCCCAAAATCTGCAACCCCACGTTCTAGCCGAAACAATTGAAAGATCTCTGGCTTTGTTAGCCAGGTTTTCACAACACGCACCCGAAATGGTGAAATGGTTGAATCTGGGTGGTGGGTTCGGAATTCCCTATTACGATGGAGATCGGGAGCTCGATTTAGAGTTATTGGGCAACCGAGTGAGTGAAATTATAAAAGCGTACCGGCATCGGTTTCCAGCGGCTCAGTTTATCTTCGAACTCGGCCGCTACCTGGTGGGCGAAAGCGGGATCTATCTCGTTCGCGTGCTTTACCGGAAGGTCTCCAGGGGCAAGACTTTCCTCGTCGTCGACGGGGGCATGAACCACCATTTGGCGGCTTCTGGAAATTTCGGACAAATCCTTCGAAAAAATTTTCCTATCGTGACACCCAAAGCTGCAGATCTACAACAACGGGAAAAGGTCGACGTTGTCGGTCCGCTTTGCACACCGTTGGATGTTCTAGGTTCCAATATAAGCCTCCCGCCGTTGTATGAAGGTGACCTTATCGGCATACTTTGTTCCGGTGCCTACGGCTATACAGCTAGTCCCCTTCAATTTCTAAGTCACCCGCTGCCGGCCGAAGTTGTCATAGAAAATTGAGACCTCATTCCATGATGCTATAAAGGGATGTCCCTCTTAAAGACAATTAAACAAAGTATCCATGATTATGGTTTTATCCCATACGTCCTGTATGGGTTAGACCGACTTCTGAAATATATATCTTCTCAGTGCGGCGTGGAATATTTTCACTTGTTTGTTCTGCCGGTCTCGGCCGTCGAACGACTTAAGATACCTCAGGCCTTAAGACATGGATTCCAGCTGGAAATCCTTCATGAACCGGCGCCGGATCTCTTGGTGTTCGAGACGCCCTTTACGACCATTCAATATCGTTTCTCTCAAAAGACCATGACTTTTATTTTGAAAAGGGACGGACTGCCCGTTGCAAAGCTCTGGCTGGCCTACGATCTCTATATTGAGGATGTTGTGTTCTGTGACATTCACCTCCCTTCGAATTCCGTGTGGGATTTCGACGTCGTGGTTTTACCCAAGCATCGGCTTACAATGGTCTTTGCTATTCTTTGGGAACAGGTGCTACGCCGGCTGGCGGATCGAAACGTCCAGTGGGTCTTCAGCCGAATCGCGGTGGTCAATCGGCGCTCGACTGAGGCCCACAAACGACTGGGAGGTAAGGTGATAGGGAACCTAGCTTTTATTAAATTGTGGAATAAACAGATTTGTGTGGATTTGATCCAAAAGAAAATGTCCCTTCACGACCAGAGCCGTCGCAAAAAGATTTATTTGGCCGATTTAATCGAGTTTTTTAACAAACCGGAGGGATGAAACAATGAACAGTAGGATGCGCTTGCTTGTCATTCTGGTTCTTATATTTGCGGTTTGCTCACCTGCTTTGGCGCGGGAAACCAACGAGAACAAGAAACGCCGAGTTCCCCATATCACGGCGCAGCAGGCTTATGCTCTTTTCCAGCAAGGGAAAATCATTCTTATCGACGTTCATCCAGGAGCGAGTAAAAAGCACGCTTCCATTCCTGGAGCTTTATATGTAAGTGCTGATCGAATTGACAAAGGACATGTCTCCCTGCCAAAAGACAAGCTGCTGGGACTTTATTGTGAGTGAGGGGAGATTGAAGGCTTCAGTGTGAATGCCGCGATCAAACTCATGGAAAGAGGCCATAGGAACATTGTCGTTATTAAAAATGGTTTTGAGGCAATGAAAGAGGTTGGGTTCACTTTTTATCATAAAGGGGAGCTTCGGCAAAAGGACCCGACGGGAAAGATAATTAGGTTTGGGGGTGGTTCATACCAAGACCCGTCGCACGAAATACGGCCGCGCTGATCCATGTGGGGATCTATATGGAATGAGCCCAATCAGGAAGTTGGATGGAGTCCTTAAAACATAGAGCTATTAATAGTATCATGTGGTTTGGCTCAAGCAGGTTGGTGAGCCTGATCATCACATGGGCGGTTTCCCTCCTTCTTGTACGGATTCTCTCTCCGCAGGATTTCGGCTTGGTGGCTATGGGAATGTCCTATGTAAGCATTATTGAAATTTTTTATGACTTCAATATTGGCTTTGCGATTCTTCAAAAAGCGGATCTTACGGAGGAAGAAACCCATTCGTGTTTTTGGTTCATGTTAGGAGGAATCACATTCTGGTATGCGATCTCGTGGTTTTTGGCGAAAGCGGTTGCAGCCTTTTATCAGAGTGAGCAGCTGACGTTTTTGGTGAGAATCATGATGTTAGGATTGGTTTTTCAAGGAGTTTCAGGCGTTCCCTTTTGGTTGCTGACAAAAAAGTTGGACTTCTCAAAAAGGGCGAAAGCAACCATGTGGGCGGCGATTCCTAGCACAATCATTACTCTTGTGCTTGCACTTAAAGGTTTAGGTGTTTTGGCTCTGGCTTTGCGATTCGTTTTTTTTAATTTCTTTTTCTGTGTTTTTCTTTATGGGTACTTTCCATGGCGCCCCAAGCTTATGTTTAGGCTGTCGGCACTGCGGTCCATTCTCACCTTTTCACTTTCGGTTACGGGTTTTCGATTCTTCCGGTATGCGGCAACGAAGTGTGACAACATCATTATTGGCAAATTCCTGGGTGCCGAATTGCTTGGATACTACAGGGTGGCTCTCGAGTTTTCGAGGATCCCTATTGATCGAGGTATCGTTTTACTGAACCAGGTTTCTTTTCCGGTGTATGCGGAGCTACAAAACGACTTGTTGCGCTTGAAAGATTACTTTCTAAAAATCAGCCGCTATATTTTATTTTTAGCTTTGCCTATTTTTCTTGGAGCTGCCGTCATGGCACACGAGGCTTTTCGAATGATTCTCGGGGAGAGATGGTTGGCGGTTGTTCCCATTTTCCAAATCATGTGTTTTGCTTCCATCCCGGAAGCACTTGTTGGGAACCTAGTATCACTTAACAATGCCGTGGGAAAACCGAACAGGAATCTAGCCTTCTCCTTGGTGGCCGCAGTGGCGCTGACAGGAGGATTTTTGGTCGCCGTGAGATTCGGTCTTGTGGGGGTTGCGGCTGTGTGGGTTACAATTTACCCACTGGTATTTGTCTTCTTCCTGCGGGGATCTTTGAACCTGATCCAATCAAGTCTACTGGAATTTTTCAAGACTGCTTCAATCTCGATTGTTGGATCTCTCGGCATGGCATTGGCTGTTCTCACCTTCCAAAATGTTGTTCCAATCCTTCGAAATAGCTTATCCGGCTCAAGTTTCCTCGTCTTGTTTGGTGGTTGTGTTTATGTCCTTTTTTTTCTGATTTTCGACCGGGAATTCATGAAAGATGTTCAAGGAATTTTCAGGGGATTTTTGTGGGCGAAGGTCTTAGGGCGTCAAAATACAAGAGAAAGTTGAACGCCTGAAATGGATCTTTGGGCTGACGCGTGGAGTCAAGGGCCTTTAAAAACGAGGGCAGAGCATGCGATCTAACGTGATGATTTTCACCTCAGGAGGCGGAGGAAGCTCGGTACTTGCGGGTCTTATTGCCAGAAAGGGCTTCTGGGTCGGCAATGCAACACGGAAACTTCATTTCGAAACATATGAAAATGAACGGTTGGTCGAATTAAACATGGAAATTTTAAGGTCAGCCGGGTTTCCCCTAAAGGATTGCATGGATTTACCTCCTCCTTCGATTACGCGCATCCGAGAACTGTCGTCAAAGATTGCCGTTGAACCGTACCGTCAGTTTGTGGAAACTTGCAATGCCCATCGTCCTTGGCTGTGGAAGGACCCTCGATTGTGTTACACGATTCATTTCTGGTCTCAGCTAGCCGATTTCAGTGACTGCAAATTTCTTTTTACAACCCGGGATCCGCTCCAGGAATTTGTCAGCATGATCAAACGTCGTGTTATTGTTTCTTTAAAAGAAATTATAGCGATCAATGAAAATTATAGGAAAAGTACCGAGGCGTTTTTGAAAGAGTGTGGCTTTAAATGTTTTTTTTGCACCTTTGAGGACCTCATGTTGGATCCTGACGGCTTTCTGGCGAGGTTGGGGGCATTTCTGGATCTCCATTTGAACAAAGATGATCTCAATGCAATCTATCGGGGTCCGTTGAGGAGAAAAAAGTACGGGACGAGCGAGATTCTCAAGAACCATATATTGTATTTGTACTTTCGATACGTTCGCAATGAATATGTGCGCTTTCCACAAGTCAAGCTATGAAGGGGCCGCCCCCTTGGGGTTGAAGGAGCTAGCATGTGGAAGAGAGCCTTCGTACAAAATAGCTCTATCTGTCAGAACAGGGAACGGCATGTTCTGAGAAATTCAGGATTGTGAAGGGCTGGACGGCAGGTGATCATATGATTGAGAGAATAGAGCATTTTTACTGATTAATATGCGTCGGCGGACTCACGTGTGTGGACAAGTTTTGTGTACGGCTGTCCTCTATGTGTGAATCGATAGCGTGATCGCATATGGAGATTGGACTAACCCCCTTATTCATTATGGCTGTTATTTTTAGCCTTTTGGTGATGGGTCTGGTGAAAGATCCCATTTGGAGTATTGCGGGGTATCTCATTGTTTACACACTTTATAACCCTGATGTCTGGTGGGCGCTTCGTATCGGCCAGTTTCTACCTCGGCCCTCTCTGATCGCCGCCGTTGTTGTGGCTGCCGCGACGTTTTCGCATCCTCATAAGCTTCAATGGAAAATTTCCTTAAGAGAGTTTGAATTGTACCTCTTTTTAGCTCTCTGTTGGTTCGTTTCATTCGTTTTCGGCGTTGGAGTCCACGATGAGGCGCGTCAATATTTGGAAAAGATGACTAAGGTATTTATTTTTGTTTTCTTTCTCCTTCGGGTTGTGAACACGCTGAGAAACTATCGAATCGTTCTGGCAACCCTTATTGCCTGCGGTATCTTACTGGCCTGGCAAAGCCGCTTTTATGGAGCGATGTTTGACGGCAGGTTGGACAATTTCGGAGGTGTTGATTTCAACGAGGCCAACGGATTTGCGGCCTTTCTTGCGCTCTGTATCTGCCACCTGGGATTTCGGTTCCTGAAAATGCCGTGGTGGGCGAAAGGGCTTGCCGCGATAGGTCTGGCTATACTGCTGAATGGTCTCATTCTTACACAGTCGAGGAGTATTTTTCTGGGAATGGTGTTGGCGGTGCCGGCGGTAGTGTACAGAACGGTTGGTTGGTCCAGAATTCGGATCATTGTCGCCGTTTTATTGGGAACCGTGCTTTTCTTCAGTTTGGCCCACAAGCAATTTTGGGAAAGGATGCAAACCATTCAATCCCAGGAAGATGCGGGACGAGTCGGTCGTCTCGCATTCTGGAGGGCCTCTGTTCTCATCTTCAAAGATCACCCGCTAGGGGTTGGAGTGAAAAATTTTCAGCATATGATCGGGATCTACGATCCGCAACATGCAGGAAGAGACGCTCATAATAGCTACGTTCTGTGCTATAGTGAACTGGGTGTTTTGGGAATCGGTCTGTTTCTCGTTATCATCACCAAGGCAGTGTTCCAAACGCAACGAATCATTCGACTCGTTAAAAAATGGGACACAAAAGGGGAGGATATTCTCTTTTGGGCTATTCCTTTGGAAGCAACATTTATTATCTACTTATTAGGATATATGATGACCCATAGCAATCTTTACACTGAAATGTTATGGATTCTTCTGGCTTTGCCAATATGCTTTGAAAACGCATGGAAACTTTACGGAAAAGAAGAAGGCCGTGACAGTATCGGACGGTAAGGATGGCCCATGAAATATCAAGACCTTTTCGGCGTCTTGCGAGGCATGATTCATTTTAGATGTCAAAGTGGTCTCAAAGAGACGGTATTGCTAGCTGGATTTCCTAGGGGCGGGACGACGTGGCTTTCAGAGATAATTAATTATTGGAACGATTATAGGTACATGTTCGAGCCCTTCTATTCGAGGTATGTGCCCTCTTTAAAAAAATTATCGTCAGAAACTTATTTAAGGCCTGGAGACAATGTGCCGTGGACGAATCTAGTAATGATCGATCGAATTATGACGGGTCGCATAAGAAACCCGTGGATTGACCGATTCAATAGGAAAATATGTTATGAAAACATACTGATTAAAGACATTCGCATACACCTGGCGTTAGGATGGCTCAAGGAAAGGTTTCCAGCATTGAAAGTCATTTTGCTGCTTCGACATCCGTTCGCGGTGGCTGTGTCGTTGCAGAAAATTGGTTGGAGGCCGGGCGTTAAGAAGTATTGCAGACATCAGAAACTGGTCGAGGATTACTTGAAACCCTATGTGGAACCGATGCTTGGGACGAGAAGCGATTTTGAAAGGTACGTTTTTTCATGGTGCGTGGAACACTACGTTCCTTTGAAACAGTTTGCCGGTCATCCGGATGTTTATGTGTGCTTCTATGAGTGGTTCTGTATGAATGTCCTGAAGGAGGCGGTTAAGCTTTTGAAGTGGTTGGGGAAACCGAGTCATGGCTTGATAGAATCGCGCCTTCGAAGACCTTCCAAAATGAGCAAGAAGCATAGCGCCGTCTACACGGGCGAAGACCTGGTGCGCAGCTGGACGAGAAGCCTTTCACAAGAGGAAGTCGGTCGTGGTGTGGAAATTCTTAGGCTTTTTAAGCTGGATTGCCTTTACGACGCAAATCCTTTCCCCCACATCCGGCCGGACACAACCCTTGCCGACTTGGCTTTAGGCTAAGAAGGGATACTGGAAATGTCTATGATGACCGGTGCTTGGGTCTATGGGCAGCCAGAGGCCTCGGCGGATATCTTTCGAAAGATGTTGGGGGGCGATGAAAGGGGCCTTGAAAATCACAAATGCTTGTCTTTTCAGGCGGGGCTGCACATGGGGTGCGTGCAACGATTCAAGGATTTGGCCTGCACCACATTGCAGACCCATAAGGCGACGTATATCCTCTTTGGCCATGTTTATTCAATCTCTGGAGTTGACACCTCCGCATCCAGCCAGAATGATGATCTGTGTCATATTTCCGATCTGTACGAAAAAGAGGGTGTAAACTTTATCCACAGATTGGATGGATCTTTCATTCTGGTCATTTTTGATCACCAAAGTCAAACTCTTTTTATTTTCAAAGATCGTCTTGGGACCAGGCCGTTGTATTATTGTGCGAAAAAAAGAGTATTTCTCTTTTCGACGAATATTCGATCTATATTAGAAACCAAAGTGTGCGCAAGGGATGTCAGTCTGCAGGGAGTGGACTTATTTCTCTCCTATGGATACCTCCCAGCGCCTGAGACTTGTTTTTTAGAGATTCGACAACTCCTTCCAGGGCGGGTTCTTATCGTCAAAGACCAGCGGGTAGAGGAGCGACGCTACTGGAGGTTTACGTATGCTCAACCTCACCAGCGGATGGTTAACAATCAAGAGACGGTGAAACTTTTCAGCGATCTGACCCGGCGTGCCGTGATGAGACGACTGAAAAAACATCCGCACGCGGGTGCCTTCTTAAGTGGTGGTTTGGACACCAGCGTTTTGACGGCGATCATGAAGGATTGTGTTGGGTCGTCGTTCCCGGTCTTTACGGCAGGATTTAAAGAGAAAGCCTACGACGAAACTGAAGATGCTCGCCTTGTGGCAGAGCACCTTCAGTTGTCAATGCATACCGTGCAGGTGGACTTCAACAAGGATTTTCCTGCGCTTCTTGAAAGGATTGTCTTGCATCATGAATCCCCTTTTGCAGACACATCCGCCGTTCCATCTTTTTTTGCTGCACAGTTGGCCCGGCAGCACGTTTCGACTGTGTTAACCGGGGATTTTCCGGACCAGTTGATTGGAGGTTCAGGGCATCAGGTTTTCGCGCTTCGCCGTGCCGCCCAGGAGGGAGCCTACAAACGTTTGTTTCGTGGCAAAGTGGCTCAGTCACTGGCGAGGAAGCTTCCCTTAAAGACAGAGGGACGTCGTTTTGCTGATCGCATTAAACGGCGTCTATATCGGGAATGCTTCCCGCTGGAAGAACAGAGAGTGCTGCTCTCAATGCCGGTGCCTCCTCTTCTCAAGAGGGCCTTGTATAGCAAAGACATGCTGGAGATGGAAAAAAGATTCGACCCGTTGGAACACGCGAGGACTCTGTTTGCCGAAGTCCGTGAGGAAAGCCTTCTGAACAAGATTCTATACTTTGACATGTTTTCGTATGCACCGTTTGATCTCATGGTCAAGGTGGATCGAATGTGCACGGCTAATGGCCTCAATGCTGTCAGCCCCTTCCATGATCGCGACCTTGTTGAGTTCGTCGCCGCTCTTCCAGAGGAACTGAAAATCAATGGCAATGAAAGAAAAGTGATTATGCGCCGTGCATTCGGATCTTTGCTTCCCGAAAGGACATTGATCAAGCCTAAGCAAGGTTTTGCCATGCCCATCGGGGAATGGTTAATGCATCGCCTTTCTTCCTATGTAAGGGACGTATTACTCGATCGGCGAACTCTGCAACGGGGGTATTTCAATCCTGGTTTTGTCCATAAGATGGTTGAGGCTTTCCTGGCGGGACAAACGGACTATGCCAGCGGTTCGGAAGCAACGATGATCTCTTTGCTCACCCTTGAACTGTGGCACCGTCAATTCGTAGATGAGTGACAGGCGTGCATGGCTCAAACCAAAGTGACATGCGGTTCCGCCGGTGAAAGGTATTTGTATGTGTGGAATTTGCGGGCTTTTTGACATCGATGGCGCACCGATCAAGCGTGAGCTTCTTGTGGCGATGAACGAGACGCTCGTGCATCGTGGACCGGACGAAGAAGGGTATTATCTGGAGGGTCCTCTAGGTCTTGCCCATCGGCGGTTGAGCATCATCGACTTACACACCGGCCGACAACCGATTGCCAATGAAGATGGCAGCAAAGTGATCGTTTTCAACGGGGAGGTTTACAACTTTAAAGAGCTGCGCCCCCATCTTGCCGCGAGAGGTCATGTTTTCAAAACGCTTACGGATACAGAGGTCATTCTTCATGCTTTTGAAGAGTGGGGAGAAGCCTGCCTTGAAAAACTCCGCGGCATGTTTGCGTTTGCCATATGGGATGCTCGAGAGCGCACACTTTTTCTCGCTCGAGATCGACTCGGTAAAAAGCCTTTATACTATGCCGTGATGGGGTCCACCTTTGCATTCGCCTCGGAAATCAAGGCTCTGATGGTTTTGCCTCATTTCCAAAAAGACATCGACCTACATGCATTTTCTGACTACCTTTCTCTTGGCTACGTGCCTGCCCCTAAGACTATTTTCCAAGCGGTCAATAAACTTCCCGCCGCCCATTATCTCATGTGTTCCCTTAAGGGCGTAGTGGTTCGAGAGTATTGGGACCTGGAATTTTCTCCAGAAGAGAATCTGTCAGAAAAGGAGTGGTCAAAGCTTCTCTATGAAAATTTATTGGAATCGGTGCGATTACGTCTTGTCAGCGAAGTTCCTTTGGGGGCTTTTTTGAGTGGAGGAATCGATTCGAGCCTGATTGTGGCATTGATGACGAAATGTTCGAGGTCATCGGTTATTACAAACAGCATCGGTTTTTCTGTTCGAAGCTACGACGAATTGGAATACGCGAGAGAGGTGGCTCAGCTCTATCACACCCAGCACCATGAATACGTTGTTTCCCCGAACATTTCCCACGTGACTGAAAAGTTGGCCTGGCATTTCGATGAGCCTTTTGCAGACGCCTCGGCTGTGCCGACTTTTTATGTGTGTCAGATGGCACGAAAGACTGTCACTGTATGTCTATCAGGAGACGGAGGGGACGAGAATTTCGCGGGATATCGACGCTATTTGTTCGAGTATCTGGAAGATTTGGTGCGTTTAGTGATTCCTGATCCCATACGTCGTTATTGTTTACGAGGTCTGGCAGAGATTTATCCAAAAGCCGATTGGCTTCCCCAACCTTTGAGGGCGAAAACCTTTTTGGGGAATGTGGCACGAGATCCGGTGGAAGGGTACTTTCGTTCTGTATCCTTCATGACGCCCGAAATGAAAAAGAAACTTATCAGCGGGGATGTGCATCGAGAATTGAAGGACTACGATACTTATGACATTTTTCGCTCCTTACTGGAGCGATGCCGTGGACTTGATGCCGTTTCGCGGGCTCAATATATTGATTTTAAAACCTATCTTCCAGAAGATATTCTCACTAAAGTGGATCGCGCGAGCATGGCCAACTCTCTAGAAGTGAGAGCTCCATTGCTCGACCATAAGCTTGTAGAACTGGCGGCCCATATTCCTCCCCGTTTCAAGCTGAGAAATCGAGCGGGGAAGTACATCTTAAAGAAGGTCGCAGCCCACCATCTTCCCCCTTCGGTGATCTTCAGACCAAAAATGGGGTTCTCCATGCCCGTGCGCGAATGGCTACGAGCGGAGCTTCGTCATCGGGTGCAGGAGACGCTTTGCGATGGGGACGCCCGCTCTCGTAACCTTCTCAACCAAAAGGTATTGAGACGCTTATGGAATGCCCATCGTGACGGGCTGGCAAACCACTCGCAGCCACTGTGGGCTTTATTCATGTTCGAGCTTTGGGCTCGCCGGCATCTCTAATAGCGAGACACTTGACCCTATGCGTGTCCTTGTCTACACGACACTTTTTCCGAATTCGGAACGTCCCAATGCGGCTATTTTTGTTAAGCAGAGGATGTGCCATTTTGCTCGACTTCCTGGACGGGAAATATGTGTCATCGCTCCAGTACCCTATTGCCCCTCCTGGTTTCGTCTGGAGCCTTGGCACACATATTCTCGAATCCCGCGGGTCGAGCACATGGAGGGCGTTTCAGTTCATCATCCCAAGTACCCTCTTATTCCCAAGTTGAGCATGCTCTTCCATGCTTATTTACTTTTTGCCGCAACGTTGCCCTTGGCTCGGAACATCCAAAAGGTTTTTCCTTTCGATCTTATTGACGGACACTACATCTATCCGGATGGTCTTGCGGCCGTTCTATTGGCAAAATACTTTCGGAAACCGGTTGTGCTTTCGGCAAGAGGTTCTGACATCAACCAGTTTGCTCGTTTTCCCCTTGTTCGTCCTCAGATTCGCTATGCCCTAAGGAATGCGGACGCCGTCATCTCGGTGTGTGAGGCCCTGAAAAGGGAGATGGTGGCCTTAGGTATTCCTTCTGAAAAAATCAACGTAATTCCAAACGGGGTTGATCCCTTGTGGTTTTCACCCGTCCCGAAAGAAGTCGCCCGCAGCCGACTGGGCGTCCCAGGCGATGCTATGATGATTCTCTCGGTTGGTAGCCTCATTCCGCGTAAAGGATTTCATTTACTGATGAAAGCTGTCGCTCAATGGGGGAATAGGCCGAGCCGGTTGCGACTCTACTTAGTTGGAGAAGGCCCAATGCGCGGGCCGCTGACTGATTTGGCGGAAGATCTAGGCATTTCAAAGCAAGTGGAGCTCGTAGGAGAAAGGCCAAACCAGGAGCTTGCCTACTGGTATAGTGCAGCAGATGTATTTTGCTTGGCGAGTGAGCGAGAGGGCTGGGCGAATGTGATCATGGAGGCCTTGGCCTGTGGGTGTCCGGTTGTCGCTACCAATGTGTATGGAGCCCCGGAGATTCTCACGAACCCGGCTGTTGGCATGCTTGTTGAGCGCACGACGGACGCCATCGCTCAGGCCCTTCGGGATGCTCTACGTACCGAATGGGACCACGTCAAGATTCGCAATCATGTAGTTCATCGGTCCTGGATGGAAGTAGCCAAAGATGTGGACCGCGTGTTTGTAGACGTTTTAACCCGAAAATCCTCACGAATATAATCTTCCGGATTGTCGAATGTCGGCGTAGAACTATAATAAAAAGGGTAATAAATGCGAGTTACCACACTAAGAATAGCTTTACTTTTCATGTGGGTGATTTTTCCCTGCGTTACGACTTCCGGGCATTCCACGGCTCTAGACATTCCACTGAATATTCGTGATGTCTCGGGGGTTCAACGGACGGGTTCCCCTGTTTCGTTTGGTATTCCATTCCCCCAAGGAGTGCTCGACCAACCTGTTGGAATCGTAGTTTACGACCCTTCTGGAAACCCTGTTCCATCTCAGTTTAAAATTTTAGAACGATGGGTCGACCACGGTCAGGATGGTTCTGTCAAATGGCTATTGGTTACATTCCTGGCCGACGTTCCACCTAATGAAAACGTGACGTACCGTCTAGGAAGGGGTGTCAATCCCTCGCCGGCCAGAGCAGCATCCTTGGAAGACGTTTATAAGCTCTGGGACGAAATCGATTTCGAAATGGTTTTGCCGGATGGTACCGTATTGCACAGAACCGAAGGGGTTCGCTCTATCATCGAAGACGGTCCTGTGCGTTGCTGTGTCAAGTTTGAAACCGATTCGAAGCCAGGACAAATCGGTTACATTGCCTGGCTCTATGCCTATGCCGGCGGCGATCGAATTGATGTGACCGTTGTCCTTAAGAACACACCGAGAACTCCTTCCGGACCTTTGTTTTTTAAAGATTTTTCTGTGCTCTGGCGCCGAAGTGGCAAAGAGTTCGAGATTGGTGGAGACAGGGGGAAAAGGTATCATGGCGTCATCGAAAAAGGAAAAAGCGTCTATCTTTACCAGGACTCAAGCGGGACGGATCGGTGGGACAAACAGGGTGAGTGGGGGGATAAAACAGGAGCTTATGTGCCATCGTATTCGCCTATATCAGATTTAGGCTACCCAGCCTTCAAGGGCTATATTGTGCAGTCCGGAAAGCGGGAGCTTGCTAGAGGAGAGCAGGCGATTGGATGGGTACGGTTGGGTGACCATGGAGTGGTTACTCGCGATTTTTGGCAGCAGTTTCCAAAGGCTGTGGAAGTTGAGGCAGACCGGATTCGTGTGCGCTTGTGGCCTCAGTACTGGAAGGCCCACGGCGGCGTCCATTGGTTGGACGACATGCAAAGGAAAGCTCATGATTTGGCCTTCTTTTACCGTCCCATCAAGGAAGCTGATGCGCTTGTCTTTAACTTTCCTTTAACTATCCATTGCGGTTTGGATTGGTATAGGCAGACAGGGGCCGTGGGGTATCTGAGTGAAAAAACGGAATTAAGAGATCAGCCGGACCCCCAAGCCCTGGGAAGACAGGAATATGGTTGGCATAAATGGGGGACATACTGGCTGGATCCCATCCGTCGACGATATCATCACTTTCCTATGGATAATTTTATAAAAACTGGAGATCCTTACGAGGCTAAAAAGATATGGCTTTTCATGCGTGGATCCGCCGGGCTTACTCCTGCATGGGTAGATCATTACAAGTTTCCGGAGGATGCCTATCTTCTTAGGCGAAACTGCTACTGCTGTCCTTTACGAGAGCCCGGATCCTATACGGAAAAAAGTGCGCATCATGGACTAATGCCTTGGAATATGGAACACTTGACCTGCCGTGAGCTTCACGATGGGTACCGGCTGTTTGGGGACCTTTTGGCTTATGACGCTGTTGATAAACTAGCCTCTTGGGTTCAGGCCTGGGTGCAGCGGCGCTCGGAAGGAAAAGTTCCAGAAACCAGGGTCGACGCTTTGCCCCAATCCGTCCTTGCCGATTCTTATCGACTTCTCGAACGGCCATTCATTCTCAACAGTATTCGAGATTATATAAACTTTATCTGGAACACCATTAATAAGGATAGAGGTTATTATATTCCAAACGTTTCTGAGAAGTATCCTGAGGGTTTTGAGAAGGTTTTCATGCTGGCCTATCTGGCCGAAGGTTTGGAGGAAAGCTACAAGCTCACTGGAGATCTTCGCTGCGTGGATATGATCTACGGCATAACGCGTTATGCCCTTCGAGAGCCCTTCATTAATTCTTGCTATGCTGTGCTCTACGAGTCGCCAATCAATCTCCAAAAGCTCCAGGAAGAGAGAGCCAAAGCGGCGAGATCCCCGACGGCGACTTGCGACTGTTCTATATACGAGGGGCAGGAGAAAACTGAATGTCGCGATTGGAGGGATTGGCGGATCAGCAGTCTTCTCTCTCTCTCTTATATTCACTACCGTGATCCGCTTTTTCTCGATACATTGAAAGCCATTGACCGCACAGTTCTACTCAAGGGTGGACGGTTGCACGCGAACACTGGGGATAGCCCAAGCCCCATTCTGGGGGTTTACGACTTTCTGCGAGAGAAAGCCCCTTTGGAAAGGGGACCATCGGTGATCAACGACTTGAAAGCGACCGTGGATAAAGATGGAAGGGTACGTCTTCAATGGACGAATCCCCCAAATGCTCATCGTTATTATATTAAATATTCTGATAAACCTATTAAAGAAAGTATTACTATTCCAGACGATATAGGAATATTTATGAACTTTTGGAGCGCTGAACCGGCGATTAACCGATATGATGCCTTGCCACGTGCAGGAAGTGCCGGGCACATGTACACTTACATTTTGCCTTATCCCGGCACGGCCCGACAGTATTGGTTTGCTGTAAAGTCTTTGGGATCCGATGGCGCTGTTTCGGGAATGTCCAACACAGTACAGGTGAGCCTCAAGAGTCTTGATGAATCCCGGAGTCCAGCCCCACCACAAAATCTAAAAATTCGAACAGAATGAACTCGGCGCTCCACATTGATGATGAGGGCAACGCAGCAGCTATCTATAAGAACATATCTTGTTCAAAAAGGAGAAAGTGAAGATTGTGGACCACGATGATATACCTCCGTAAAAATTTATCAGAAGATTTCTTGCTCAAAAAGGAGAAAATGAGCATGGCTGACGGAATACCGTTCGCTGATTTTCGCCTCGCAGAACTCGCCTTTTGAATTCCGGCTTAATATAAGTTGGTAGGTTTCTATGACAAAAGATGGGAAAAATAATTATAGATCGAAGGTCTTTCCAGAGACAGATTCCAAAGCTGGTTCAAAACAGGAGGAACACAAAGGGATTCAGTCAGCCGACAGCATTGGGGTTAACTCATGATCTGAGAAAAGACGCTCACGAGCGTCTCCTTGACTCGCGAAGTTTGCAAAGGGGGATATGGAATAAATATGATGTAAGCAATCTGTTGAGCCAACATGCCGGCAATAATATCAATCACGATCGATTGTTGTGGGGATTGATGACACTTGAATTATGGATGAGGGAGTATATTGATCGTACTTAAAATGGAAATCGTTAAACGGAATTTTTCCGATTTACGAGACAAATGTAGTGTTCTGTCGGACCTCTTCCCTAGTTGAAGGTTTTGAGTTGCCGCCTCTGGAAACTTGATCGGGAATCCTGCGAGACCAACCATGAGTTTCCAAAACACCAGAACGGTTTCTGTCGTCCACATTGTGCATTCCTTTGGAACGGGAGGTATGGAAAAGGGAATCGCTACGCTTATTGCACAGGGGAGACGCTTGTTTAAGCACCGAATTGTTTGCCTACAAGATTCAGGTGAAAGTGAACTTCTACTTCCGCAGGGAATCCCCGTCCTATCCCTGCACAAGCCGCCAGGAAATTCACTCGGATTTATCCTCAATCTCGCACGTTGCCTGAAAAGCTTGCAGCCGGATGTGGTTCACACCCGCAATTGGGGCGGGCTCGATGGTGTTGTCGCCGCGAGACTTGCGGGCATTCGCACAGTCGTTCACGGCGAACACGGATGGAGCTATGAAGATCCCTACGGTGTGAAAACCAGGCGGGTGTTTCTTCGCCGACTGTTTTCTCGTTGGGTACGCGAATACACCTGCGTTTCAAGGCAAATCAAGGAGTGGCTTCAAAATAAGGTAAAGGTTCATAGGCCTATCAATCAGATTTATAATGGAGTAGATACCCAAAAGTATAAGCCATCAGAGAATGTGAAAGATCAGCGTCGACGGCTCAACTTACCTATAGATCAATATATAATAGGAACTGTCGGGCGGTTGGACCCTATCAAAAATCATGCAACCCTTTTAAATGCTTTTTTGAAGATTCGATATGAGATTCCTGGCTCGATCTTGTTGGTTGTGGGTGAAGGGAGTGAGAGAATTCGACTAGAGAAAGCGGCCCCGGATGGAGTAGTCTTTCTTGGAAATAGACTGGATGTGCCGGAACTACTCCGGTGCTTAGATGTGTTCGTCCTTCCTTCATTGAACGAGGGTATTTCCAACACGATTCTCGAGGCTATGGCTACGGGCCTTGCTGTAGTTGCCACGAACGTCGGGGGGAATCCAGAGTTGGTTCAAGACGGTGTGAACGGAACTCTTTTTCTTCCAAGAGATGTGGACGGTCTTGCGAGGATCCTTGTGCGGTACTGGCGCGAGCCCCAGTTGAGAAGGGCTCACGGGGAAGCCGGCAGGCGGAGAGCAGTTGAGTCTTTTGGCGTTTATAAGATGGTGCATTCCTATGAAGAGGTTTATCTGAGAGTCGTTGGACTGAATACCGGGTGAGGATTGCGGTGCTGAGAAAACACCTGGTACATGAGGTAAGAAAGTAAGCTAACGGCCTTTTAACATCAATCACTGCGAAGATTTTCAAGCACCCTGAGATTTTTTGGGTGTTCCGGACGCGAATTGGAGGTTTCCTTTTGTTTTTCTGGAGTAGCTTTCGGTTGGATTCCGTGTGACCGGGTGGGTTTAAGGTAAAATCTTACGTTGTACTGAGACCAGTTCCATGCCCGGTCCCAGGCGATAGCTCTCAGGTAGTAGAAGCCTTCCTGAAAGTGATCAGCCTCTAGGAGCCAGGTAAAGGGCGGAGCAAAATCGATTTCTAAAATTTGTAGGTTTGTTCCCTCTGGAGCGATAAAGAACTCAACCATTTGAATACCAGAGGAATCTAAAGCTTGACATTCTATATTATAATTTCCTGAGATGACCTGGTCCTTGATTATGTTACATACAATGGACGGGTTCGTATATTCTAGGGCCTGTGATCCGAAAAAGAAACCAGCGGCCGTGTAGCGTTTTCTCCAGGCCCTGTTCATTGCTTCATAGCCGAGCGCGTCGAAATGAACGGTCTTACCGCCATCAGTAATATCTGCCGCCGAAGATCTCCACACACCTCTAGAACAGTATCTGCCTCCTTCTACAGGTTCAGGAGGCCAATGGGCCAGTAAAGACTGGGGAACATTCCACCCTTTAGTGTCCCTCCATTTGCGATGGCTTTTAATACCGTCCAGGTTAAGACAACGACTAGAACCAATGCATGGGGGCCCCTTAGTGTAGGTATCACAAAGCACGTCTTGATGGAACCAACCTTGATGAACGAATTCATGAGGCCCTTCGTAGCGATTGGCCGTCCTTCCAATGTAGAACCAGGCAGCACTTCTCTCACCGACTGAGTGGGTCGTGTTCCCACCGGTTATGGGGTCGCGGTCGATGATGCAATAAGGAAAGACCAGACATGCGAGAGCAGCAGCCCATGTTTTTTTGACCGGGATAAAATCGCATTTTTGAAGTCCCAGCTGGCTTATAACGTTGTTGATTAGTATAACGATTTCGTCTTTTGTTTTTACTTGTCTGTCCTTATCCCAAACAGGCACATCACATCTACCATTGTCATCTGTAAGAATGAAAACGTCAAAGTAATTCCTGTGATCTTGGAACCAGTTATTGCCTTCGGTGACTCCGCCGAGACCGAACATATCGTTTGTCTGCTGAACGGCTTTCTGAAGGAATAGACTTCGATGCGAAGGAGCAAATCCACTTGGGAACCAAATGATACTCATCTTGTGAGCTTCTGATCCTTGGTGGTACTTAGTGATTGTGTAGCGGCACTGACAGAAAACCAAATCTGGAAGAATCCCCACAATAAAAAGGCATAGAATCGCCGTCAAGGTCGGCGGGATGGAGGATGGGGAATGAGGCCGGTTTTTTTGTTTCTTTTGAGGGCTAAATTGGTGCATCCTCACTCTCCTCCTATGGAGGTCAAAACAAGAAATTATGGCGAGGGCTTGGAAATCGGGGTAGCGGTTAGTCGGTGTCGGAATTCCAGCCCTCCAGGGAAAGACCGTATTGCCTGCAGGCATTACACCTGCGAATCAAGTGCTTGTTGTCTATTGGAAACGAATGCTTTTCGCAATCACTGTCGGCGAAATTTTTGAAATGATCAAGTCTTTTTCGCATAAGTTTTTGCGTGTGAAACGTGTTCAACAGCGTAACGACCCTGAGTATTCGTTTTCCACAGCATGATCTTGTTGCAAGGAGCCGTGAACATTTTTTCTTCACGATGTGAAGAAAAGACAGAGAAACCTGTCAAAAGGGGACAGATGTTGGTCGCTATAGCCCTCTGGAGCATGCTGGGGGTACTTTATACAAAGACTGAGGTCGGATTCGCAGCAGACCCGTCATGCTTTGAATTATCGTCCCCGGTACCACACATTGTTCAGCACCCCGACTGGAGAAGATTTAAGATTCTGGTCTGGCCGTTCCAAACAGACGTACTGGATGACTTCCCTCTTTATCAAGAGCTAGGATTGGGCGGCTTTCAAATAGACCGCGGTGCCAAAGAGGAAAGAAAAGTCCAGCTCTCATTGGAACGGCAATTTCCTTACTACGTCGGTCACGTTGCCGGAAAAGGTTTCCTCTACCTCACTGGGAAAAATCGTGCGGAGGTCATCGGGAAAAAAGAACTCAGCGTGCGCCCGCACAGCCTTGCGGACCCGAAAACAATCCAGGCGATGCGGGAAGTGATGAGAGAGAACATCGAGGTTACGCGACATGGATTTGTCCTTGCCTATGCCTTGGACGACGAGATTTCTCTGGGTAGCTTCTCAAGCCCTTGCGATGTCGATCTTCATCCTCTTTCGCTCGCATGGTTTCGAGAGTGGCTCAAGACCAAGTACCCGAACATCGAAGCGCTAAACAATCAATGGGGGACCAACTATGCGAAATTTGACGATGTTCTTCCACGGAGCTTCGAACAGGTGCGCGCACAAGTGGCCCAGACGCCCATTTGGGCATGGAATTTGTCCGCATGGATGGATTTCCGGCAATTCATGGATGTTCAGTTCGCTTGCGTTTTGCGGGACTTAGTTGGCTACGCAAATGTTCTTGATCCCAAAACACCCACTGGTTTTGTTGGCGGGCAGGCTCCGAGCCCTTGGGGCGGGTACGACTATGCGTTGCTGAGCCGGGCGGTACAGTGGATGGAGGCTTACGACATCCACGGTGCCGACGAGTTGCTTCGATCATGGTGGAACGAACCTCGAAAGCTGAGAATGCATACCTTTTTTAGCACGGGAAATCTCAAATTGGACTCTTGGTTTTTATGGCGAACGCTTGTGCATGGAAATCAGGCGGTTGTGGCATGGCCGAAGGGATGGTTTCATGTTGAAGACAGTCAGATAGCCCCCTATGTCCGCCAGCTAAAAGATCTTTTCATGGAAATTCAGGGGCCCGTTAGCGAACCTTTCGTCTCGCCCAACTCCAGGTTTGAACCCGACCCCATCGGTATCTATTATTCACATCCAAGTGTCCAGGTCGGTTGGGCTATGGATGCCGAAACCCATGGGAAATCTTGGCCCCTTCGTAAAGGTTCCATAGACAATGAAAACCAAACTTTGGGCGTTCTCAGAAAAGTTTGGTGCAAAACTCTTGAGGACCTAGGTTACCAATATGATTTCGTCAGCTACATGGACGTGTTAGACGGCCGGATCAACTTATCCGAACGCTTCAAAGTGATCGTGCTTCCTCGTGTCATGAGTTTGTCGGAAAAAGAAGCGAAGGAGTTGCGGCAGTTCGTCGAGAGAGGAGGGGTTTTGATCGCTGATGCTCTTTGCGGAGTGCTGGACGAGCATGGGAAAGGGCGCTTCAGAGGACTTTTAGACGATCTTTTTGGTATCACCCGTGATTGGAATTTGGGGGTTTTAAACGGCAAGGGGGTGACAGAAATCGATGGGGAAAGATACAAAGAACCCTTTTTAAAAAGGCTCGGTAATTACGCTGGAGCTTTGCGTTACGAGGGAATAGTGGTCTACGAGAGGGGAATACATCATCTAAAAGAGCAGAAGGCGATCGTGGTGCACGACCCTGTCGATCCCCTACGAAAAGCTTCGGTGTTTGTTTCATCTCCGTATGGGCAAGGCAAGGCCTTTTACTTGAATCTTACTCCAGTGGAGTACTGGGCTCCTGAAAGACGTTTTGGAACCTTTGGGCGCACGTGGCGCGCACTTGTACGGGGAATTTTGCAAGAGGCCGGATTGGAACCTCGTGTTTCGGTATACGAAAACGGCTCATCGGTCCATATGATCGAAAGTCTTTTTTGGAAGAAAGGAAGTCGTATCTATTTAGCGCTCGTCAAAAATCCCACCGCTGAACCTGATAAGCCAAGGTTCAAAGTGTATGATCAGGCAGAAGGCGTGACCGGCAATCCCGTTACGGTTAGAATGAAGTTTGCGAACAAGGTGCACCTCCTTGATCTCCGTTCAAATCGGGACTTAGGTCTGGACTCTTGCTTTGATATCCAATTCAAACCGTGGGAGGCCTCCGTCTTTGAGATAACCCGTGAGGTTATTGAATAAGGATGAAAATTTTACCAGGCTCCAACGGCAAAATAACCTATTCCCACAGGGAATTCTGGTAGAGGCTCTTGCGCGTCTTCTTGTCCTTCTGCGTAAAGAGTGATGTGCCCATGACCAAAACTAGAATATTCTGCCATAATCATAGGATGAGGGCGACTGATAAACTGTTGAGGCATAATAAAAAAGATCAAGGGGCGTTGCATTCCTTCAGAATAAAAAGGTATGTCTTGAGTCGTCGAATATGAGGACATTGACGAATGATCGACCTCGAAAGGGACTCCACCGATGTTTGTGCTCACAGGCTCGATCGCCAAATAGCAGACGGCAACGGCGGTCCCTTCGGGTTGTTGTCCATGACCTTTCAAAGAATCCTCGAAAAGGAGCATAAACCCATCATTGCTGACGCTGAAGACTTGAATAAAAGATGAGCCGGTAGGGACTCCCTGATCACAAACCTGTGCAAAGACTACGGGAATGTTCTCAAAACTCTCTGAAAAGCTTACAGCAACAAGGGGTGGAGGCGTTTTGATACCAATCTTTGCTGCTTCTAAATGTAACCCTTCTTGAAAGTGGTGGTGTCCTGCTTCCACGGCGATATAAGCCACATCCTCATCATCATGCCATCCATCCTTGGAATCCCATTCAACGAGCCGGAGCCTAGCCTTATTGTCTTGTAGCATTTCAATACGCACCGAAAATGGGTCACTGTCGTTTCGGCTAATGGGGAAAGCTACCATTACAGGGTCTTGAAAGTCCCCATTCAAGAAAACGTCCACGCCGGCATCATTGACGGTCACAATACCGATTTCAAGAGATGATGACGTGATAGGAAGCCCGGTTTTCGACAGAAGGTCGAAGACAATCCAATTGTCAGAAAAATTGGATGTATGACTGCTGGCACCACCGTAAGCGGCTTCATTAACGTGCTTGCTGTCCTGTATGAAGTCGACGGAGGTCGTCGCAGATCCATCCTTTGCGTTTTGCTGTTCACTTCCACCAATACTTGAGAAATAGTGCAGTCTCTGTTTCTCCCTCGAAGTGACAAGTGAATCACCCAGTGTACGGTAGATAATTTGTTCGGAATAGGTACTTTCTTCTCCATGGGTATTATAGGCAGTAGCAGCAAAGTAGAGTGTGGAACCGTCAGGGAGATTGGATAACGTTACTGTTGTCGTTTTGCCGACGTCCACACGATATGCGTATTGGTGCGGTTCGTATCC
The DNA here is from genome assembly GCA_037481875.1 of Desulfosoma sp. Lineage (NCBI taxonomy): Bacteria > Pseudomonadati > Thermodesulfobacteriota > Syntrophobacteria > Syntrophobacterales > Syntrophobacteraceae > Desulfosoma > Desulfosoma sp. The sequence goes on along the minus strand of JBBFKY010000007.1, from coordinate 137,342 downwards.
CACATAAACTATATATCCTGCAACATCCTGGCTGGGACTTGGGTCCCAGCTTAGCGTCAGAGTGGCTGCATGTCCGTGGTACTGTGGCATGAATATCATAACAGAACATATCGTTATGCTAATAAGTATATATCTAAAAGGCCTCATAATATCTCCTTGTCGCATCAGTTTGCTTCGAAAAAGGCTAAGCCGTGGTTCTTTGTCAAATGGGCATAAAGCCGCCTAACGATACGATCCCTACTGTTCATCTTTTTTATCGGATTCGCAATCAAAAGTCTTGAGTCAAAAAGCGGATGTCCCCGTGTCGTTTTTGGATCGCGCTTTTAACGAGCGGGGCGATCGTAAAATGTCAGCTCACATTCGAGCCTTTTCACGGTTGAATCCATGCGGGTGGTGAAATGAAAGTCCTTATTGCGTTAAGCGTTTGGATAACAATGTGTACGCAGGCGCTTTGGGCGCTGGAATCGCGCGAGGTCCTGGTGATCGCTAATCGCAATGCGTCGGAAAGCGTGGGGCTTGCTCGCTATTACATGAACAGACGGGGGATTCCCGAGGAAAACCTGGTTTTGCTTTGGGTAACGGATCAGGAAACCTGTTCCCGAGATGATTATGATCGACGCATCGCCGCACCTGTTCGGCGCGCGGTGCAGGAGCATCGGCAACGGGGTGGAAGTGTGCGCTGTCTCCTGACCGTCCGTGGAATTCCCCTTCGTGTGGCACCCCCGGGATTTAGCGACGAGGAGAAGACCCGCAAGGCAAGCCTTGAAAAGGAACTGAAGAGTCTCAAAGAGACCTTGGCCCACGTGGATAAGGATTCCCCTGAGGCTGCTCGCATTCGAAAAGAAATGGAGTCGCGACAGGAATCGATCAGGAAGCTTTCCAAGGAAAACCAAAGCGCCGCGGTGGATTCGGAATTAACCCTCGTTTTGGAACCCGAGTATCCCCTGGAAGGCTGGATTCCCAACCCCATGTTTGTGGGTTTTCGAGACCGTTCAAAGATCGGTTTTCCCAAGACGGTTTTTATGGTTGCCCGTTTGGATGGGCCCAGTGCCGACATTGTGAAACGGCTGGTAGATGATGCCATGGCTGCCGAAGAAAGGGGCCTTTCAGGAACGGCTTATTTCGATGCCCGTTGGCCAAGACCGCAAGCTGAAAAAATGCAAAAGCTGGACGGAGGCTATGGGTTTTACGACGCGTCCATTCATTTGGCGGCGGAAGTCGTCCATAAGCGTGGGCGACTTCGCGTCGTGGTGGATGATCGTCAAGAACTTTTTCAGCCGGGGCAAGCCCCGCAAGCGGCGCTCTATTGCGGCTGGTACAGCCTGGGGCGTTATGTGCCGGCTTTTTCCTGGGTACGGGGCGCCGTGGGTTACCACATAGCCAGCAGTGAATGCTCGACGCTTCGAGCCGGATCCAGCCAGGTGTGGTGTAAGCGCATGCTGGAAGAAGGGGTGGCCGCGGTCGTGGGACCTGTGGAAGAACCCTATGTGCAGGCTTTTCCCGTTCCACACCTTTTCTTTCACTTTCTGACGGATGGGCGCTACAGCCTGGCGGAAGCCGTTTTTCTTTCGCTTCCCAACGTGTCGTGGCGCATGATCCTTGTCGGGGACCCTCTTTACCGACCCTTCGGCACATCGGATGGATGAAAGACCGCGATGGCCGAAGAGAGAGTTTCTTTCTTAGGGGCGAAGGTCCATTTCCTTGAGTTTGTAAAGGAGGGTTCGGTAGCTGATTTTGAGGATTTTGGCGGCTTCGCGTCGGTTCCAGTTCACTTCTCGAAGGACGTATTCCAAAATGGCCCTTTCCACCCGTTCGACGGCTCGATCCCGAATTTCCTTCAAGGAAGGAAAACTTTGGCCTCTTTCGATGATGGCCCGAATCTCTTGGGTGGCCTTAAGGACGATGGCGTCTTCCGGAGGACGCGGGCCGTTACCCTTGGTGTCTCCAGGGATAGGCTCTTCCAAGGATCGCTGAATCTCGTTTTCGATTTCAGCCTCATTGCGCAGCACGTAAAGCCTTTTGAGATAGTTTTCCAGCTCCCTGACGTTTCCCGGCCAGTGATAGGCTCGAAAAAGTTTCATGAGACGGTCGGAAACGGGGTAGGGTTCAAGGCCGTGTTCCTTTTTGAAAACCTTCGTAAAGAAGTGGATCAGTGGTTCCAGGTCTTCCTTGCGTTCTCTTAAAGGCGGCACCGGAATGCTGATGGTGTTGATACGAAAATAAAGATCTTCTCGAAAACGGCCCCGCTGAACCTCCGTTTCCAGATTGATGTTCGTCGCCGTGATGACCCTGGCTCTGGTGTGGATTTCCTGGTTTCCCCCGATACGGGGAAATTTCATGTCCTGAAGCACCTGCAGGAGTTTCGACTGCATGGGTAAAGGGATTTCCCCGATTTCATCCAAAAAAATCGTTCCTTCCCCCGCCGCCTCAAACTTGCCTTTCTTGAGGCGATCCGCCCCCGTAAAAGCCCCCTTTTCGTAGCCGAAAAGTTCCGATTCCATCAGTTCGCCGGGCAAAGCCGCACAGTTGACTTTGAGAAAAGGCTGTTCGCGCCTGCGCGAATGATAATGCAGCGCGCGGGCGACCAGTTCTTTACCGACGCCGCTTTCCCCGGTGATGAGCACCGTCAGGTTGACGTCCGCCACCCGACGTACCAGCTGCCGTATTTTTTCGATGGACGGGCTGATTCCGATGATCTGCGGTTCCGTCACGGCCCGAATGTGTCCTCTCTTTGACGGGTGAGAGTCAGCTTCTTGCCCCCATTTTGCCGGAACAGATCACACATGCGGGGCTGATTTTCAGCCACGTTCCAGCAGGGTTTCCACGGCTGCAGCCAAATCTTTCAAGTCAAAAGGTTTGGAAAGCACCCGATCGGCATGCTCCTGTTGAGCCAGTTTTTCCGGGGAATTTCCGTAGCCGGTGATGCATACCACAGGCACTTCCGGAGAACGTTCTTTACTCAGCTTGACCAGGCCGATCCCGCTCACATAAGGAAGCATCACGTCGACGATGATCAGGTCAAAGGGTTCCCGGTCCATGCATTCCATACCTTCCAGGCCGTCGGAAGCGAGCACCACGTCATGCCCCACTTCCTGCAGGAACGCGCCGAGCAGTTCCCTCAACCCGTCGTCGTCTTCAATCACCAAGATTTTCGCCATGAGCGGATGGTCCCCTCCATGAAAGGGGTTGCGCCGTGGTTGACCACGAATTCGATCGCCGATCGGTCCACATTGGACCGGTGCAGCCATGATTTAAACGGGACTTTACAGGCACCGGCCGATGCGTGTCAACGGAAAAGCATCCAGGAGTATGCAAAAAATTGCATACGGCCAAGCTAAAGGAGAGGGAGTAGATGGACGGATGTGAAGGGGAGGTTGGTCTATAACACGTCGAGATGATTGTTTTTTTGTTTTGGTATGGAACAAGGGGTCGAGTGGGAAAAAGGCTGGGGCGCACGGCTTTTAGAAGAAAAGAAAAGCGGAAGGATCAGGATTGAGGAAGAGGGTTGCACATGAGTGTGCAAAAAGGTGATCTATGGGTAGGGGTTTTAGGCACCTTATTGCCAGGGTTGACCCAGGTGCCCTCAAAGGAACGCCACCTTCCTAGGGGCGGACCGATGGAGCGACCGGGAACGGGCTCATGTAGCGGCGGACCGTAGCGTTTGCCCACCAGCGGCGTCTTTGCTTGGACGGACTGATGTATCCGCTCCGGAGGGCCGCTCGCAAATGGGGTGATTGGAACGACATGGCGGGATGACGCCAAAGCTGGGGTTGTCGAGATGACCATGGAGTTTGCCATGCCGTCGGGGTGGGTTGGATGGGGCGGACACGTCGGTGCGCCCCTACAGGTGGTTATGGCGAAAAGGTTTGTATTCCTCGAAGGCTGATTGGGCGGGATCGAACCAAATATCGGCCCGTCAGGGCCCTGTTTGTCGGGCCGGACCGATGTGTCCACCCCGGAAAGACGCCATTTGTAGGAGCCTATCGACGTATCCCCCCAGGAATGGCACCAAATTAGGGACGGACCGACGTGTCCGCCTTGGTGGTCTGCCTCGATGCGTCGGTGGGGTGGGATTGGGTTCTGGTTTTAACATGGCCTACGAGCGTCTCTGAGAACGAAGTTATCCCTGGAATCTCGGGCGTTCCGGCTGCACATATGGCGGGCTGCAGACCCGCACTCCCGGAAAACAGCACGGTTCCAGCTTTGTAGGGGCGAGGCGCTGCCTTGCCCCTACCTTCAAAGGGCCTTACAGACCTTGGTACGACGAGTTCTCGCACCAGATCGTGCAGATGCTGAAATCAGGGGGAGCGGTGGGGTTGGTGCAGCAAGGGCCTTCGGGCAAGGGTCGAAGTGAGGATCCAGCGGGATCCATTCCAGATGGCGTGCAGGGCGCCGTGCAGGTCTGTTCGTAGCACTGGAAGCCCTTTTTCCTGTAGCCGCTGCATCACCGACGACGAAGGAAAGCCGAAGGGATTCAAAAACCCACAGGAAATGAACACAGCTTGCGGTGCCAGCGCGTTTAGAAGCCCTTCCGTGGTGGATGTGGCGCTGCCGTGATGAGGAGCGACCAAAAGCCACTGGTATGGTGCGAAGTTCCAGCGATCCACCAGTAATTGTTCCGCTCTGGATCCAATGTCTCCGGGAAGAAGTACGGCCGCTTCGTCACAGATGACGGCCAGCACCAGGGACACTTCGTTTAGGTCTTTGGCATTCCAGACTTTCTGAACGAACGATCTGGATGGATGCAGAGCCCTTAATCGGCAGGATCCCAAGCTTCCCAGATCCATGATGCCGTCAAGGTCCCTATCGTCCTGCATGAGGGTGTGCGTGACGGGGATGCGGCGTCGGGCGGCTGAAGCGGTGAGGATGGATCCCGTAAGTCCCTGAGCACTGAGACCCGTTTCCACATATCGACCCACGGGAAAATTTTCCAGAACATAGCGCAGCCCGTTTCGATGATCTGGGTGATCGTGGCTCAATACGACCACATCCAGCTTTCGAATCCCTAGAGACCACAGAGCCGGTGCCACCACAAAGCGGCCCAGGTCAAAGGAATCGTCATAAAAGCCGCCTCCATCCACCAGCATGGCGGCGTTGGGCGGGCATCGAACCAGGGTGGCCGAACCTTGCCCCACGTCCAAGACCGTGACTTGAAACGGGTGTGCTTGAGGTGCCTTCAAAGCCCAAGGACCAACAAAGGCAAACAAAATCCAGGCTGCAGCCAGGGCCGTGGCACCGAAAAGTTTTTTTAAAAAAGGGATGGAAAAAGCCCAAAGGATCAGCACGGCATAGCCGGTGATCACAGCGGAAAGAGGGATGGGACCCACGCGGGCAAAGGCGTAAGGTAGGGCGGCAAAGGTGTCGATGAGCCAGAGGAGAGCCTTCAGAGCCCAGCCGATGGGCACGAAGGCTAGGGACGCCGACGACGGTAGAAGCGCCGCAATGCCGAGGGCGGCCAAGCCCGGAGGCAGCACGGCCAGAGCCAAAAAAGGAACGATGATGGTGTTGGCGGCAAGCCCGGCTAAAGAGATACCGTAAAAATGGTAAGCCGTAAGCGGTGCCACGGCGAGAGTGGCTGCTAAAGATACCAAAAAGGCGTCCAGAAAAAGGCGTACCACGGGTTTCACTTTTTTTGGCAGCAAGGCCGGAATCTTTTGAGCTCGATCATGCCAGGAAGGATACAGAAGCCCCAAGCCTGCAACGGCGGCAAAAGACAGTTGAAAAGAAGGGCGAAAGAGATGGTTGGGATCGGCCCAAAGAATCAGCACAGCGGCGAGACTTAGAAGCGACAAAGGATCCGGCCTGCGATACAGCGCCAAAGCCACGGCCGCAGTCGCCAGCATGATAAGGGCTCTTTGTGTGGGCACGGCAAAGCCGGCCAGAAGAGCATAACCAGCGGCAGAGACGCACCCGGCCCACCAGGCGAGAGGCACATCGGGGATGCTCAGAAGCACTCGGGGCCAAACGAGCCTTAGACAAAATTGCATCAGACGAAAGGCGGCCCAGGCCGCCAGCCCTACATGCAAGCCTGAAATAGCCAATAGATGCAAGACGCCCGCTTTTTGAAAGGGATCCTGAAGAGAGCGAGGCACAGCACCACGGTAGCCGAGAAAAAGGGCCTGAGCCACGGCCCCTTCAGGCCCGGAAAGGTTCCTTGCCAGAAGGCTACGAAGATGGTTTCGCAGTGCATCCACCCGACCCCAAAGGGCGGTTGCCACGCTGGAAGCGGCTTCGCTGTCTAAGGCACGCACCCAGAGAATGTCACTTTTTGTGGAAGCCCGGGCGAAAATGCCGCGACGTGCCTGTTCCGCCACGTAGTCGTATCGGCCGGGGTTTTCGAAATTGGTCAAAGGGCGAAGCACAAGAGGCATATCCACCACATCGCCTGCCTTCCAGGAACTTACCAATGTGCGTGTGGACACTTGAACCCCGATAGAAGGCGTGCCCGGGAAAAGAGGTCGGTACGAATCCAGGCGCTCCGAGGCTGAGCGCTGACTGTCATGATCAGAGAATGTGGCTGGCGAGCGGGTTGAAGCTGTCTCTTCCGATACGCCTAAAAGAATTACGGGGAACACGGTCTTTTCTGGATAAACTTCAGGAAAAGGTTGCAAGAGGACGCGATAGCGCCGTTCTGTTCCATCCAGAAACGCCGACAAGGACGGGGGTGGAACGGCTTTTTTTTCGGCTCGAACCCACAGGAAAGATCCAAGACTTGCCGCCGCCAGGCATAGGCACACGGCGGCCAAGGGACGATGAAACCGTGTGGTGCTCTTGGCGCCTAAAGCGAGCACCAGTCCAAGAGCCGTCAAGAGAGCCGATGCGGCAAGAGGCGCCTTCAAAGCATGGAGGTTTTGCATGCGGGCGCAGGCGATCCCGACGGCCAAGGAAACAGCCAGCGGAACCAGAGGCCGAGATCCCAAGATCTTGAGTGAAGACATGGGCGCCCTCATTGTGAAGTCGTAAATCGTCAGTCGTGGATCGTGAAGTCGTGAGATCGTGAATCGTTAAGTTGTGAGAACGGGAATGATGGACCGAGAACGATGCATTATAGATCGTGAACAGTAAATGATGAAATCGTCAAGTGTAGACCGTGAGTGGAAGGCATCGATGCCATGATTGGACGACTTCACGATGCGGCGCTTCGCGCCGTCGTTTCACGTGGGGGTGAAGAAGTGGGGCGGGGCGGCGACCCGCCGATAAAGCGGGCGAGACGCTTTCGTTCCCTGGGAAAAGGGTTGGCTAAAATAAGAGCCTTTGCGGCTTGGTGAGGGGCGGACACATCGGTCCGTCCCTACTCTTTTTCCCTCCAGATGCGGGCTCCAACGGCCTGCAGCTTGCCGTCAAGATTTTCATAGCCTCGTTCCAGATGGTAGATGCGGCTCACATCGGTTCGGCCTCGTGCAGCTAATCCCGCCAGAACCAGGGATGCCGAAGCTCGAAGATCGGTGGCCATCACCGGAGCTCCGGACAAAAAGCGGACGCCCCGCACTACGGCACTTCGGCCGTCCAGCACGATATCAGCTCCCAATCTTCTTAGTTCACTCACGTGCATAAACCGATTCTCAAAGATCTGTTCCTTGATAACACTCACCGCATGGCCCAAAGTCATCAGGGCCATAAATTGGGCTTGCATGTCCGTGGGAAAACCGGGATACGGCCATGTGGTGGCGTTGACGCTTTGAATGGGGCCTTTAGGGGCTTCGGCCAGGAGGGATTCCCCATCGGCGGTGATAGTCATTCCGGCATCTCGAAGCTTACGAACCACAGCATCCACATGATCCGGGCGGCAGTGTTTCACGCGCAAACGACCTCCCGTAATGCCTGCAGCCACCAAGTAGGTGCCTGTTTCAATGCGATCCGGAATGACTTTATGGGAACCTGCCTGCAAGGATTCCACTCCTTGAATGCGCACGACGGCTGTGCCCACCCCACTGATGCGAGCTCCCATGGCCGTCAGGTAATCCGCCAGATCCACCACTTCCGGTTCTCGAGCCGCATTTTCCAAAACGGTTTCACCGTCGGCGAGGCAGGCGGCCATCATGAGGTTTTCCGTGCCGGTGACTGTTACCTGGTCAAAGGTGAAGTCGGTGCCTCGAAGTCGATCACACCGTACATGAACATAGCCGCCTTCCAGTTCCACTTGAGCCCCCATGGCCTGCAGACCTCGCAGATGCAGGTCGATAGGTCGAGCTCCAATGGCACAGCCCCCGGGCAAGGACACTCGAGCCCGCCCGTAACGGGCGGCCAGAGGCCCCAACACCAGCACCGAAGCCCGCATGGTCTTCACCAGTTCGTAGGGGGCTTCCGGGCGCGTGATGTTTGACGTGTCAAGGATCAATGTTTCCTGATGGTCGGTCTGAGCCCCCATGTGTTGCAGAAGACGTTCCATGGTGCGAATGTCTCGAAGTCGAGGCACATTGGTAAAGACATGGCGGCCCGGAGCCAAAAGAGATGCGGCCATGAGCGGCAAGGCCGCGTTTTTAGCCCCGCTGATGGAAATTTCCCCTTCAAGCGGCACACCACCTTCAATGACCAGTTTGTCCATAACAACCCCTTTTTGGAACGTGAAGTCGTCAATCGTGACATGGAGGGTGGAAATCGTGGATCGGATGGAGCTATGCCTTACGACCACCCCCATGCGCCATGCACGAGTTCACGACTTACAACTCACGAGTTCACGATTGACGATTTTGCGACTTCACGATTCTGAGGACTCTCAGTTTGCCTCCGTAGTCCTTGTGGATGGAAACCTGGGTGTTCGATCCCAAGGAATGCGCTAAATGCTGGAGTTTTTGGGCCTGGGAGGGAGCGATTTCCATGAGCAGAACTCCTTTGGGACAAAGGAGCGGGATGGCTTCGCGAAGAAGACGTGCTGGAAGAAGCGTGCCGTCGGGACCACCTCCCAAAAGAGCCTGACGTGGTTCAAAACCAGTGATTTCCGGAGCCAGCTCGGACCACTCCGCATCCCCGATGTAGGGAGGGTTGGCACAGATGACGTGAAAGGCCGGCGGGGACGGCCGAAGTGGTGCCGTGAGATCGCCCCGAAAGAAATGAATACGCCCATCAACCCCGTGGCGCTGTGCGTTTCGCCGTGCCAACTGCAGCGCTTCGTGGGAAACGTCACCGGCCAGAACATGCCACTGAGGTCGTTCCGTAGCCAAAGCGATAGCGATGGCTCCCGATCCCGTACCGATATCCAGAGCGCGAAGCGGAGTGTCGGGAAAGGCTTCCAGGGCCAGTTCCACAAGAAGTTCCGTTTCCGGGCGAGGGATCAGAACCGCCGGGGAAACTTCCAAGGTAAGGGACCAGAATTCTTGGCGCCCTGTGATGTACTGCGTGGGTTCTCGAGCGGCACGGCGTTGAATCAGAGCCCGGTAACGGGCCAGTTCTTCAGGACGAAGGGGTTGGTCATAACGCAGATAAAGATCCACACGGCGAAGATTCAGGGCGTGAGCCAGAAGCACTTCCGCATCGGAACGGGGCTGTTCCAAACCTTTACGGCGGAAATAGTCCGTGGTCCATTGAAGCACCTTGAGAATGGTCCAGATCTCATCGGCCATGGCGTGGACCTGGGGGGCGCCTCAGGGATTTCCTTCTTGAAGCGCTTCCGCTTGGGCCGCGGCGATCAGAGGGTCGATGATGTCGTCCAGAGCACCCATCATGACCTCTTCCAGTTTATAGAGCGTGAGGTTAATGCGGTGGTCGGTGACACGATTCTGAGGAAAATTGTAGGTGCGAATCCGCTCGCTGCGATCTCCGGTTCCCACTTGGCTTTTGCGTTCCTGGGCGATTTTGGCTTCCTGTTCCGAACGCATCCTGTCCAGCAGGCGCGCTCGAAGCACCTTCATGGCCTTGGCCTTGTTTTTGTGCTGAGATTTTTCATCCTGGCACACCACCACCAGACCCGTGGGAAGATGCGTGATGCGCACGGCCGAATCCGTGGTGTTCACACTCTGACCGCCCGGCCCCGAAGACCGAAACACATCCACACGCAGATCGTTGGGATCGATTTCCACATCCACTTCTTCGGCTTCCGGAAGCACCGCCACCGTGACGGCCGACGTGTGGATTCGACCTTGACTTTCCGTTTCCGGTACGCGCTGGACTCGGTGCACTCCCCGTTCAAATTTCAACCGGCTGAAGGCTCCAGATCCGTTAATGGCTGCAATGACTTCCTTGAATCCCCCGATTCCTGTGGAATGCGCATCCAGCAACTCCACCTTCCAGCCTCGATTTTCTGCATAACGTGAATACATGCGAAAAAGATCCGCCGCAAACAAAGCGGCTTCTTCCCCCCCGGTTCCCGCTCGAATTTCCAGGATCACGTTCTTTTCGTCGTTGGGATCCTTGGGGACCAGCATGCGCTTAAGAGCCTGCTCCGTGTCTTCCAGTTCCTTTCGAAGTCGGTTCAGGTCTTCACGAATGAGTTCACGCATTTCAGGATCGTTTTCCTGGCGAAGAAGATCCTGATTGGATTCTATTTCTTCCTGAGCTTTTCGATAGCGCCGAAGCGCTTCCACCAAGGGGGAAAGATCCGCATGTTCCTTGGCGATCTTTTGGTATTCCCTGGGTTGGTTGATCACCTCAGGGTCGCTCAAAAGCTTTTCCAGTTCTATGTAACGTTCTTCCAGTCCGGCCAGTCGATCAAACATGGAAAGTTCCGGTCATCGGCAAAAGACGCAAAAAAACCCGGACACTCTTCGCAACCCCTCACGGGCTTTCGCTGCGTGAAGGGGAGGTTCCGGGTCGTGGGTTCTAACGGTTTTCCTGGGCTTTTTCCTGATTCTTTTGGTAATGCTCATACTTTTTCATAAACCGTTCGATACGCCCACCCGTGTCCACCAGTTTCTGTTTACCCGTAAAAAACGGATGGCACTTGGAACAGATTTCCACACGAATATCTTTTTTTGTGGAACCCGTCTGAATCTCGTTGCCGCAGGCGCAGCGAATCACCGTTTGAAAGTATTGCGGATGAATGTCCTTTTTCATGATCGCCTCCGTGTGGGTTCAATCTTTGAAAGCCCCACATTATAACCACAGGAACGCCGGATGCAAGCCCTTTCCTTATCGGTTCATGGATGCAAGGAAGTCTTCATTGTCCTTGGTGCCTTGCATTTTGTCCAGAAGAAATTCCATGGCGTCCACAGGGTTAAGGGGAGAGAGGAGCTTGCGCAAGATCCAGATACGGTTGAGATCTTCCGGAGGAAGCAGCAGTTCTTCCTTACGGGTGCCGGATCGGTTGATGTCGATGGCCGGGAAGATACGCCGATCGGCCAGCTTACGATCCAGATGGATTTCCATGTTGCCCGTGCCCTTGAATTCTTCAAAGATCACTTCGTCCATGCGGCTTCCCGTATCGATAAGGGCCGTGGCGATAATGGTGAGGCTGCCGCCTTGTTCGATGTTTCGTGCGGCGCCGAAAAAGCGCTTGGGACGATGCAGGGCGTTGGAATCCAAACCTCCGGAAAGAATCTTGCCGCTAGGCGGCACCACCGTGTTGTAGGCTCGAGCCAACCGTGTGATGCTGTCCAGCAGAATGACCACGTCGCGGCGATGTTCCACGAGCCGCTTCGCTTTTTCGATGACCATTTCGGCCACCTGCACATGGCGCTGCGCGGGTTCGTCAAAGGTGGAACTCACCACTTCCGCCCGCACGTTACGTTCCATGTCTGTGACTTCTTCCGGACGTTCATCGATGAGAAGCACGATAAGGTAGGCGTCACGATGATTTTTGGCGATGGCGTTGGCGATGCTTTGCAAAAGCATGGTCTTACCGGTGCGGGGAGGGGCCACGATGAGGCCACGCTGCCCGAATCCCACGGGCGTGAGGAGATCCATGACGCGGGTGGAATAGTTGTCCGAAGTGGTTTCCAGCTTGATCCGTCGGTCGGGATAAATGGGGGTCAGGTTGTCAAAGAGGATCTTGTCTTTGGCCACTTCGGGTTCTTCGAAGTTGACCGCTTCCACCTTGAGCAGCGCGAAGTAGCGTTCATTGTCCTTAGGAGGCCGGATTTGGCCCGAGATGGTGTCTCCGGTGCGCAGATTGAACCGGCGAATCTGGGACGGGCTGACGTAGATGTCGTCCGGACCGGGCAGGTAATTATAGTCCTGAGTCCGAAGAAACCCGAATCCGTCGGGAAGGATTTCCAGAACACCTTCGCCGTAGATAAGACCGCTCATTTCTGCTTGAGCCTGCAGAATGGCGAAGATGAGATCCTGTTTGCGCATGGAAGTGGCGCCTTCGATCTGAAGCGCTCGCGCCAGGGAGACTAGTTCCTTGATATTGCGCCGCTTGAGTTCCACCAGGTTCATTTCACGATGGGCGACGGAAGCGTCCTTCTTGGACGTCGTGGCGGTGGAAACCGTGGAGTTGTTGTTCTCGATCATTCCTTTTTCCTTTTCACCATTAAAATCCCAGGCGAGTCCAGACACTCTTGCCGTCCCCTTGGCGTTCCAACTTTTTTCCGCTCTCGGCAAGAATCTTTTCAATGTCCTTTCCGTAGCCCAGCTTCTCTACTGCTTTGGGATAATCTTCCAGCAGGCGTGTCAGACGTTGCTGAGCCGCTCGGTATTTGCCCATGTTGTAGTACATGCGCGCAATACGATATTCATGGGCGGCGATACGCTTTTCGCATTCAAAGAGCTGAGCCTGGGCTTTGGCGGCATATTCCGTGTTGGGATAAAGTTCCATGAGCCTCTGAAAGGTTTCCATGGCCTTGCGTGTCTGATCCTGATCCCGGTCCATGGACGGTGAGATGAGGTACTGACTCATGCCCAACTGATACAACACATAAGGGACGGCCTCGTTTCTCGGATGCAGCCGCACAAATTCTTCGTAGGCGAGAGCGGCTTCTTCGTAGTCTTTCTTGTAATAATGGGCGTCTCCCACTTTAAGTTCCGCCAAAATGGCATACTTGCTGTATGGGTATCGTTCCTTAAGTTTTTGGAAAGACTCCAGAGCCTTACCGTATTTTTTGGCCCGCATGGCTTCCATTCCGTCCCAGGCCAATTGTTCCGGCGTGCGTTCGGCGGTGTCTCCTGAGTCAAACAGATCGTCGAAGTAGTAACTGAGAAGATTTGTCCCGCATCCGGTCAAAAGCGCCATGCAGAGGCTCGAGACTGCGAGGCACCGTAGCACACCGCCAAGGTTCCACCGTTGAAACAGAATAGTCATGGTGAGACGCTCCCTGGAATCGTGAAGTCGTCAGGTCATGGCACCTTTCCCTTTCAGTCACCATTGACGCTTCACCATGAACGACTTACGATTCACACCTTACGATTTCACGCTTTACGATTCTCGATATAGCGTCCGGCGCAAAAAGCCGCTGTTGCGCCGTCGCCTACGGCGGTAACGATCTGGCGAAGGCTTTTCGATCGCACATCGCCGGCTGCGAAAATGCCTGGAACCGACGTGGCCATCTCTTCGTTGGTGATGAGAAACCCCGAATCATCTCGCCGGACAATTTCGGGCACCCACTGGCTATTGGGAAGAAGCCCAACAAAGACGAAGACACCGGAGACGTCCAATCGAGAACTTTCGCAGGTGGTGGTGTCTTGCAGTTCAAGGCCGGTCACACCTTGAGGGCCGCCGTGAATTTCCGAAACGATACGGTTCCAATGGACCGTAATCTTGGGGTTGGACAGGGCTTCTTCCTGAAGGACTTTGATGGCTCGAAGCTCGCTCCGACGATGAATGATGTGCACATGGGACGCGAATTTAGTCAGGTACACGGCTTCTTCCACAGCCGTGTCCCCGCCGCCGACCACGGCCACCTGTTCATTGCGGTAAAACGGGCCGTCACAGATCGCACAGTAAGAAACACCTCGACCCGTAAATTCCACTTCTCCCTTGACCTGGAGCTTCTTGGGAGCGCATCCCGTGGCGATGATCACCGATTTTGCTTCAATAGGGCCTTCGGTGGTGTGCAGCACCTTGACCGGGCCGGTCACTTCCAAAGATGTCACTTCAGCACTGCGATGTTCCATGCCGAATCGCAAAGCCTGCGCTTTGAAGAGTTCGATCAATTCAAAGGTAGTGATCCCTTCGGGAAATCCAGGGTAATTGTCCACTTTTTCGTAGGTGAGCAACTGGCCGCCCAAGCCGATGCGTTCCACCAGAAGGGTCTTGTAGCGGGCTCGACATGCATAGAGTGCCGCTGTGAGTCCCGCAGGGCCTCCACCTACGATCACCATGTCGTACAGTTCAGGGGTTATCATGTGGATTTGGCACGCGCTCGAGACGTGAGTTCATGGACCCATAGAGGGTCCATGGTGATTGGCGTTGTGGGAAGGGTGAGGGATCAGGAGACCACCTTGTCCACTGCCGCAGCAATCTGGGACTTGGCGACCGCGCCCGTAATCTGTTCCGTCACGTTTCCGTTCTTGAAAAGGATCAGGGTCGGGATGGCTCGAATGCCGAACCGGGCCGGCGTGTTAGGATTTTCATCCACATTGCATTTGGCCACTTTGAGTTTTCCCGCGTATTCGGCCGACAGTTCGTCGATCACCGGAGCGATGGCACGGCACGGTCCGCACCAAGGCGCCCAGAAATCCACCAGAACCGGAATACTGGATTGCAAAACTTCCTGTTCAAAACTGCCGTCCGTGATTTCAATGATGTTCTTTCCAGCCATGTGAGCACGCCTCCCTGGACATTGTGCTTGGGTTCGAAGGACCCTGTCCCAAATGTTCCCTTCCATCATCAAAAAAACTTGATGTGCGACTATAAACCAGCCCGTTTTTTTTTGTCAACGCCTGCGAAAGAGGCTCATCGAGTTTCGGTCGCCATCTGGGTTCCATGGAAGCGAACGAGACGCCCTTTCTGCGCCCTTTTGCCCTTCTGCCTGCCGAGACAGGCCTTCCCCAGTTTCTCGATCCGGTGCTTAATACCTGGGAGCCTGTCCGAGAACCAGCAATGCCGAGGTGCTTCATGGCATTTCAGGGTAGGACCGAGCCGCCGACTCGCCCCTACCTTCAAACGGCAAGAGACCTTGCTATTGCGAGGACTCGGACAGCATCCCCAAAGGCTCCTCAAGGTTTTCATGTATCGGCGGAATGCATTGTCTCTCACAATATGCTTTTGGAAAAGTTTCGGTTTTCAAGGCCAAGACGGTCGGACGTCCTTGAAGACCTTGAAGAGTCCCTGCGCATTACAGAGCAATCTGTGGTAAAGAGGGCTGCAAAGGCTCCCGATGGTGCTCGTGACCTGGTGGAAAAAGGCATCCATGGGCGGAAAGGATGCCGGGGAGTTTTTCATGAGCAAAGACAAGACTGTTTTTCAATGCGTGGAGTGCGGTTACGAAACTTCCAAATGGCTGGGGAGATGTCCCGGTTGTCAGGCATGGAACACGTTTCAGGAAGCCGTGAAAGTTTCCAAAAGCGGTCGAACAATCGGAGGCAAACCAACCTCTGCGCAACCTGTACTCCTTTTCGATGTGCCGATCCTGGAAGAAATGCGCCTCAAGTCAGGTTTGCAAGAATGGGACCGTGTGCTGGGCGGTGGACTGGTTCCCGGATCGGTCATTCTCCTTGCCGGGGATCCGGGTATCGGCAAATCCACGCTGCTCTTACAGGCTTTAGGACACATGGCACGGCTGGGTTCCGTGCTTTACGTTTCCGGGGAAGAAAGCCTGGCCCAAATTAAATTGCGGGCGCAACGTCTCGGGCTCGCTCCGACCGACTCCCTGTGGGTTCTTGCCGAAACAAGCTTGGACACTCTGGAACCCCTTCTGTCAAGCCGCCCTCCTTTAGTCTTGGCTGTAGATTCCATTCAAACCATGCGGTTGGATCTTTTGGAAAGCGCTCCGGGGTCTGTGTCTCAGGTGAGGGAATCGGCGGCATGGTTACAGCGTCTGGCCAAAGAAAAAAACATGGGTGTTTTTCTTGTGGGCCATGTCACGAAGGAAGGTGTTGTGGCCGGGCCTCGAGTCCTGGAGCATCTGGTGGATGCCGTGCTCTACCTGGAAGGAGACCGCAGCCATACCTTTCGCCTTCTTCGAGCCGTGAAAAACCGCTTCGGGTCCACCAATGAAATCGGGGTTTTTGAAATGAAGGAATCGGGTTTGGAACAGGTGCCGAATCCGTCTCGATTCCTACTCGCTGAGCGACCCAAGGGTGTTGCAGGATCGGTTGTCGTGTGTGCCATGGAAGGCACCCGGCCCATTCTGGTGGAGGTGCAGGCTTTGGTGTCTTCCAGCGGCTGGGCGCAGCCAAGGCGCACCTTTATGGGCGTGGACCCCAATCGCGTGTCCCTGCTGTTGGCCGTGCTGGAAAAGAAATTGGGGTTTCATTTTCTGCAGCAGGACGTTTTCGTCAATGTGGCGGGAGGGGTCAAGCTGAGCGAAACGGCGGCGGATCTGGCGGTGGTTTTGGCCTTGGTAAGCAGTTCCATGGAAGTGGCTTTGCCTGAGGATTTGGTGGCCTGGGGAGAAGTGGGGCTGGCCGGAGAAGTCCGAGGGGTAGGGCATGCAGGGCGTCGGTTGGCTGAAGCTGTGTCTTTGGGATTTCGCACCATCGTTTGCCCTCGCGGGAATCAGGAACAGTTGGCTTCATGTGGCATCGAAGGGCATTGTATCGGGGTGCGCTCCGTGGAAGAAGCCGTCAAAACCCTTTTCGGCTAACCAGCCGCCATTCTCCGATTCCAATCCGGGCCCATATTGCGGTCGATGCACCCATGTCCATCGGGACCTCCACGTCCTCGTCCTTGAGAAAAACCCTTGTCGGGGTGTACCGGCGTATGTGTCCGCAGACCCACCCCGTAAAACAATCTCTGGTGAGGCGGACCTAAGGGACTGCCCAAAAACGCACATCTGCACAGGAACATGGAGGCGAGACCATTTCATCTGCCCTGACCTTCAATCCCTGTAGGGGCGGACCCATGGGACCGCCCGCGTAGGCCCCTCGCTGGGGTTACGAGACGGGTGCAAAAGGGGCTTCCAAGGCTCGGCGAATCCCTTGTGTAAAGGGTTTTTTGATGACGCCCACTTCCGTGATGATTCCCGTAATGTATCGATGGGGTGTCACATCAAAGGCCGGATTCAGAGCCGCCATGCCTCGAGGAGCCACTTGACGCCCGTAAAAATGGGTCACTTCCTTGGGATCCCGCACTTCTATGGGGATTCCAGACCCATTGGGCAACAGAGGATCGATGGTGGATCTCGGTGCCGCCACGTAAAAGGGCACACCGTTTGCCTGGGCCAGCACGGCCAGCGAGTAGGTTCCGATCTTGTTGGCCGTGTCACCGTTTGCTGCAATCCGGTCCGCCCCTACGATCACTAGATCGATCTTTTTTTGCTGCATCAAGCTTCCGGCGGCATTGTCCGTGATCAGGGTGCACGGTATTTTTTCCACCATGAGTTCATAAGCGGTCAGGCGGCTTCCTTGAAGAAACGGTCGAGTTTCACAGCAGGTAACGTGAATGGAGGGGTCGGCGGCGAACGCTGCACGAATGACCCCCAAAGCGGTGCCGTAGTCTCCGGTAGCCAAAGCACCCGCGTTGCAGTAGGTGAGGATGCGGGCGCCGCGAGGAACCACTTGCCGTCCCCACTGCCCGATGGCTTCATTGGTGCGGATGTCTTCCTCAAGAATCGCCTGGGATTTTTCTCGAATAAGCTTTTGCAATGTGGGCACATCCGCTCCAGGATTTTCCACCACCACGGCAAAGACGGCATCCACAGCCCAGCTCAGATTGTTTCCCGTTGGTCGAGCCGCTCGAATACGTTGGCATGCACGAGAAAACTTCCGGAAAAAGGTGCGCACATCCGCCGCCGTGATAGCTCGAGCAGCCAAGGCCGCGGCCATAGCTCCGGCTATCCCTACGGCGGGCGCCCCTCGGATGGCCATGGTCTTAATCGCTCGAATGACTTCATCCACCGTGGTACAGCGCAAGACCTTGTGCTTGTGGGGCAAAAGCCTTTGATCCAAGATCATGACAGCGTCGCCGTCCCACCAAATCGGCCTAAGCGGCGAAGGGGGCATAAACAGTCTCCTTTGTGCATGTATGGAAATGAGTGTCCTTGAAACTTAGTTGACCGAAGACTGCCTCGGTTTCCAACCGATCAGCCCGAAAGTTTTTCCTTAAGCATGCGGTTGACCAGCTGGGGGTTGGCTTTGCCCCGTGTTTTCTGCATCACCTGCCCGACAAAAAAGCCCATGAGCTTTTCCTTGCCCTGTCGGTAAGCTTCCACTTCCTTGGGATTTTCTTGGAGCACCTGTTCAACGACGGCCATGAGCGCCCCTTCGTCGGTGACCTGCCGCAATCCTTTTTCTTCCACAATTCGTGACGGCGAGGCTCCGGTTTCGTACATTTCCTTGAAAACGGTCTTGGCGATCTTTCCGCTGATCACATTTTTGTCCACCAAGTGCAGCAGTTCCGCCAGGTGTTTGGGGGGTACGGGACATTGGTCGATTTCCCGCTCGTCCCGTTTCAATTCCCGCAGAAGTTCACTCATGATCCAGTTGCTGACGGTTTTGGGTTGAGGAAAATCTGCCGCAACCGATTCAAAATAATCGGCCACATCCTTGGAAGCCGTCAGGACCGTTGCGTCATAGGCCGGAAGTCCGTATTGAGCCATAAAGCGCTCCCTCTTGGCGTCGGGCAATTCGGGAAGGCTGCGCCGCACGGCTTCAATCCAATCATCATCGATGGCCAAGGGCACCAGGTCAGGGTCTGGAAAATAGCGGTAATCGTGAGCTTCCTCTTTGCCGCGCATGCTCACTGTAACGCCGCGGCCGGCATCCCATAATCGAGTTTCCTGCACGACGGGTTCGCCTTTGTCCAGAAGGGCTCGCTGACGGCGTACTTCAAATTCCAGGGCGCGCTGCACGTTACGAAAAGAGTTCATGTTTTTCAGTTCCGTCTTGACGCCGAAGTCCGTGGCACCGACGGGTCGTAAACTGATGTTGGCGTCGCACCGAAAACTGCCTTCTTCCATGTTGCCGTCGCAGATTTCCAGGTAACGGAGAATATCTCGAAGCGTGCGCAAGTATGCGGCGGCTTCCTCGGGCGTGCGTATGTCGGGTTCGCTCACGATTTCAATGAGAGGCACCCCCGTACGGTTGAAGTCCACATAACTTACCGGTTGGCCTTCATCGTGGACAAGTTTTCCTGCATCTTCTTCCATGTGAATCCGTGTGATACCGATACGCCGTGTGCCGTTTTCCGTAGTAATATCCAGCCATCCGCCCGTGGCCAAGGGTTCTTCGTACTGAGAAATCTGGTAGTTTTTGGGAAGGTCCGGATAGAAGTAGTTCTTACGGGCGAAGCGGCACCGAGGAGCGATACGGCAGTGGGTGGCCAAAGCCATCTTCATGGCGTATTCAACGACGGTCCGGTTTAACACCGGAAGCACCCCAGGCATGCCCAGACAAACAGGGCATGTGTGGATGTTGGGGGGAGCTCCAAAGGCCGTGGAACATCCACAAAAGATTTTGCTTTGTGTCAGCAATTGCGCATGCACTTCCAACCCAATGACCGTTTCCCATTCCATAAACGCGCCTTTCTGAACCATCGGTTGCACGGAGCGGAGCCTTTCCGTCCGCAAAGATTTTTACCCGCCCCTTTTAGCACTGATCGAGGGATTCGTGAAGTCGTCAAATCGATTTGACGATTTTGACTTCGCGAAACTTTTCTTCTACAAAGGGCGAAGCGGAAAGGGCCAAGTGGAGCTTTTCGCATGGCGATTCCAACGGTGTTTCTTGGGGCAACGGTTTGGAGTGCGACGGATGATCAACGAGAGAGGGTGGCCATGAAGATCCACGAATACCAAGCGAAGGAGCTGTTTCAAAAGTATGGAGTGCCCATTCCACGGGGCCGAGTGGCTTTTACGGTGGAAGAAGCCCAAGCGGCGGCTCAGGAGCTGGGGACTTTTCCTGTAGTGATCAAGGCCCAGATCCATGCGGGAGGTCGCGGTAAAGGAGGCGGCGTCAAACTGGCCAAGACGCCGGATGAAGTGACTTCTGTGGCCGGCAGCATTCTTGGAATGACCTTGGTGACGCATCAGACCGGGCCTGAAGGCCGTCTGGTACGTAAAGTTTTGGTGGAAGAAGGACTTGATATTGCTAAGGAGCTCTACCTCAGCCTTTTGCCTGATCGATCTACGGCCAAGATCGTTTTTATGGCCAGTGAAGCCGGCGGTATGGACATTGAGGAAGTCGCCGCCAAGACCCCGGAAAAAATCGTCAAGGTCTATGTGGATCCTCTCGTGGGTCTGCAACCTTTTATGGCCCGTAAACTGGCCTACGGTCTTCACCTGGAACCTGACATCGTCAAGCTTTTTCTCCCCATGGTGCAGGCCCTTTACCGATTGTGCCTAGACTACGATGCGTCCCTTGTAGAAATCAATCCCTTGGTCATCACCAAGGATCGACGCCTGCTGGCCTTGGATGCCAAAATGAATTTCGACGACAACGCCCTCTTTCGCCACAAGGACCTTCTGGCTTATCGCGACCTGGACGAAGAGGATCCTCTGGAAGTGGAAGCTTCCAAGTACAACCTCAACTACATCAAGATGGACGGCAACATCGGCAACATGGTCAACGGTGCCGGTTTGGCCATGGCCACCATGGACATTATTAAACTGGCAGGAGCCGAACCGGCCAACTTCCTGGATGTGGGCGGCGGTGCCAGCGCGGAGATGGTGGAAAATGGGTTTCGCATCATTCTGAGCGACCCCAACGTCAAGGGAGTGCTCATCAACATTTTTGGAGGCATTTTGCGCTGTGACGTGCTGGCCCAGGGGGTGGTGGAAGCCAGCAAAAAGGTGGGGGTCAAGGTCCCCGTGGTGATTCGCATGGAAGGCACCAACGTGGAACAAGGACGAAAGATTTTGCAGGAATCGGGATTGAATCTCATCGTGGCACAGGACCTCAAAGACGCGGCCCAAAAAGTGGCGGCCATTGCTAAGGCCTAGGAGGAAACACCATGAGCATCTGGGTGAATGCGCAAACACGAGTCCTTGTTCAGGGTATTACAGGCCGGGAAGGACAGTTTCATACGAGGCAATGCGTGGCCTATGGGACGCGCGTGGTGGCCGGCGTCACGCCGGGAAAAGGCGGTCAGACCATGGACGATATTCCCGTGTTCAACACCGTGGAAGAGGCCGTGCGTCAGACAGGGGCGGACTGTTCCATGATTTTCGTGCCGCCGCCTTTTGCCGCCGACGCCATTTTGGAAGCCATGGATGCCGGCGTGCGCCTGATTGTGACCATTACGGAAGGGATTCCCGTGATGGACATGCTCAAAGTGAAAAACGCCCTCAAAGGATCCGCTTCTCGTCTCATCGGCCCCAATTGTCCCGGCATCATCACACCGGGTCAGTGCAAGGTCGGCATCATGCCCGGCCCCATCCACAAGCCGGGATCCGTGGGCGTGGTGTCCCGGTCAGGCACCTTAACCTACGAAGTGGTGCATCAGCTTACGTTGCAGGGTATCGGCCAAAGCACCTGCGTGGGTATCGGAGGGGATCCCGTGAACGGGACCAATTTTATCGATTGCCTGAAAGCTTTTCAGGAAGATCCTGAAACCAAGGCTGTGGTTATGGTGGGAGAAATCGGAGGGTCCGCCGAAGAAGAAGCGGCGGATTTTATCGCCCGTAACATGACCAAGCCTGTGGTGGGCTTCGTGGCGGGCCTTACGGCTCCTCCAGGACGTCGCATGGGGCACGCTGGAGCCATCATCAGTGGATCCAGCGGCACGGCTCAGGGGAAGATTCAGGCCATGAAACAGGCGGGAATCACAGTGGTGGAAAACCTGGGTGAGTTGGGAGCTGTCTGCAAGGAAGCCTTCGCCTCCGTCTTGTAAGGCCTGGGAAGTTAAGGCCGAAAGCCTTCCTCTTTGTAGGGGCGGACCGATGTGGCCGCCCCAAAACCTTCTCGAGCGAGCCCATGTATCCACCGAGCCCTATGAATCTTTGCCCGAATTCTGGGCGAAAACATCCTCAAAGATCCGTTCGGCGGCTTCTTGAGTGCGCCCTTCCAGGGTTCGAAACCGTTCCAAAATATCCTTGGCAAACGGTGTGAGAGCCGAACCTCCGCCTTTGAGTCCGCCAATCTTCTTCTGCAGCATGGGGCGCCCCAAACGTTCTTCGGTGGCTCGAATCTTTCCCCACACAGCGGAATAACTCATGCCTAGTTCCTTGGCCGCTCCAATGATCGACCCAGCCCTTTCCACGGCTTCCAAAATGCGAAGACGCCCGGCACCAAAAACCAGGTTTCCGGAGTCGTCTTCTACCCATACCTTACAGTGGACAACGAGCCTTTTCCCCTGAGCCACGGTGCCTTTCCCCCTTTGACGTCTGCGTCGCCTGTCTTGTCTTAGCGCCTTCCGTTCGATACAAGAATCTTCGCACGGGGTGCGCTTGGGGTCAATCGGTGGGCTGGGCAGGTGTGTATAGGTCCCGGACGCATTTTTTGTCCTTCACCGAAGTGGAGAGGAAGATATTCGATCTGAAAGCAAAGGTGGTAAGAATGCCTGAATTTCTCAAGGTTAAGACAGCCGAAGAGGTCCTGAGTCTCATTGAAAACTTTACCCCTTTGGAAGAAGAAATGGTGCCTCTTGAGGAGGCTCTCGGGCGGGTTGTGTCCCGAAATGTTTCGGCCTCATGCGATGTGCCGCATTTTCGCCGCGCCGTCATGGACGGCTATGCCGTGAGGGCTCGCGATACCTTTGGTGCTTCGGAATCTTTGCCGGCCCTTTTGACCGTCGTGGGCGAGGTGTTCATGGGAAAACCTGCGGAGCGAAGTCTGGGTCCCGGCGAAGCCATGGCTGTGCCGACCGGTGGGTGTATTCCCGTCGGAGCGGACGCTTTGGTCATGGTGGAGTACACGCAGGAGGTGGGTGACGGAACCATTGAAGTCACCCGGCCTGTGGCTCCCGGGGACAACATATTGGAAACGGGAGACGATATCGCCCAAGGCAGGTTATTGTTCCAACCAGGTTGGCAGTTGCGGGCTCAAGACGTGGGGGTGCTTGCGGCTGTCGGAGTGCGTTCCGTGCCCGTGTTTCGTGTTCCCCGTGTGGCGGTGCTTTCCACGGGAGACGAAATCGTTTCCCCTGATTCCCTTTCGGTCCCTGTGGGCAAAATCCGCGATATCAACACCTTTGTCCTGGCGGCTCAGGTGCGGGAAGCCGGCGGCCTTCCGGGATGGATGCAGGTGGTTCCGGACGATCTGGATCTTTTGGCGTCCGCTTGCAGGAAAGCTTTAGACAATCATGACATGGTGCTTCTTTCCGGCGGTAGTTCCGTAGGGGTTCGTGACTACACGGTGCAGGTGCTGGAAAAGCTCGAGGGATCCGAGCTCTTGGTCCACGGTGTGGCTATTCGTCCAGGAAAACCCACCATTTTGGCCCGCATTGGATCTCGTATTTTGTGGGGTCTTCCCGGACAGCCGGCTTCGGCCATGATTGTTTTTACGGCCTTTGTGCGCCCGAGCCTTCTGCGGTTGCAGGGTTTGAAAGTGGATCGATCTTCCAAGACCCAGACCTGCCAAGCGGTGCTGCGCCGTAACATGCCTTCGGTGCACGGGAGAGCGGATTACATTCGAGTCCAACTCTGGGAAGAAAAGGGTCAAATGTGGGCCGAGCCGGTGTTTGGATCTTCGGCCATGATCAGCACTCTGACCAGAGCCGACGGCTATGTCATTGTTCCCGAACATGTGGAGGGCTTGGAGGTCGGAACGGTTGTCACCGTACACCTTTTCGGATCCATAGGGCGTCGTGCCATCAGCAACAACGTGTAGGCGACGAGCGGCATGCCCTCATCACGGCTTCCCACCTAGCGCGGACCGATGAGGCCTCTCGACAAATATTCGGTTTCGAGTGGGTAATCGGGCGCACACGCCGCTGCGCCCCTACAAAGCCAGATTCTTGGTGTTCACACGTCTTTCGCGGAATCTGAAAACGACTGACGACCTCGCATGTCACGGCGCCTGTCGGGAGGGCCGTCGATTCGCACAACATCTTCGATGGCCAGTTGAATGCTGGCCGCCTGGCGAATGACATCCACGTTGATGACCAGAGTGCCTTTCTTGGGATTAAGTCGCTGCAGAATGCCCACACATCCCGTAAAAGGCCCGCGAACCACTTCCACCCAATCGCCTTGGGTGAGGTAGGGATGCAGGGTAAGTGTATCCGCATGATCCAGGACTCTGCGCAGGCTTTCTACCTGATAGTCTGGAATCAAGGCAGGTCCTTGACTGCTTCGCACGATGTAGACACTTCCGGGTATTTTCAAAATTTCCACGTGGACTTCGCTTTCCAAGACCGTGTGCACGAACACGTATCCAGGGAACAAAGGCACCTGAAGCCGTACACGCCGATCACGCCTTTTGCTCCAGGTATGTAGCAGAGGAAGGAAGCATTCGATGTTTTTCTTAAGAAGCTGATCCGCCACTTTTTTTTCGTGATTGACTTGCACATACAGGGCATACCAGCCCGGTGCGTCTTCCCGGGATAAAAGGGGACTTTCTGTTCTCAAGGCGATCGGCGCATGCACCTTTTTGATTGAGGCGTCCATCTTGTCCGTCAGCATAAAGGCACCTTTTTTAGTGGCTTGTTTTGCGCCGATGCGGTCAGAAAAATCTTTGCATCGCTTCGTCCTTTCTCAAAGCTTTCATCGGCGAAAAGCAACAAAGCCTTAAACATCCCCGAAACGTCAGTACAGCCTTTTTGCGTCATCTTTGTCGCCTTTTCTTCCGTATTCTTCAAGGATCTTTTCAAGGTCCCACGGGGTTGACAGGCGCAATCGCTTTCCCGATCGATCTTCGTAAACAAGATAGCCCTTTTCCAGGGCGTGAAAGAAAAGGTCCCGTGTGAGCGACACATCCTCTTGGCAATAGCGGATAAGAAGATCCCACTGGTTTTCGCGGAACCACTGGACGGCTTGAATGCCGTCCGCCGTCTTCTTTCGACCTAAGGTTTTTTCACCTAGGTGATCCAGACTCAAGCGAAACCCTAACTGTCGTCGAAGCACCTCCAGCATATCAAAAGCCGGAAGAGCCCGCAGAGGTTTGGGTGTATAGACCTGCAATACCTGAAAGTCGAAATGCTTAATGTTAAATCCCACGATGAGATCAAAGGCGTGGAGTCGTTCGATGAGTACGGGCACGTCCGGTTCTTGAAACACTTCAAATTCGCCGCGGCTGTGATCATATAGGACGGCTACGGAAACACGCATGAGGTGTTTATAGTCCCAGCCGCCCACATCTTGAGCTAAATTTTGGGTTTCTAGATCGAAAAAGCCGATGGCCGCCTCTCGACGTTCCAGCGTTCGATCCTTCAGTTTCACCCTTTGGGGCTCTTCTTGCGGTTCTTTTCGAGTGTCTTCCGATTTCAATGGTTTCCGTCCCAGCATATACCGAAGTATTTCCAGGGCCGCCGCTTTGTCCAAAGGCGTATTCCCGGCACCGCATTTGGGTGAATGAATACATCCGGGGCACCCCTCGTCACAGGAACAGGTTTCAATGAGCTCCAGGGTCCGTTCCAAAAGGGATTCCACAATCTCATAACCGCGAGCGGCAAGGCCGATACCTTCCGGGTAACCGTCGTAGATGAAAACGGCACTTTTTCCCAATTGCGGATGTAGGGGTATGGAAATGCCACCGATATCGTTTCGATCGCATAGGGCAAACAGGGGAAACATGCTGATGGCTGCGTGTTCCATGGCATGAATACCGCCCATGAAATGGAGTCCGGCCCGCCGGATCTTTTCCACGATGATTTCTTCGATTTCCACCCAGAAACCTACGGTTTCAAAAACCTGCTCAGGAAGATCCAGGGGAGAGAAATCCAAAAGCTCCTGGGTGAAAAGGCGTTTCTTTTCGTAGCCCAGAATGCGCTCTCGCACTCGAAGGCGGCCGAGTCGCGCCACAAACGCCGTGCAGGGCTTGGAAGCCAAAGTTTCCAGAATTTCGGTCTCTTTTTCGCTCTTCACCCATGTGTAATATTCGGCGTTTTCCGGAACAGCTCGAGCAATTCGCTTTTCCAAGTCTAAGCTTTGCACCACATAGGTTCGACCACGATGCAGGTAGACCGCTCCCGGATGACATTCCTTAAAAGCACGCACCCCGTCCGTTGTGCCGATGGGGATCCATTGTGCGTTGTTTTGCGCATTGGGGCTCAGAATGGTAAACGACGGTCCGACACTGCGAATATCCACACCGCGATGCGGGTAGGACGAGGCGGCGAACCATCTTTGTCCGTCTTCCGATTGCACCAATGACCCTCGATGTGTGGCGGCCATCAAGGCCTGTTGGCGGGCTGGATTCCACGGGAGCGTTTCTTCGGCATGCAAGGGAATTTCGGCGGCGGCACAAGGGAGATGTTCCGCCACGATAGCCGGGTTGTCCGGATCGGTCACCGCGGTTTCACAGGAGCCGTCAAGAAATGTTTCGGGATGCCGCACAATGTATTGATCCAAGGCGTCAGGTTGAGGAAGAAGGATGACCGCACTCTCGCGACCGCTTCGGCCCACGCGGCCGCCTCGCTGCCACGTGGTCATGATGGTGCCCGGGTATCCCACAAGAAGGCACACATCCAGCCCCCCAATGTCGATACCCATTTCCAAGGCGCTCGTGGAAATTACCGCGGCTATACGCCCAGCAGCGAGCCCTTGCTCAATGCTTCGCCTTTCGGACGGAAGAAATCCTGCGCGGTAGGAACTCACTTTGGAGGCCAAATCCGGGGCCGCCCGCATCAGGCTCATGTGCACCAATTCCGTCATTCGACGTGATTGGGTGAAAACGATGGTTTTTAATCCTGAGCGCACAGCTTCGAGAGTGATTCGAGCCGCCAAGGTGGCCAGAGGGCCTTCCGTTTCCATGAAGACAAAGTGGCGAAGGGATTGAGGAGAACCGGATTGCGAGACGGTTTCCACTGGCTGGTCAATAAGTTTTTGGGCCAGTTCGCCGGGATTACCGATAGTGGCTGAAAGGAAGACATACTGGGGATGCGAGCCGTAGAGATTGGTGATACGGCGTAATCGCCGAAAAATCTGGGCCACATGGCTACCGAAGATGCCTCGATACGTGTGCAGTTCATCCACCACGACGTAGCGTAGCCCTTGAAAAAAGGACTGCCATTTGGCGTGGTAAGGCAAAAGGGCATAGTGCAGCATGTCCGGATTGGTTACGAGCACATGGGGAGGATTTTGGCGAATAGCCGCGCGCTGATGGTTGGCTGTGTCCCCGTCGTAAACCGCCGCTGTCAACGGTACAGCACTGGGCACTGCTTGAAAGAAAGTGGTGAGTGCCTCCAATTGGTCTCGACTCAGAGCTTTGATGGGAAAAAGGTACAGTGCGTGGCTGTGAGGTTCCTCAAGCAAGGCTTCGGTGACGGCAATGTTGTAAATAAGCGATTTGCCACTGGCGGTCGGAGTCGCCACCACCACGTGGCGGCCGGATCTTAGGTGATCCAGAGCGGCCGCCTGGTGGCTGTAGAGGCGACGTATACCCATTGCATGGAGAGCTTGTCGAATGGGTTGGGGAAATGGGTCTTGAGGGGCGGCGTAACGCGGTTCTTGAGCATTGATGACGGCGTGGTGAGCCACTCGAGCCGTTTTCCAATCTTTTGTCAGCAGCCGTTTGAGAAAGCTCTTCATGAATGAACGACCGATAAGGGCTTCATGGATCCGCTTAGAAATCCTGGTCCCATTGGTAGCTCAACACCACAAGAATGCCCTTTTCGGTCGCCTGCTCCAACAGTTTAGGCTTGGCGTAATGCGTGACCAGAATAGGCACGAGCTCTGACGGGGCGACGCGCCCGATCTTCTGCAGCTTTCGATGGAGAGTTTTTAGTTTGGAAGCGTCGTCCAGTTTCAGAACGGATTCTCCCACAAGCTGCACTTCCTTGCCGTTTTTCAGCGCCTTGGCCCAGAAGTTCACTTCTTCATCGGCGATCTCGGTCCGAATGAGACTTTCCAGCACACGAATGTTATGCACCTTATGCAGGTACGCCGGGAGCTTACGGTAGGCTTCATTTTCCAGTGCGTACGCCATGCTGTGGGCGAGACCTCCGACTTGTTCTCGCAATCCCTGAACCGCTTTGGCCAGAGAAGCCACTTGGGTTTCCGTGCGTTCCTGAGCCTCCACCAATCGATTGAGTCCTTCTTCCGTACGTTTCTGAGCCTCCACCAATCGGTTGAGTCTTTCTTCGGTACGAGCCTGGGCTTCTGCCAGCTGGTTCAGTCTTTCTTCGGTACGTGCCTGGGCCTCCGCCAACCGGTCGAGTTTTTCTTCCGTGCGTTCCTGAGCCTCCACCAATCGGTTGAGTCTTTCTTCGGTACGAGCCTGGGCTTCTGCCAGTTGGTTCAGCCTTTCTTCGGTACGTGCCTGGGCCTCAGCCAACCGGTCGAGTCTTTCTTCCGTGTGTTCCTGAGCCTCCACCAATCGGTTGAGTCTCTCTTCCGTGCGTTCCTGAGCCTCCACCAATCGGCTGAGTCTTTCTTCGGTACGAGCCTGGGCTTCTGCCAGTTGGTTCAGTCTTTCTTCGGTACGTGCCTGGGCCTCCGCCAACCGGTCGAGTTTTTCTTCCGTGCGTTCCTGAGCCTCCACCAATCGGTTGAGTCTTTCTTCCGTGCGTTCCTGAGCCTCCACCAATCGATTGAGTCCTTCTTCCGTACGTTTCTGAGCCTCCACCAATCGGTTGAGTCTTTCTTCCGTGCGTTCCTGAGCCTCCGCAAGTTTATTCAGTCTCTCTTCCGTGCGTTTTTGGGCTTCAAAGAGTTCGTTAAGCCGTTCCTCAGTTCGTTTTTGGGCTTGAGCGAGTTCGTTAACCCGTTGTTCGGTACGCTTTTGGGCTTCGGATAAATCACGCACCGACACGGCCAAATCGGTAACGGCGGCTTTGAGTTCAGCGAAATCGTCTTTGGTAACCACGTTCCGTCGATGATGCTCCAGTTCTTCGATGATCGCAAAGAAAGCTTCACGAAGGTCCGGAGGAAACTGTTCAAGTTTTCGAATCAACGAAATGGTGATAGCCATGGTTCGAAGTCCTCGATTCATGAGCACGTAAAGCTCGTCTAAGACCGCCCTTGAATTTAAAGTTATCTTACCCGAACGGTTCCGGCCAAGCAAGTTTCTCTGCGCATTCGCTGCTCAAAGGTATCACAGGGACACAAACAGATTCAGCAAGCGTGTGAAGGCCCCGCTTTGTGAATACACCCGCCTATTTTATCTTCCAAGTCATGCGCTTGGAGGAAACACTCAGTCCTGCCTCGTTAAAAAGCAAGAAAAGACTCTTGCGGCTACAAAAAGGCAGAACCCAAGGTCTTCCCCTTCAGATGGGCACAGACCATGGTCAGGCTAAAGCAGTGATCACCCTTTTCGTCGCAAGCTCAGCTCAAGGACTTCCAGAACACGATCCACGTCAGCTTCGGTCATGGTGGGTCCCATGGGCAGGCTCAGAACCTGTGCATGAAGGCGTTCAGTCACAGGATAAGACCGTTCGTGCATTTCTCCATAAGCCCTTTGCTTATGAGGGGGCACCGGATAATGAATCAGCGTTTCGATCCCTTGCTCTGTTAGGGCACGCTGAACATGGTCCCTATTATCGACACGGATGACGAACAAGTGCCATACGGGTTCAGCCCAGTCAGGCACCCAAGGCGGAACAATCTCGCAAAACTGATGCAGACCCATTAGATACCTAGATGCCAGCTGCCTACGCCGCTCGTTCCAAACATCGAGCCTCTCAAGCTTCACTCGAAGGAAAGCTGCCTGAAGCTCATCAAGGCGGGAATTCCATCCTCTGATTTCATGGAGGTATTTTATGGGGGATCCATAGTTGCGCAGGGAGCGAAGTCGTTCCGCCAGCTCATCATCATTGGTGGTGATCGCGCCCCCATCTCCAAAGGCTCCCAGGTTCTTGCCTGGATAAAAACTGAAGGCCGCAGCGTCCCCGAGTCCCCCCGTTCTTTTTCCTTTGTACCGTGCTCCATGAGCCTGGGCTGCGTCTTCGATGACATGCAACCTGTATCTTCGGGCAATCTCAACAATGGGATCCATATCGGCGGGCTGGCCGTAAAGATGCACGGCGATGATCGCCCTTGTCCGCGAAGTGACCGCCGCTTCAACCTTTTCAGGATCTATATTATAAGTGGATTCTTGAGGGTCTACGGGTACCGGTGTGGCGCCCGCCAAGCTTACAGCGAGCCAAGTGGCAATAAAAGTATGGGCTGGAACGATCACCTCATCCCCCGGCCCTATGTCCAGGGCTCGCAGAATCAGGTGCAGAGCGTCTAGTCCGTTTCCTGTGCCTACGCAATGTTTCACGCTGCAGTAGCGAGCAAACGCCGATTCAAAAGCCGCGACCTCCTCACCGAGTATGTACCGGCCCGAAGTCATGACCCGACGGTACGCGGCATCCAGATCGTCCTCCAACTCAAGATATAGGGCTCGAAGATCCAGAAAAGGCACCTTCATGAGCTTTTTTCCCGACGAAACAGATTGTAATCGCGTATGTAATCGGCTTCATCAAAGGGCAAAGAAGCGAGCACAAGACAAATTCCTCCTGAGGAAAAATTCTCCAGTTCCCTCCAAATCATGCTCGGTACATATAACCCGTAATAAGCCCGGTCCAGGTGGACTCGGCGCCGCTCGGTGCCATCGTCCAGGACAACATCAAAAGCGCCCATGACGGAGACGATAAGTTGTTGCAACTCCCGGTGCGCATGCCCGCCACGACTCACGCCGCCGGGGACATCGTAGAGGTAATACACACGCTGAATGGAAAACGGAATGTGCCCACCTCCGTAGATCGGAGTGATGGCTCCTTGGCGGTCGTGGATTTTGGGCAGATGGATAAGTCGGCAATCGTGGACGGTTGTTTTCACGCCTTCAAGTTGGTCCTTTGAAATTCTTTGTAATCTCGAATGTAATCATTCGGATCATACGATTTGGAGGCCAAAACCAGCGCCACGGCGTTGGTGGAAAACTGTTGCATACGACGCCAGATGAGGTTTGGCACATAGAGTCCGTAGTAGGCTCTGTTGAGCACCACCGTTTTCTGAGCCATGCCGTCATCCAAAAAGACCTCAAAGCTGCCCGACAGCGCAATGATAACCTCGTGCAATGTCCGATAGGCGTGGCTTCCCCTGGACTCACCCCCTGGAACATCGTAAATCCAATAAACACGCGTGATATCGAAAGGGATATGTCTTCGGGCTTCGATAAAGGTGAGGTTCCCCCGGTCGTCAAGAATCTTGGGGAAGTGAATGATGGCTGCATCGTAGACCGACCGCGATGCCAAAAACGCAACTTTGGAAACCACGCCGGCCTCCTTCATATAAGATACCGCTTTCGCGGATGAAAACTTTCCATAAGGAAAACGTCGCTGATCTTTCACGGCTCTCGTTTTTTGTCAAGCGACAAATGTGAGATATTTGAAGCGATCTGGACGCCTTCTCGGCCCTAAAGGGCCAAAGCGATAATGTGACGGCCTTGGGGATTGACACGGTCGGCGGGACCCGGTTAGGAGTCCATGGCAGGAGACTTTCAGCAAAACAGAGACGTCACGCATCGAGCCACGAAAGACAAGGAGGAGGCCATGAACCTGGATGAGGTTTTAAAAAAAATTCATTGGCTTGGTCATGATGCCTTTCGTGTGGACGGCTCAAAAATCATCTACTTCGATCCCTACGAAATCCAAACAGGTCCTTCGGCCGACGTCATCTTCATCAGCCACGAACATTTCGACCATTGTTCTCCTTCGGATGTGGCCAAGATTCAAAAACCCGAAACAGTCATTGTCACTGATGCTGCATCGGCCAAGAAGCTTTCAGGGAACGTACGGGTCGTTCGACCCGGAGATCACCTGGAACTGGATGGGGTGCTTGTTAAAGTGCTTCCCGCCTATAACGTGAACAAGAAATTCCATCCCAAAACATCGGGAATGCTTGCCTTTGTGGTCACCATGGACGGTGTTTCCTATTACCACGCCGGGGATACCGACCTCATTCCCGAAATGAAGGGACTTCAAGTGGACATCGCCTTTTTGCCTGTTTCCGGAACCTATGTCATGGATGCCGAGGAAGCTGTAGAAGCCGCCAAGACCATTTCACCCAAAGTGGCCATTCCTATGCATTACGGAGCCATTGTGGGTTCGGAACAGGACGCTCGAAGGTTTCAGAAAGCCCTGGAGGGCCAAGTGCGCGTGGTCATTCTCAAGAAAGAATAACGGGGGAGGAACCCATGGAGGCTGCCTACCTTCAGGCGTATCGCACCGGTCTTCTGCAGCGACGCATCGAAAAGGCCTTACGGTGGCTTAGAAAATGTACCCTGTGTCCTCGCCTATGCCGCGTGAATCGTCTGGCAAACGAAAAAGGTTTCTGCCGCACGGGGCGATATGCCATGGTGGCCAGCTACGGGCCTCATTTCGGTGAAGAAGACCCTCTCGTTGGCCGTAACGGTTCCGGAACCATATTTTTCACCCATTGTAACCTGCTGTGCTTGTTTTGCCAAAATTACGACATCAGCCACCAAGGTCATGGGGAGACGGCATCGCCGGAGCAGTTGGCGGGTGTCATGGTGGAATTGCAGCATCGTGGCTGCCACAATATCAATTTTGTCACACCTACCCATGTGGTCCCCCAAATTCTGGAAGCTTTGCCTTTGGCCGTAGAACATGGCCTGAAGGTGCCTCTAGTCTACAATTGCGGCGGATACGAAAGGGTGCCGACCCTAAAGCTTTTGGAAGGCATCGTGGATATCTATATGCCCGATTTCAAGTTTTGGGATCCTCAGGTGGCCAAGACCTTGTGTCAGGCCGAAGATTACCCGCAGCGGGCTCGCGAGGCGCTCTTGGAGATGCACCGACAGGTGGGGGACCTGACCTTGGATCCCACAGGGATCGCTCTTCGAGGACTCCTGGTGCGTCATCTAGTCATGCCGGACGGTCTGGCCGGAACGAATGAAGTTTGTCGGTTTCTGGCCCGGCAAGTCTCTTCTAACACGTATGTCAACATCATGAACCAGTACCATCCCTGTGGAAGAGCTATGGAAATTCCGTCTCTGAGACGGCGAATCACCATAGAAGAATATGAAAACGCCCTTGAGGCCGCTCGGCGTGCCGGGTTGACACGCTTGGACCGTCGAACCCGCCGGTTTATTCTATGGTAACAAAGGGGCACATGCGCAAGGAATCCGGTAAGATCTTCGCCATCGGCGATGTGCATGGCATGCTGTTCAAGCTGGAAAGGCTTCTGGACCGCCTTCCCCTTCGAAAAGATCGTGACCAACTCGTCTTCGTGGGGGACTACGTGGATCGAGGCCCGGATTCTCGAGGGGTTATCGAGCGTGTGCTCCAGCTGATGAAGGAAGGCTTTCACGTGGTCTGCCTTCGCGGCAATCACGAACTCATGATGGAAAACTACCTAAGGGATCAGGAAGTGGAATTGTTCTTGATCAACGGCGGCGCTGTCACGGTGCATAGCTATTCGGTGGGAAACGACGGCGGTCAATGTCTCGTTCCTGAAACCCACAAAAATTTCCTGCGTGGACTCAAGAAGTTTTATGAAACGGACGATTACCTTTTTGTCCACGCAGGGTTTCGACCGGGCGTCGCGCTCGCGAACCAGGCAGACCAAGACGTGTACTGGATTCGAAATGAATTCATCACCTCCGATTATGACTTCGGCAAAAGAGTCATTTTCGGCCATACGCCTTTCCTGAAACCCTTCGTGGACAGACGAAAGATCGGGATCGACACGGGCGCCGTCTACGGCAACAAGCTCACCTGTGTGTGCCTTCCCGATGAGGTGTTTTACAGCGTCTGAGATTCACCACGGAGGGCTCTTTCAGATGGCGAGAATCGATGCGTTTTTCAAGCTCATGCACGAACAGAAGGCGTCGGACCTGCACCTGGTGTCCGGGCAACAACCTGTGCTGCGTATTCGCGGGGAACTGGAACGCGTCAAGTACAAGGTGCTGGACGACGACGAACTCCGGACCATGCTTTACGAAATCACCCCGGAAGATAAGATCAAAATCTTTGAAGAGACCGGAGACTTAGACTTTTCCTACGAAATTCCAGGCCTTGGCCGATACCGAGCCAATTATTTCATGCAAAAGAACGGCATCGGTGCCGTATTTCGCGAGATTCCCGAAGAGATTCTCACCGTGCAACAATTGGGACTGCCTCCGGTCATCTCGCGCCTGGCCTTGTTGCCTCGAGGTTTGGTGCTCGTGACGGGTCCTACCGGAAGTGGAAAATCGACGACCTTGGCGGCTATCATCGACGAAGCGAACCGCAAGCGGAAAGATCATATCATCACGATTGAAGATCCCATTGAGTTCGTGCACAAGAGCAAGAACTGCGTCATCAACCATCGTGAAGTCGGGACTCATACACGAACGTTTTCCAGCGCGCTTCGAGCGGCCCTCCGTGAAGACCCGGACATCATTTTGGTGGGTGAAATGCGCGATCTGGAAACCATGCGTTTGGCCATCGAAGCTGCCGCCACAGGCCATTTGGTGTTCTCCACATTGCATACCACCAGCGCCGCCAAAACGGTGGATCGTATCATCGAAGTTTTTCCCACCGGGGAACAAGCCCAAATTCGATCCACGCTGGCCGACGGGTTGCGTGCGGTGGTGTCTCAAGCCCTTTTCAAACGTGTTGACATCAAGGGCCGGATCGCCGTTCTGGAAATCCTCATCGCCACCCATGCTGTCCGAGCCCTCATTCGAGAAGGCAAAACCCATCAGATTCCTTCGGCCATTCAAACCGGGAAAAAATACGGCATGCAGACCCTGGACGACGGCATTATGGAACATCTACGAGCCGGCCGCATCAGCCCCAACGAAGCGTACATGAAGTGCGTGGAAAAAGAAAAATTCAAACAGTACCTCACCGAGCCGCCCACGGACTTTACCGAGGTGTGATGGTTTCGGCATGGTGACAACTTCCACCACAAGGGAGCGGTCCTTCCATGAAGCGTCAAGACATAAACCGCGTCTTACATCGGCTTCTCGACGAACATCCTAATTTGTCGGACATTAATTTCACCGTGGGTAAACCTATTCAAGCGGAAGTGGACGGGGTGCTGCGCCCATCGTGCCTTGACCTGGGTCTTGGAATCCTTACTCCGTATCATACGGAACATATCGCGCTGGCCCTCATCGGTCCGGACAAGCGTCTTGTCAAAAACCTCCTGGATACCGGATCCTGCGACTTATCTTACGCGCTGGACGCTCGCGCTCGTTTCCGCGTCAACGTTTTTTCGCAACGTGGCTATTACTCCGTGGTCATGCGCGTGCTGCCCACTCGAGTCATGAGTATCGACGAGTTGGAGTTGCCTCAGGTTTTTAAAAAGATCGCGGAAGAAAGAAACGGTATCGTCTTTGTGACGGGCGCCACAGGAAGCGGCAAGACCACGAGCCTTGCGGCCATCCTCAATGAAATCAACCGGTCCAAATCGGTGCATGTGGTGACCTTGGAAGACCCCGTAGAATTTGTTCATCCGCAACTCAAAGCCACCTTCAACCAAAGGGAACTGGGCCAAGACTTCGACACCTTTGCCAATGGTTTGCGGGCTGCCTTGCGTCAAGCCCCCAAGGTCATACTGGTGGGGGAAATGCGGGATCGAGAGACGGTGGAAATCGGCTTGAGCGCCGCCGAAACAGGCCATTTGGTCCTTACCACGCTGCATACCATCGATGCGTCCCATACGGTGAACCGTATTGTGGGCATGTTTGAGCTGGAAGAGGAGCGACTGATTCGCATACGGCTGGCCGACGCCATGCGCTGGACGGTGAGCCAGCGGTTGCTGCCCAAGGTGGGAGGCGGGCGTGTGGCCGCCTTTGAAATCATGGGAAACAATCTGCGGGTTCGAGAATCCATTATTCACGGGGAATCGGAAGGCAAAACCTTTTACGAAATGATGCAGCAATCACGTCCGTTTGGATGGACAACATTTGACGATTCCATTGTCTCGTTGTACGAAAAAGGGCTGATCACAGAAGTGACGGCCCTGGGGTATGCGTCCAACCGAGCGGAAGTGAAACGCGGTGTGGACCGCATCAAGGCGGCTCGAGGCGAAAAAACCACAGACATTGAAGGGCTCGGCATCGACCAGGACTATTCCCGAAAAATCGCCTGATCCCATCCCTACCGGGCCAAAATCCTGACAGCGACCACCTTGTAGGGGCGGACCTGCGTGTCCGCTCCCATTCGTCCGCGCCGTCATGACGGCGCGGCGACCAGGACACGCGAACCATGACAGACTCTGCCAAACACCTGGACTTATCCCTTTACCTCATCACCGATGCCCGCATCATCGGTTCTCGTTCCCTTGAGGCCCTGGTGGAGGGGGCTTTACGGGGTGGTGCCACGGTGCTTCAGTACCGTGAAAAAAACAAGTCCACGCGGGCCATGGTGAAAGAAGCCATGACTCTGGCTGCCTTGTGCCGGCGATACGGGGTCACGTTTATCATCAATGACCGGATCGATGTGGCGTTGGCCGTGGATGCCGACGGCGTGCATCTGGGTCAGGACGATATGCCTTTGCCGCTCGCTCGGCGTCTTCTCGGGGCTGATCGCATTATCGGTGTCACAGTGCACAATCCGGAGGAAATACGAGAAGCCCAGGAGCATGGAGCGGACTATCTGTCTCTGGCACCAGTGTTTGCCACGACCACTAAGCCAGATCATCAGAAACCCTTGGGTATAGACGGCCTGAAAAAGCTTATGACGTGGGTGGAATGTCCGGCTGTGGCCATCGGAGGCATCAACGCGCAAAATATTCGAGACGTTCTGCTGACAGGTGTCGACGGTGTCTGCGTTGTTTCCGCCGTCCTGGCTCAGGACGATCCCGAACTGGCGGCTCGAACCTTACGGAGCCTTATGCCTACAAAGCCTGCATCATGAAATCTTTGAAACCTACCGTCAAAGATCTCGGCGAATTCGGCCTCATCGACCGCCTTCGACGGCTTCTTCCTCAGGAACCCTCATCGGTTCTTGTGGGTCTCGGAGATGATGTCGCTGTGCTTCGTTCCATGCCGGATCGCCTTCTTCTAGCCACCTGCGACAGCCAAGTCGAAAGCGTTCATTTTCTTCGACAATCCATTCCACCTCGTTTTCTGGGACAACGTGTCGCCGCTGTGAACCTCAGCGACATAGCCGCCATGGGGGGAACTCCACTGTGGGCCTTGATGTCCGTGATGCTTCCGGAAAGCACGCCGGTGGACTGGGTGGAAGATCTGTATGAAGGTGTCATCGAAACCCTGAGGACTCATGGCGCCGTTCTGGTAGGAGGTAATACGGCTCGACATCCAGACCGTATCGTCCTCGATATGACATTGTTAGGGGAGGTGGATGCCAATAGAGTGCTGCTGCGCCGTGGCGCGCGCGTAGGAGACGTGATTGTAGTGACGGGAAGTCTCGGTGCGTCTAAGGCTGGCCTGGAATCTCTGCGGATGTTCCCCTTTCTGGTTGAAGAAGCTGCCGAGGCATTTAACGCATGGAAAAAGGAACGGTCCAGTGGGATGGATGTATTGCAGGCGCAACCCCTGTCGAGAGGTGAAAATTTCAAAAACCCCTTGTCGGCACTGGATCGAGAGATATGGTTACAGGCGGTGTTCAAGCATTGGGTGCCTGAGCCTCGAGTCCGAGAAGGGCGGCTTATGGCCGCCTCAGGCTGGGTTCATGCCATGATTGATGTCAGTGATGGGCTTTTGGGGGATCTGGCTCATCTGTGTGAAGCGAACGGTGTGGGTGCCGTGATTGATGTGGACGCCTTACCGGTGGATTCGGCATGTGAGGCTGTGGCACAGGCTTTAGGGCAAGATGCGATCCTTTGGGCCTTGAGCGGAGGCGAAGACTACGAGCTTTTAGCAGCGGTGGATCCGGTGGGACTTGATAACATCGTGGAAAACCTGGCTCAGGCAGGAGCTGTTCCTTGCCGGGTTGTGGGGCGGATTGTGCCTAGGGATGACGGGATTCGGTGCATGCGCCGGGACGGATCTCTCATGGAAATCACATCCGGTCATGCCTGGGATCATTTCGGCGGGAAACCTTGATCCCTCGACGACTCCAAAAAACATGACGCTCCTTTGAAATCATTTCTAGAGGGCACACCTGCGTGAGCGCCGGAGATGCGCCCCATCCAGATCATGTTCGGGGCAGATTCATAGTTCTGCCCTAAAAAGTCGTTTTCCGATGACGAAATCCCGGTACCATGGACTTTGGTGTTTGTTTCCGCAGGAATGTGGCCGAGACCGTTCTGAGCCCAGGGGTTGGGTGGGGCTGAGTTCCAGGTCGTGAAAGGAGGTGGATTCATGAAGATTCCGCGAGCCTTGACCATTGCGGGTTCCGATTCTGGAGGCGGCGCTGGAATCCAGGCGGATCTTAAAACCTTTGCCGCTTTGGGAGTCTACGGCATGAGTGCTCTTACGGCTCTCACCGCCCAAAACACCGTGGGAGTGCGCGCCGTCTTGGAAGTGGATCCCGAATTTGTCTCCGCCCAAATACACGCCGTGGTGGAAGATATCGGCGTGGATGCAGTGAAGACAGGCATGCTGGCTACGTCGGCCGTCATCCAGCGAGTTGCTCGAGATGTGCGGGATCTAGGCCTGACCAAGCTGGTGGTGGATCCTGTCATGGTTGCTAAAAGCGGTGATTCCTTACTGCGAGCAGACGCCGTCACAGCTCTGGTTGAGGAACTC
The DNA here is from genome assembly GCA_037481875.1 of Desulfosoma sp. NCBI lineage: Bacteria > Pseudomonadati > Thermodesulfobacteriota > Syntrophobacteria > Syntrophobacterales > Syntrophobacteraceae > Desulfosoma > Desulfosoma sp. The sequence goes on along the minus strand of JBBFKY010000007.1, from coordinate 98,690 downwards.
CTGCCTTTGGCTCTCGTGGTGACACCCAATCTGCATGAAGCCGAAGTCTTGGTGGGTTTTCCGGTCAGGAATACGGCGGATATGGAAAAGGCGGCTCGCAAGATTAAGTCGCTCGGCCCACGGTATGTGGTGCTCAAAGGAGGACATTTGCCGGGAGATCCCATGGACATTTTGGACGACGGCGAAACCGTGTCTCGTTTTCCAACGGTTCGATATGACACACCGCACACCCATGGTACCGGGTGCACCTTTGCTTCGGCCATCGCCGCAGGTTTGGCCAGGGGCTTGGATGTGCCTACGGCCGTGGCGCAGGCCAAGGCATACATCACAGGAGCCATTCGAGAAGCCCTACCCTTGGGTAAAGGTCATGGGCCCGTGCATCATTTTCATGCCCTGTATCGCCTTGCCGGATGGAAATTCTAACCGGTTTGACAAAAGACCGACGATAAAGACCTGGCCCTCCATAAAACATGTGGGATTGTTGAGGCTGATGTTTATCGCCACAAGAGGAACTAAAACTTCAGAATTCCAATAAGGACGGCTAAGAACGAAAAACCGATGCCCATAGTCCACTGGAGCATCGTAAACCTCTTGTCCATGGCCTCAAAGCGTTTGTCCACAGCCTCAAAACGTTTTTCCATAGCTTCAAAGCGTTTGTCCATGGCTTCAAAGCGTTTGTCCATGGCTTCGAAGCGTTTATCAACAGCTTCAAAGCGAGCCTGGATTTCCCGCATTAAGGCTTCAAAGCGTTTGTCCGTGGCTTCAAAGCGTTTATCAACAGCTTCAAAATGGGCCTGGATTTCCCGCAGTAAGGCCTCAAAGCGTTTGTCCAAGGACACAAAGCGGTCGTTGATGGCCTGGAAGCGGTCTGCTTCTATTTGTCGAAGGGCCTTTAGTTCCTCCTCTACACGAATAATGCGCTCCAGTAGGGACAGCTCTTTGGCCCGCTGCTCATTTGCCCGGACAAACTCCACGATCTTTTCACCGATCAGGCTTTGTGCTTCTTCCTGCACAAGCCGGCGAAGGGTGGCAATGATCTCTTCGTTCAGGGGAGGATTTTCAGGAATTTGTGATAAACTCATAAGGGTTTTCCCGTTTGGCGGCGTTGTGGCGCGTAATCCTCTGACCCCAAAAAACTATCATCTTGACGCCAATGAGGCAAGACATCCCGTCGACCGAGGCCGTCGTTCAAGCCGCCCGATCCATGTATAACAAATTCAAATACCGTCACGAGAGCCGGAGATCTGGATCTTTTATCGATGGAAAAGACCTTGCGCCGTGTGGGTTTTGGGAAGTGTCATCAAGAGTTTTCGACGTCGTTTTTACCTTTTTTCTTAAATTTTTGGAAATTGATGACTTCAGCTCGTTTGTTTTGACTTTCTATCCCATGGGACGAAATTCCCTCCTTTTTCAAGGCCCGTATTTGTTCACGAAGTGATGGATCTTGAGAAAGGATTTCCTCGATTTCCATTTCCCGGCTTTTCCATTCAACCAGAAGATCATCGAGATTCCACTCAATATGGGCGAGATCTCCGACGATTCTCATCACAGCGTGCACAAGAAGTTCGTGCGGACCTTTAAGGTAAAAGGGCACATGAGCCCAAAGACTGACGGCGGTTATGGGGCTTCGGCGCAATTCGTGAAGTATGGCCGAATACACCGAGGCCGGACCTTGGTAAAAGGCCGGCCGACATTGCCAATGCCGAAGAAGATTGTATCCAAGCGAGTTTACCGCCACACCTGAAATCTGGATTTCATCGTAGAAGATGTGATCGTAAAGACTTCCCACAAGAAGCAGCTCTTCACATTTCCAGGATGTTACCACGGTGATAAATTCGGAAACAAAGCGTCGCCATTGCATGGCAGGTTCCGGCCCAAAGGCAAACACCATGTCGTGATGAGTCGGATCGTCGGGGCGATAAAATTCCAGAGCGGGCCAATGAAAGTCTTTGAGGACACCGTGCTGAATGTGGACCGTCGGACGATTTTCCGAGGCCTGGACAAAAACGTCCATATCCATGCGGGCCACGACTTGACATGGAAGCCTTTTTTGAATGGCCTCAAGGACTGTATCCGCCAGGCCCCCGGCATCGGACCATCCCCTTAGAAAAACCACGATCTTAGAAAAATGCATGCTCTCTTCACGCGCCGTCAGGGCCATCTTATGCCTTTCCCGGAAGGAGTTTCTGGGCATCAAGAATCTGGATCAAAGCCTCGCAGTCATGAGCCACCCAATCGGGATGGCAGGCATGAAGGTCCTTAAAGGAAATTCGACCGCTGGCCACGCCCGCTGTACGCAAACCGACACGCTTTCCTGTTTCTATATCCAAAGGATGATCTCCAATCATCAAGGCATGGTCGGGGGAAGCTCCCAAAGCACTCAAAGCCGTGTGCAGATGATCGGGGTGAGGTTTTACGCGATGCACATGGTCTCGGGCAAAAAGCTGAAAGGAGTACCGGTTCGCATCGGGAAAGACGGTACGGACCGCTTTCGCGCAATTTCGAGTCACGACGGCGACCTTGACCCCTCGATCCGTCAGATCCTCAAGCATAGGCCGCGTAAAAGAAAATAGATTTCCTTTAACCGCAGCCTCCATTTCTATGGCTTCTACCGCCGCCAGAGCTTGGGATCGAAAAGCCTGGGCCAACCCGTTGGATCCGTCACGAAGTTCTTGGGCGATGGTGTCAATCCATTCCAGGACCGGCATGGTTGAAGCCTTCGGGTGACGCTTTGAATAAAGCGCAGCAATATCGGCAACCCGCCTTTTCATCTCGGAAAAATCAATATGCAATTCGGCCAGAGTGCCGTCAAAATCAAAAAGGACGGTGTCGATAACCATGCAGACCTCACGCTTAGAGAGCGTTTTTCAAGAAGCCTTTCAGCCTTTCTTTGAAAACTATAGCATTCCCTTTTGAAAGCGCAACAAGCCTTGCACATCGTATGCGGCTTGACTATTGTGAAGCCCTTCTTCTTTCAGGGTGTTCGACAATGAAGAAGACCGATGGTCTTGTTGGGAGCGTAGAAGAGTGACTTGGTTCGAATGCGGCCGGGAAGAACACGCTCTTTGGAAAACGGACGGTTTCGTACGTAGGGGCACGGCGCGCCGTGTCCCTATGGGCCATAGCGTTGCCTGGAGTGACTGATCATGAGTTTTAAGACATGCTCTCACGAGCTTGTTCGAGAACGGATTTTTCCCTGGGAGCGCTGGCGTTCCGCCGACACAAAGGGAAGGTCAGCGGTTCGCGCTTGCAGGAAAAGCATCGCTCAATGTCCTTGTTGGACAAGCTCTTTGGTGGTTCCACGCCCACGATTACGTGCCGAGGATTCGAGCCGTGATAGGAAGCATGGGCCTGACAGCAAAGAGGGGTTAAGGAGGATCAAAAATGGGCTTAAAGGTGGCCACATTGAGCTTTGACGCCGTGGTGGATCGGTTGTTAGAAAAAAAGGAACCGTTTCATGCCGACTATTTGGCCATGTATTCGTCTTGGTACGGAGGGATCTGCACCGATCCTCGCATGATGCTTCTCCCTATGGATGACCATTTGGTCCACCGCGGTGACGGCGTCTTTGAGGCCTTCAAATGTGTAAATGGCTTCCTTTATCTTCTGGACCGGCATCTTGAACGACTGGCAAGGTCATCCGAAATAGCTCAACTCACTTGGCCTGTGGACCGTCACGAGCTGGTTTCCCTTATCAAACACACGGTACGTGCGGCCGGTGTCCGTGATTGTCTGGTGAGGCTCTACATCTCTCGAGGTCCAGGTGGGTTCAGCGCCGATCCTTATGAGTGCCCGGCGAGTCAACTTTACATCGTGGTCACACGCGTCCATGAAGTCCCCGAGGAGAAGCTGGTTCGAGGGGTTTCTCTCAAAAGCAGCCGTATACCCATCAAAAAATCGTACTTTGCCAATGTCAAAAGCTGCAATTATTTGCCCAACGTTCTGATGACCAAGGAAGCTAGAGATTCCGGGGTGGATTTCACCGTTTCCATCGACGAAAACGGCTTTCTGGGAGAAGGTGCCACCGAAAACGTGGGCATTGTCACACGGGACTCCCGGTTTCTGGTGCCGCGCTTTGACCGGATTCTTCAAGGGACCACCGTGATCCGTATGATGGAACTGGCTCGAGAACTGGTTTCTGAGGGGCAACTAGCGGGAGTGGCGGAGGAGGACATTCGGCCTCAGGACGCCTACGAAGCGGCGGAAATCATGATTTTTGGTACCACCTATCCCGTGCTGCCGGTGGTCTTCTACGACGGGCGACCCATTGGGAACGGCCTGCCGGGTCCCTGGTTTCGTCTGTTTCGTTCCCTGCTCCTTCAAGATGCCCAATCCGGCGAAGGCGTGAGAACCCCGGTTTGGTCTGACGATGATGAGGAAACGAGCTGAACGAGGACGGGATCTTTCTGGGAGGAAGCGACATTATGGAACATGACCTCCTCCAGTGGGTGTCACGGGTGCACGGAATCTTTGAAGCGACCATGCTGGCTTTGGCTGCCGTCAAGGATCGCGATGCCGAAACCATCGTTCGAATGGCTCAGGTGGTCACCGACGCCTTTCGATCCCATAGACGGCTCTATCTTTTTGGTAACGGAGGAAGCGCCGCCGACTGTCAACATCTGGCGGCGGAATTCATCAACCGGTTTCAAAAAGAAAGAGATCCTTTGCCGGCCATGGCTCTGACCACGGATACTTCTGTGCTCACAAGCATTGCTAATGACTACGATTTTCGTGATATTTTTGTGCGTCAACTTCGAGGTTTGGGAGAAGCAGGGGACGTGGCTGTGGGTTTGAGCACCAGCGGGCGCTCGGAAAATGTGCTGCGAGCCTTGCGATGGGCTCGAGAACACGGCCTGCACACCTTGGGTTTGGCCGGCGTTCAGTCAACGGATATGGATGTTTACTGCGATCTGATTCTTCATGTGCCCGACACCGTGACCGCTCGAGTGCAAGAAGTCCATCTTACCGTAGGGCATGCCATCTGTGACCTGGTTGAAGAGATGCTTTTCGGACTCGGAACCTCCACGTCCTCGGCGCCCCCAGTGCCCTGTTGCTGAGTGATGTGACATGGAACCCTTGTCGTTAAAAAATGTGCGCAGGGTGAGCCTTTATGATCGGCCCTGCAAGGTGACCCTCAAGGATGCGGCAACACCCTGGAGACCCGGTGGATCCTTTGCCCAATTTCTTGAAGGCCTTCCCAAGCAGCTTGCAGGATCGGCATTCATGGAAGCCGTGGACCGAACGGCTCAAGCTGTTCGAACCGATCGTCTCGTGCTTTTGGGCATGGGCGCTCATCCGATCAAAGTGGGGTTGAGCCCGCTGGTGATCGATTGGCTTTGTGCGGGTATTCTAAAAGGAGTGGCTCTCAACGGAGCGGGTGTCATTCACGATGTGGAAATGGCTCTGGTGGGAAGAACCTCGGAAGATGTGGGATCGGAACTCCATGCCGGCCGTTTTGGGATGGCCAGGGAAACGGCGGATTTCATTCACGAGGCTCTGCGCCGTGCAGCGGATCAGGAATCTGTGGGATTTGGCCGCGCCGTGGGAGAAGCCTTGATCGAGGCCTCGGCACCCCATAAAGACCATAGCATTTTGGCGACGGCCGCGGCCCTTCACATTCCTGTCACGGTCCATGTGGCCATTGGCACCGACATCATTCACATGCATCCTTCCATGGACGGAGCGGTCACGGGGAAGCTGAGTTACAAGGATTTTCGTTTATTTTGCGCCTTGGTGTGCGACTTGGCCGGCGGGGTCTATATCAACCTGGGCTCGGCTGTGATCCTTCCCGAAATTTTCCTCAAAGCTGTGGCGATTGCTTTTAACCTGGGGCATGATCTAAGTGGCCTGACGACGATTGACATGGATTTCATTCGGCAGTATCGGCCTCGAGTGAACGTCGTGGAACGCCCGACGGCCGGTACCGGACGCGGCTTTTCTTTTGTGGGACATCATGAAATTCTTTTCCCTTTGTTCTGTGCCACGGTCAAGGAAAGGCTGTATCAAGGAGGAGCCCATGCCGACACGCATTCGTATTGAAACACCCACGTTGGTCATGGACGGCATGTTAAACGACAGTGCGACGGCACAGGCCATCGTGCGGGCTTTGCCTCTGGAAGCGGAAGCCAACAGATGGGGGGACGAAATCTATTTTTCCATCCCCGTGAGCATGCCTCTAGATGAGCGGGCCAAGGATCTGGTCCAAGCCGGGGATTTGGGCTATTGGCCTAGAGGAAAAGCCTTTTGCATCTTTTTCGGCCCCACACCGATCAGTGCTCCGGGGGAGATTCGCCCCGCCAGCGCCGTCAACATTGTGGGAAAAGTGTGCGGTGATCCCATCCATTTCAAAGCGGTCAAGGACGGGGACCTTGTTCGCATTGTCTTGGCGACTTAAGATGAAAGGGCACGAAAAGTACCGAGGAAACGAGAAGTGAGGTGATGATTATGCCCATTTACGAGTATCGATGTGGAAGCTGTGGAGAGCATTACGAATGTTTGGTGTTTCGAAGTGATGAGACAGTCTGCTGTCCCAAATGCGGGTCTTCGGAAGCGCATCGGGAAATGAGTGTCTTCGGGTTCAAGAGTGGTGGGGACAAGGGCGCTGCCAGTAGCCGTATGGGTTCAGGAACATCGTCATGTTCGGGATGTGCTGGTGGCAGTTGCGCCACGTGCCACTGATCGATCGCCCAGGAGCGAATCCGATAACGGATTTTCTGTTGGGAGCGCTGGGGCCCGCTCAAGCAATATGCGGGCCAAAGACTCGCGCTCCCAGGAAAACAAAGGGTTTGGGACCAGGGGCACGGCGCGCCGTGCCCTTACGTCTTGGCCTGGAATGGCTCATTCTAAATTGTCGGATAGGCTCCAAGGAGCGAGTGGGCGGCTTGAACGCGAGGAGGAATGCTTGAAACCGCACCTGGTTATCGGGACTCGAGGAAGTCTTCTGGCTCTGCGTCAGGCGGACATGATCAAGCAGGCGTTGGAAGACCAGTGGCCCGGCCTGCGAGTGACCTTGGAAATCATCAAGACCACGGGGGATAAAATCCTGGATGTGCCTCTGGCGAAAGTGGGGGGCAAAGGGCTTTTTGTCAAGGAAATCGAAGAAGCCCTCATGGACGGTCGTGTGGATTTGGCTGTGCACAGCATGAAAGATGTGCCGTCAGAATTACCAAACCTTTTGACCCTTGCGGTGGTTCCGCCTCGAGAAGATCCTCGGGACGTTCTCGTCGCCCATCGAGCTTCCGGGCTGGATGCCTTGCCTTCGGGGGCCGTCATCGGCACCAGCAGCCTACGCCGAGCTGCCCAGATTCGGCATCTTAGGCCGGATCTACGCGTGGAAAACCTTCGAGGGAATCTGGACACGCGCCTTCGCAAGGTGCGAGAAGGTCTATTCGATGCCGTCATTTTGGCCGCGGCGGGACTTCACCGTATGGGCTGGCAGGACGCTATCACCGCCGTGATGGACCCGGATGAATTCGTTCCCGCCATCGGCCAGGGGGCGCTAGGGATTGAATTACGAAAGGAAGATAGGGCGGTTCAGGAGCTGGTCGCCCCTTTACATCATGAACCCACATGGCGGGCTGTGACGGCGGAACGTGCCTTTCTGGATGAACTTCAGGGAGGATGCCAAGTTCCCATTGCCGGACATGCCAAGGTGCATGACGGCACCGTGACCCTCACAGGTCTGGTAGCATCCCTGGACGGGGCAACTGTGTATCGTCTGACAGACGGTGCGCCTTTTGGTCAAGAAGAGCACTTGGGACGGGATCTTGCTCGACGTCTTCTTCAGGCGGGGGCGCAAAGCATTTTGGAAACCTTGTTGCCTTGGAAGGCTGGTTGAGAAGGTGCTATACCAGGGCATGAAATGCCGGTTTAAAGAAGGGGGTGAGACGCGCCTCGCCTCTTCAATCTGTGTCTTATCCGCGGGTTTGAATCATAAAACCCCGTGGCTTGGCATCGAGCTGAACCTTGGAGTGAGGAACCTGTGAAAAAAGGGAAAGCGTACCTTGTGGGGGCGGGCCCAGGTGACCCGGGTCTGCTCACCGTGAAAGGCCGGGATGTGCTGGCCATGGCCGATGTGGTCATTTACGACTATCTCGCTAACGAAGAACTCCTGAAATATGCTCCACCGCACGCGGAACGAATTTACGTGGGTAAAAAGGGTGGGGAGCATACCCTAAGCCAAGAAGCCATCAACCGTCTTTTGGTGGAAAAGGCTCGGAATCACGTGGTGGTGCGTCTGAAAGGAGGGGATCCTTTCGTCTTCGGCCGAGGCGGCGAAGAAGCTCAGGAATTGGCGGCTCTCGGAATCGACTTCGAGATTGTTCCGGGAGTCACCGCAGCTGTGGCTGTCCCCGCGTATGCAGGGATTCCTTTGTCCCATCGGGATTACGCTTCCAGCATGGCTTTCATCACAGGTCATGAAAGAGCCGACGGTGCCGCTCCGGAAAGCAAAGAAGGTATCGATTGGGAAAAGGTGGCCTCAGGCATTGGAACCCTGGTTTTTTTCATGGGGGTGAAAAACCTTCCTGAGATTACCCAACGGCTCATGGAGCACGGCCGTTCCCCCAAGACTCCAGCGGCGGTCATTCGCTGGGGTACCACGCCGCAGCAGCAGACCGTGGTGGGAACTCTGGCGGATATCGCCGATAAAGTCCAGGCCGCGGGTTTGAAACCTCCGGCCGTCATCGTGGTCGGCGAAGTGGTGCGTCTTCGAGAATCCCTGAATTGGTTTGAAAAAAAACCCCTTTTTGGCAAAGCGATTCTTGTGACGCGAGCTCGAGAGCAAGCCAGTGATTTGCGAAAAATGCTGGAAAATCTGGGTGCCCGATGTGTGGAATTTCCCACCATCGCCATTGTTCCTCCGGCATCCTGGGAGGCTTTGGATACGGCCTTGGAATCCCTCGACCAATACGACTGGGTGGTCTTTACCAGTGTCAACGGCGTGAAATTCTTTATGGAAAGACTCTGGGCTTCGGGCCGTGATGTGCGTGCTTTGGCCGGAACACGCCTGGCGGCCATCGGTCCCAAGACGGCGGAATCCTTGGAACACCGAGGTCTTCGCCTGGATGTGGTGCCCAAAGAATACAGAGCGGAATCTCTTTTGGAAGCTTTGGGTGAAAAAGCCGTGCAAGGCCGCCGCTTTCTGCTGCCTCGAGCCGCCCAGGCTCGGGATGTTTTGCCGCAAACCTTACGCCGGTGGGGAGCTCATGTGCATGTGGTTCCGGCGTATGAAACCGTTCCTGCCGCCGAAGGGGTGAGTGAAGTGACGGCCATGCTGGAACGCGGTGACATTCACGTAGTGACCTTTACAGCATCGTCGACCGTTACTTTTTTTGTCCAAGCTCTTGGAGACCGCCATGCAGCCGAGCTTTTGAAAAAAACAACCGTCGCCTGCATTGGGCCTATCACGGCGTACACTGCTCGATCCTTCGGCATCACGCCGAACGTGGTGGCCGAAGAATACACCATGGACGGTTTGGTGCGCGCTCTGACCTCCCACATCACGGCGTCATAGATTTGCTCGCCTCTACGCCACACCCAACCGGATTCTGATTTCTCTGTAGGGGCGGACCCATGTGTCCGCCACGAAACACATTCCCCTGGGGCTCGCCTTCAGCTGCACACAATGGTGAGCGCCTACGAAGCTTCCTGCTTTTTCCTACGATTTGAACAGGTAGACCGAATACACCACATACCCGACCAACAAGGCGCCGCCTTCCATCCGGTTAACACGGCCTTGACGGCCGCTCCAGGATCGACACACGGGCCACAGGACAAGGGTAGCCAAAAGCATCACAGGAAAATCCCGATGATACGCTTCGGGGGAAACGATCAAGGGTCGAATCGTGGCGGGAATCCCCAGAATGGCCAGAGTGTTGAAAAGATTGGATCCCACCACGTTGCCGACGGCGAGATCATGCTGCTTCTTGATAGCACCGACCACCGATGTGGCCAGTTCGGGAAGACTTGTGCCCACGGCCACTAAGGTGAGCCCAATAACCAATTCACTGACGCCAAGAGATCGAGCCAGGGCCACCCCCCCCCACACCAAGCCCCGGCTTCCCGCCGTCAGGCCTATCAGGCCCAGGATCAAAGAAAGGAGCGATTTCTTAAGCGAAACATTCTGTGGACCCATGGGGTTGCTGAGGGTTGTTTCATGAAGGAGGACTTCCGAAGCGGTTAGTTTGGCGTCGGCTACCATTTTGGCAAGGAAAAGCAGGAGACCCGCAACAAGAAGAATGCCCTCGAAACGACTGAAGGTACCATTTTGTGCCATGAGCCACGCGATGACGGAAACACACACCAGAAAGGGATATTCTTGGCGCAGGATGGATTTGTGAACCATGAGAGGCCGAAACAGGGAAGCGGCCCCCAAGATAAGTCCGATGTTGGCGATGTTGCTTCCTACCACGTTTCCGACGGCCACATCGGGATGCCCCATGATCGTGGCGGTCAGACTCACCAGCAATTCGGGCAATGACGTGCCCATGGAGACCACCGTAAGACCGATGATAATCGGTGAGATGCCGAGACGACGGGCGAGAGCCGCAGCCCCGTCCACAAAACGGTCGGCTCCCCATACCAACAATAGGGTTCCTAAAACGACGGCTGTCACATGAAGGAGCATAGGCGACTCGATATCCAGATGGAGTCAGTTATTTTCGAACTTGCCGGTTTCGATAGTTAATGTAGGCATCACGCATGGAAACATATGGATCTACGGCCGAGGCCTTGAAATCCTCGTATTCGCCTAAAGTCAATGAGGTGCGGTTGACCTCACGAACCCCTTTGGCGATGCCGTATGGTTGCCATGAAAGGTAACTTAAGGGATCCAAAAAATGATCGCCTGCCAACCCCACAGTGTCTCTTAGGGAGGACGGCCCTAGGATAGGCCAGATGAAAAAGATACCGTTCCCTAAGCCGTAATGGCCCAGGGTTTGACCGAAATCCTCGTCATATGGCTTCAGACCGAATTCCTGTTCTGCGGGGTCGAACATGCCAGCGGCCCCGAGGGTGGAATTGATGGCAAATCGAGCCAGCTCGGTGCCGCTTTGTTGGAATTTCAATTGCAGCAGATTGTTGGCGACGCGCACCGGGGCCATGAGGTTCGTAAAAACGTTACGGACACACAGGCGCACACCCGTGGGGACAAAGGTTTTGTAGACTAGGGCCGTTGGCTTGAGAACCCAGAAATAGATCTTGTCATTAACATGAAAGAAGGCTCGATTCAGCGGCTGCAAAGGGTCCGCCACCGCCAGATGCTTGTCGGCAAAGGGATCGTGCAGGTAGCTGTCGTCTTCTTCCTCATTGGTTGCAGCCCATACCGTGGAAGGGCCTGCCAAAGAACTCTGGATTGGCCAAAGATGACTCACCACTCCAACGGCTGTGACGAGAAGAGCCATCATCCAGACAACAATACCGAGCCGTTCCAATCTTGCCTTGTGTTCCATAGTGTCCTCCATGGCTCGTGAAGAAGAAGTTTCAACGTGGTTCGCCATTAAAGTCGTCCCTTGGTGGTCTTGTCAATGACTAAGGGACTCTTTTGTCAGTGACGGGGTTTGTGTTATGTGACAAGACAAGACCGCAGTGCAAAGGAGTGGGGCAGGACGGATTCCCCGGAGGACGCCTTGATGGACTTAACGATCTTTACCGAAGCGGATCTGAAGCAAATGCAAGAGTTGGGCATTTCCCGCTGGGAAGTGGAACGCCAGTTGGCCCTTTTCGAAAAGAGAAAAATCACCTTGGAACTGCACAGACCATGCACCCTTGGCGACGGTATTGTCGGCCTAGACTCGCAGATGGCCCAACTATGTGAAGAAGCCTACAAGAAGGCCCTTAAAAAGGGGCGCTTTCTTAAGTTCGTGCCGGCTTCCGGGGCGGCGACCCGCATGTTTCAGGATCTTTTCGCCGTGCTTGATCGAAAACCGGTCCCCAATCTTGCCACCCTCGCGGAACAAGCGGCCTCGGGGGACACATCGGCGCAAAGGGTCTGCAATTTTTTTAGGCATGTCCGTCGGTTCCCCTTTTATGAAGCTTGGTGCCAGGCCATGGCGAAGTTGGGAGCGGACCTGGATGAGGATCTGCGTGCCGGAAAAATCGATAGAGCCCTTCAGGTGCTGCTCACGTCCAAAGGTTTGGATCTGGGACGCCTACCGAAGGCGCTCATCCCCTTCCATCGTTATGAGGATGGACCTCGCACAGCCCTGGAAGAACACCTGGCGGAAGCCGTGGGCTACGTGCGTATGCCGAACGGATTGTGCCCTGTGCATTTCACCGTGAGCCCCGAGCATGAAGAGCGATTTCTGGAACACATCGCCCGGGTGCGTCCGCGTCACGAAGCTCTTTGGGATTGTTCTTTTCAGATCACTTTATCCAAACAAAGTTCGGCGACGGATACCATCGCCGTGGATGAAAACAACCGCCCGTTTCGAGACGCCGCAGGTCGACTGGTGTTTCGGCCTGCTGGACACGGAGCCCTGCTTGAAAACTTGAACCGGCTTAAAGGCGACCTCATTTTTATCAAAAACATCGACAACGTGGTTCCGGATCACCTCAAAGGCGAAATATGGCGATGGAAAAAAATCTTGGGTGGGTTTGCCATTCTGATTCAGGAACGGATTCATCGGCATATGAAGGCGCTTCGACAAAAGTTGTCGTCGGAAACGGTGGAACAGGCTCGACGCTTTATCCAAACCACTTTTTGGGGAAGCACGTGCGCCATTGGAGGTGCTTTAGTGGCGCAAAGGGATTTGCTTCTTCACGTGTTGAACCGGCCCATTCGAGTCTGCGGCATGGTGCGTAACGTGGGGGAACCCGGCGGTGGTCCTTTTTGGGCTTGGGACCGTGAAGGACGCCTCACATGTCAGATTGTGGAAAAAGCCCAAGTGGACATGACCGATCCACGGCAGAAGGCTATATGGGAACGAGCGACCCATTTCAATCCCGTGGATTTGGTCTGCGCCGTAAGGGATGTGGACGGGAACCCTTATGACCTGATGCGATATCGAGATCCTGACGCGGTGATCATCACCCAAAAATCTCTCAACGGACGGCCTCTCAGAGCCCTGGAACTTCCCGGCCTGTGGAACGGTTCCATGGCTATGTGGAATACCATTTTCGTGGAAGTTCCATCACAAACCTTTAACCCCGTCAAGACGGTCCTGGATTTGTTACGGCCGGAACATCAGGCCAAGGAAAGCGTCAATGAATAAGCGGCGAACCCTGCTTCCTGATTTGCAGACGAGTGTGCATGTAAGGCATGAGCGAAAAATATAGTCTTAAAGAGCTTGTCGTGTTGCATCATGTGGCCCGCATCTTGGCTCGCCCTGATGACATCAAGGAACAGTTTCAGGGTGTTTTGGCGGTCCTCAGCGAAGAACTGGGCATGCAACGTGGCATGATTTCCATTCTGGACCACAAGACCGGAGAAGCCTGGTTGGATGTGGCTCTCGGTCTCGATGTGAGCGCAGGGAGCATCGTTTACCGGCCTGGGGAAGGCATCACGGGCAAGGTGGCTCAGACGGGACGGCCCATGGCCATTGCCGATCTCGGGGAAGAAGCCCATTTTTTGGACCGCACCGGAGCCCGAAAGAAACTCGACCGCAAAGAACTGGCCTTTTTATGCGTGCCCATTTTTCACCAAGGACGAGTGGTAGGTGTTCTTTCCGCAGACAAGCTGAGCCGGGACGTGGAGGATCTGAGTCGGGAAGTGGAGCTGCTGGAGGCGGTGGCGGAGCTGCTGGGAAGAACGGTTCATTTTCGAGCGGTGGAAGAAGAAAACCGTAAACTTCGCAGCATACTCGCCGAAGCGCACCGTCCCAAAACACAAATTCTTGGACGTTCCAAGGAAATTCGGGATGTGCTTCGCCTCATCGATCAGGTGGCCGACACCAACACCACCGTGCTCATTCACGGCGAAACAGGCACGGGCAAGGAACTGGTGGCTAAAGCCATTCACGACAACAGCTCTCGAGCTTCCGGGCCGATGGTGCGGGTTAACTGCGCCGCCATGCCGGACACGCTTCTGGAAAGTGAACTGTTCGGCCACGAAAAAGGAGCTTTCACGGGAGCTGTGGCTCGTCGCAAGGGCCGTTTTGAAGAGGCGCAAGGGGGCACGATCTTTTTAGATGAAGTGGGGGAGCTGTCCCCCGTAGCCCAGGCGAAACTGCTGCGGGTGCTTCAGGAAAGGGAATTTCAGCCCCTGGGGGCCTCACGAGTGGTCAAGGTGGATGTGCGTGTGGTGGCCGCCACCAACAAGGATCTGGAACAGGAGACGGCTCACGGGCGGTTTCGTTCGGACCTGTATTACAGGCTAAATGTTTTCCCCATCTTTCTTCCTCCCTTGCGGGATCGAGGGCCCGACATTTTGCTTCTGGCCGATTACTTTGTCCAAAAATATGCCCAAATCTTGGGAAAGACCGTCAACCGCATTTCCACTCCGGCCATTGACCTTCTCATGGCCTATCACTGGCCCGGGAACGTGCGTGAGCTGGAAAACTGCATCGAACGTGCCGTCGTGCTGGCCACCGGGGATGCCATTGAAGCGAGGCATCTGCCACCCACGCTGCAAATGAAACCTATGGAACTGCAAAGACAGTCTCGAGGAAAACTGGAAGCTCTTGTGGGAGCCTTTGAACGGGACATTCTTGTGGAAGCCTTAAAGGACGCTCGAGGCAACCAAGCACAGGCGGCTCGACTATTGGGCACCACAAAGCGTATCGTTCAATACAAAATTCGAAAATACGGGATCGACCCCCGCCGCTTCCTGGACCGAACCCGTACAGTTCTCGAAGCACCTTTGGACTGATAACGTCAAATGACCCTTGGCGGTCTCTATGTCCCCGCCTCGAAAAACCGACCCTCCATGGCGACAGCCGGCCATGTCCACCCAGCCCCCGTAGGGGCGGACCCATGTGTCCGCCCGCAAATTGACGGGTCATGGGAAAAATGGGGGCGCACACGCCGGTGTGCCCCTACAGATTGTTGCCACGTGCATGCGATCCGGGAAAACGCGGTCTTTCGTAGGGGCGGTCCCATGTGTCCGCCCCAAAAATCCTCTGCCGCCACCCAATAACCATGTGAACCCTGCCCACCCTTGGGGCCCTTCAATCCTTTCTCCAATACCTTTTACTTTCTTGTCCAAATACTCAAAATAGGCCATACCAGACACTGGAATGACAGGGGCAGGGGAAGGGCCGGGGTTCGAGGCGTCGCCTCGCCCCTACAAGGCTGAAACCGGGCTGTTCCGTAGAAACGCAAGTTTTCGGCCGGGTTTTTGTGTGGGCGGGACGCCCTCGGTTCGCGGAACCTACCCTAAACAAAAGGACCAGGACAGGCTGCCACCCTATGAGGTTCTGGACCCCACTCTCAAGGCCCATATGGAAGAAGGGAAATCCGTGGACGACATGTGAGCCGTGGGATGGGATGAAGATTTGGTAAGGTTGGTGGTGCGCCGCGTCGATGGAAACGAGTCCAAAAGGCGCCAGACACCGCCGGTGTTGTCCGTGACCACCAAGGCTTTTGGGTCCGGGCGGCGCCGGCCCATAGCTCATGGGTATCGAGAGGATGATGACGCATGAAGAAAGTGGAAGCGATAATCAAGCCGTTCAAGCTGGATGATGTGAAGGAACGTCTCACGGAACTGGGCATCAAGGGCATGACGGTCACGGAAGTGCGAGGATTCGGCCGCCAAAAGGGTCATACGGAAATCTATCGAGGCGCCGAATACGTGGTGGACTTCATTCCCAAACTCAAGATCGAAGTGGTGGTCGGTGACGATCAACTGGACGAAGTGCTGGACGCCATTCAAGCATCGGCTCGCACGGGAAAAATCGGAGATGGCAAGATTTTTGTAATACCCGTGGAAGAATGCCTGCGTATTCGAACGGGGGAACGCGGTGAACAGGCGGTGTGAACGGCACAAGCGGCCTTTGGGCTGAAAAAAGGATCATGGACTGCTCAAATCTAATACAACTTCGAAAAGATTTTCAAGAAGCCTGTGCCCGTGATGTTCCGGGTGTCATGGCGGCCAGGACCTACGCGACAAGGGTTCTGGAAGAACTTCGCCGCCTTATAGGCGCCTCAAGCGAAGCCGAAAAGGACGGCTGGTGCGCGGCGGCGGTAGGGGGATTCGGTCGAGGCCAGCTTAGTTTTTTTTCCGACCTGGACCTCGTCTTTCTTCATCAGAAACGCCTGCCTTCGGGCTTGGAAGCCTGGATTCGTCATATCATTCCAAGCCTTTGGGATGCCGGCTTTGAAGTGGGCCATATGGTCACCTCCCCCAAGGGCCTGAAAAAACTCATGGCCCAAGATTTCAGTGTTCAGACCACCTACGTGGAAGCTGCTCCGGCCGGAGGAGATGCCGAGTTTTACCGACGATGGCGTAAGGATTTTCTCGGGGATTTTTCCAGATCCAAGCGGGCTCGATTTCTGGAAAACCTTCGTCAGTATCGAAAGGCTCGGTACAGCCGTTACGGAGAAAGCAGTTATCTTCTGGAACCGCACTTGAAGGAAGGTGTGGGAAGCTTGCGGGACATTCACACCATTCGCTGGGTGGGAGTCATCTTTTTGGGGACCCCTTTGGTGTCCGCCCTTCAGGAGGCAGGGTGGCTGTCCGCGGAAGAAGCCCTGTGGCTGGAACAGGCGGAAGATTTTCTGTGGCGTGTTCGCCTTCAACTGCATCGTCTCAGCGGCAAGCGCCAAGATCGGCTTCTTATGACGGATCAGGAAATTCTCGCCAAGCGTCTGGGTTTTCTGGACGGAACGGCAGGCAGTGCCGTTGAAGCTTTCATGCACCTTTATTATCGTCACACGGCCCGTATTCGCCGAATCGTCGGGTTTCTTTTGGATCGCCTCACCCACGAAACCCAAAAGCCTCAACGCTTCAGAACCCATCGAAAAACCGTGCTGCCCGGCCCGTTTCTTTTGGAAGACAACCACTTATCCTTTCTGGAACCGGAACGGATTCGAGAAAGGCCGGAATGGCTCATGACCCTCTTTTGGGAAGCCGCCAAAAGAGGTGCCCATTTCCATCATCAAACGGGGCGCCTTGTACGGGAAAATCTTTCCGCCGTCACTGACGCCGTGCGCCGTGACCCGACGGTGGTGGAAAAGTTCTTTGATATACTGTTGCATCCCGTCCATGCCTTTTCGGTCCTGCGGGTCATGATGGAAACGGGTTTTCTTGAGACCTTCATCCCGGAACTGGCATCGGTGCGCTATCGAGTTCAGCACGATGTTTACCACCTTTACACCGTGGATGAACATTTGCTGCGCACGGTGCGGGAAATGCACCGACTGGAACAGGGCCTTTCTTCCTTGGAACCTCAGCTGGACTGCCGGCACCTGTTTCATGAGCTTCCACATCAGCGTGTGCTGTACCTGGCTGCTCTTTTGCACGATGTGGGGAAAGGGCAGGGGAAGAACCATTCGGTGCGTGGCGCCGAAATGAGCCGAACCATTGCGGATCGTCTGGGACTTCAGGCGGAAGAAAAAAACCTGCTGGAATTCCTCATTCG
The DNA here is from genome assembly GCA_037481875.1 of Desulfosoma sp. Classification (NCBI taxonomy): domain Bacteria; kingdom Pseudomonadati; phylum Thermodesulfobacteriota; class Syntrophobacteria; order Syntrophobacterales; family Syntrophobacteraceae; genus Desulfosoma; species Desulfosoma sp. The sequence continues at coordinate 81,174 of JBBFKY010000007.1, read as the reverse complement.
CCATCATCTGCTGCTTCCGGACACGGCCCTCAAGCGTGACCTGAGCGATGAAAAACCCATCGTGCGTTGTGCCATGCAGATCGGCAGCCGCGCGAAACTTAGACTGCTTTATCTTTTGGCCGTGGCCGATTCCCGGGCTACGGGACCCGGAGCGTGGAACACCTGGCGAGCCTCCCTCATGGAAGAGCTTTATGCCAAAGTGGACCGTGTCCTTCTGCGCGGTGAATGGCTGCCGGAAGATGTGACACAAAGGGTGGATGCACTGCAGGAGCACGTTCTGGCCTTGTGCGAGCCGGCCCAACGAGCTGGCGTGGAGCGCTGGTTGGAAAGTCTCTCCCTTCGATATCTTCTGTCCCAGACGCCTTACGATATGCTGCGCCATTACGCCATGGAAAATGAGGTGCCCGAAAAGATTCTTGTGCTGGAGGCCCGCCCGCTGGAGGGGGAACTCTGGCAGGTGACCACGGCATGCCGGGATCGGCCCGGCTTGTTCGCGACCATCTCAGGCGTGCTCTGGCTGCACGGCCTCAACATTCTTTCGGCGGACATTTACACACGATCCTCCGGGATCGCTCTGGACATACTCATCGTCGAAGATGTGCCGGACCCTTTGCATCCTGAAGAAAGCTGGCGTCGTGTGCAAGAAGATCTCACACGCTGTGTGCAGGATCCCGCGGCTCTCACGGCTCTCAAGGAACGGTATCGCCCCCCGATTCCTCGAAAAGCCGTCCTGGGGCCGAGAAAACCCGACCGAGTCGTTTTGGACGAAAGTGCTTCCGATTTCTACACGGTCATTGAAGTTTACACTTGGGATCGTCCGGGCGTGCTGCACGCCGTCACACAGACCCTTTATGAACTGGGCTTGACCATTCAGCTTGCCAAGATTTCCACACCCGGAGCTCAGGTGGTGGACGTCTTTTACGTCACGGACCTGGAAGGAGCCAAGATTCAGGATCCCGAAACGCACGGCCTGATCGAAGAACGCCTGCTGGCCTGTCTACAATCCTGGGATGTTCCCCATTCCAAAGGTCGAGGATGACGAATTTGTCCTTTTCATGCCGGAATTTGGGAACAAAGTGACAATTTTGTTCTGTGGACGTGGGGCCATGGGGAGGGATTTTCAAAAAGAGGGCTTTGGCAAAGACTTGGCCTGAAATTTGCCCTCTTCGCCATGGAACCGGACATATTATCCACATGATTCGACAAGGAGGAAACTGCATGACCCCTCAGGAAGTGATGGCTTTTGCCAAGGAACACAACGCTCAAATGGTGGATTTTCGCTTTTTGGATTTTCCGGGTATCTGGCAGCATTTTACGGTGCCCATCAGCGAATTTGACGAATCATCCTTTGAAGACGGTTTCGGATTTGACGGATCCAGCATTCGTGGCTGGCAGCCTATCAATGCCAGTGACATGTTGGTGATTCCGGATCCCGACACGGCCGTCATGGATCCTTTCTTTCAGGTACCTACCCTCACGCTCATCTGTAACATCGTGGATCCCGTGACCAAGGAACGTTACACTCGGGATCCTCGCTACATCGCCCACAAGGCGGAATCGTACCTCAAGTTCACAGGCATCGGGGATACGGCCTATTTCGGTCCGGAAGCGGAATTTTTTATCTTCGACGACATTCGCTACGCCTCGGCGGCCCATTACAGCTACTACTTCATCGATTCCGAAGAAGGCATTTGGAACAGCGGTCGGGAAGAAAACCCGAACCTGGGCTACAAGCCGCGTCATAAGGAAGGCTATTTCCCTGTGCCACCTACCGACACCCAGCAGGACATTCGTACGGAAATGGTGCTCATGATGCAGCAGGTGGGCATTCAGGTGGAATGTCAGCATCATGAAGTGGCCACGGCGGGTCAGGCGGAAATCGACATGCGCTTTGCACCGCTTGTCAAGATGGGTGACCAGCTCATGTGGTTCAAGTACATCATCAAGAACGTGGCTCGAAAACACAAGAAAACGGTGACCTTCATGCCCAAGCCACTCTTCGGCGACAACGGCTCGGGTATGCACACGCATCTAAGCATCTGGAAAGAAGGTAAACCTTTGTTTGCCGGGGACCGCTACGCGGGGCTCAGTGAAATGGCCTTGCATGCCATCGGGGGTGTGCTGCGTCATGCGGCGGCTCTGTGTGCCTTTACCAATCCCACCACCAATTCCTACAAGAGGCTTGTGCCCGGCTATGAAGCGCCGGTGAATCTGGCCTATTCCAGCCGAAATCGCAGCGCCTCCATTCGTATTCCCATGTATTCGCCGTCACCCAAGGCGAAACGCATCGAAATTCGCTTCCCCGATCCCTCCTGCAACGGGTATCTGGCTTTCAGCGCCCTGCTCATGGCCGCTTTGGACGGCATTGAAAACCGCATCGATCCTGGAGAACCTCTGGACAAAGACATCTATGCTCTGAGTCCTGAGGAACTGGCCAATGTGCCGTCTACGCCGGGATCTTTGGAAGAAGCCCTCAAGGCTTTGGAACAGGATCACGACTTTCTGCTCAAAGGCGATGTGTTCACGGAAGATGTCATCGCCAAGTGGCTGGATTACAAACGTTCCAACGAAGTGGACCCCGTTCGGCTGCGCCCGCACCCTTACGAGTTTATGCTCTACTTCGACATCTAAGAGCTCTAAGATACTCCGTTCTTTTCCCCGCTCTCCCCTCAAAATCTGCCCTCTCGCTTGCAAAGGCGAGAGGGTCTTCCCAAAAGGGTCAGCCCACCGGTCGTCCTCGCCCCTTTTCTGCTTTGTTTCCAACCTGGCAGAGGTCCTGACGGCTGCAAGAGACGGACAACTTTAAGAGCCAATTGAGGTTTGTAAACTTAGATATGCCAGCCGATGTGAGTGGGATAATCCATTTTTTCTATTTATGATCGAGATTGGAGCGCGGTGAAAGCGAGATAGCGGCTGCCGAGGAAACCCACGAGGGTGTATACGCCGCCGGCGACAATCTGAGCCACATAAGGATTTACGGCGAGAAATTTCAGGAGCGAAAAGAGGACGGCGAGATTGGCTAGATAGGCGGTCCCGAGGGAAGCCAGAAAAAGGGGAAAGGCGATGCGGTCGGGAGCCGAGGATCGAAAGCTGAAACGTTTATTAAGAACATAGGAGAAGGAAATCCCAATCATGTAACCTAGGGCATTGCTGAGATACGGGTTGAAGCTGCAGGCCATGAGGCCGAAGATGATTCCATAGCCTAGGACCGTATTTAACACGCCTACCAAAATGTATCTAGAAAAATAGGGAATTTCCTTAGCGACCACACGCCGTGCCGTGCCAATGGCGCTCTTTTTCGACCCCATTTCTCAGTCCAACCCCTTCGATGGCGATCGCCACGAAAAAGGATTCGTAAACGGTTTGCATATCCTTCAGGCGCTGTTCCTAAATCAGATAGATTCCCGGCGTTCAGAGGAGCCTGAAGCGAGTGCGTTCATAACACGCCGCGCTTTCGGTCCTTATCCAGGCAATAAACCAAACACTGCTGTGAGATGCAAGGACGATGGCACCCAGGTTGTCTGAGAGAGCACAATGACCGTTGCTACGAACGTTTTGTCAAGGGAAGGGCGAGGCACCGCCTCCTTCCTAAAGGCGGACACATCGGTCCGCCCTTCCAGGGTCATGTGCCCTGGCTGTATGGGCGCTCCGGTGTGTGCGCCCCCTATTCTCCAGGTGGCGTATGTTTTTGGGGCGGACACATCGGTCCGCCCCTACAAGTCTGAATCGTGTTTTTCCCTGAGAAAACGACGCTCTGGCCCGCTCATGAAGCGAGCGGATCGCCTGCGCTTCCAGGGCTGGGTCCGTTGTCGGACACGATCCTACTTGCGGGTGGCGGCCTTGAGGGACCGGGCATAGCGGCCGATGCGTTCGGCAAGGTCCGTGGCTTCCAGGTTTTCTTCGATAAGCCGCTCAAAAGCGCTTCCTACCACAGCCCCTTCGGCCATGCGGCAGACGGCCGTTACATGTTCCGGTTGAGAAATGCCGAAGCCCACACAGACCGGAAGGGAAGTCACCTGTTTCAAACGCCCGGCGGTTGCGGCCACTTCTGAAAGATCCAACCCTGAGCTTCCCGTCACCCCGGTCATGGACACAAGGTAAAGAAACCCGGAAGCTTCACGGGCGATGGCCGCCATGCGTTTAGTGGGTGTGGTCGGGGCCACGAGCCGAATGAAATCCAACCGGTTTCCGGCCCATTGGTCCAGAAGTTCTCGGGATTCTTCAGGGGGCAGGTCCACCACAAGGACAGCGTCGGCTCCGCACCTAAGACTTTCCTCATAAAACCGAGCATTTCCCATCGCCAGAATGGGATTATAGTAGCTGAAAATCACAACGGGAATATCGGTCCATTCCCGTAATGCTCGGCACATTTGAAGGGTTTTTTCCAAGGTCATGCCTTGAGCCAGCGCCCTTGCCGAAGAGCGCTGAATCACAGGGCCGTCGGCTGTAGGATCCGAAAAGGGGACACCCAGCTCGAGAATATCCACCCCTCCGTCGATCATGGCTCGAAGAAGGCTCATGGAAGTTTCCGGGTTGGGATCCCCTGCCGTGACAAAACCCACCAGAGCGCCTTCGCCTTTTTCCTTGAGTGTTTCAAAGGTGTGTTGCAATCGGCTCATCGTGTGCACCTTTCTAAAGATCCTTGAAGACGATACCCAGGTCCTTGTCGCCGCGACCCGAAAGATTGACGATGAGAATATCTTCGGAGGGTCTTCGGGCCGCTTCCTTTATGGCATGCGCGACGGCATGGGCACTTTCCAGCGCGGGAATGATCCCTTCCAGAGTGGACAAGGTGCGAAAGGCTTCAAGAGCTTCCGAATCGGTGATGGAAACATAGCGTGCTCGGCCGCTGTCTTTTAACCAGGAATGTTCCGGACCAACACCCGGATAGTCCAAACCGGCCGAGATGGAATGGGCTTCAAGGATCTGTCCGTAAGCGTCTTGAAGCACATAGGATTTGGATCCGTGCAAAACTCCTATGGATCCCGCTCCCAAAGTTGCGGCGTGTTTTCCCGTATGAAGACCTTTTCCGGCCGCTTCTACGCCGATCAGTTCCACAGGATCTTCCAGAAAGGGGTAAAAAAGGCCCATAGCATTGCTGCCGCCTCCCACACATGCGATAAGAGCCTTGGGCAGCTCGCCCTCCTGTTCCAGAATCTGACGACGGGCTTCATCGCCTATCACGCGCTGAAAATCCCGAACCATGGTGGGGTAGGGGTGAGGTCCCGCCACGGACCCGATGACATAAAAGGTGTCTCGAACGGCACTCACCCAATAGCGCATGGCTTCGTTCATGGCGTCTTTGAGCGTCCCCGTGCCGGAAGCCACGGGAATCACTTGCGCTCCAAGAAGTTCCATGCGGCGTACATTGGGGGCTTGGCGTTTCACGTCTTCGGTACCCATGAAGATGCGGCATTCCATGCCAAAAAGAGCCGCTGCGGTGGCGGTGGCCACCCCATGCTGACCGGCTCCCGTTTCCGCAATGACCTTTGTCTTCCCCATGCGTTGCGCCAGCAAGACCTGACCCAGCGTGTTGTTGATCTTGTGGGCTCCGGTATGGGCCAGATCTTCGCGCTTGAGGTAAATTTTGGCGCCGCCGCCATAGGCCGTGAGACGTCGAGCGAAGAAGAGGGGCGTGGGGCGGCCGGCGTAATCCTGTAAAAGCCGATGAAAGGCTTTGTGAAAGGAGGGATCTTTTTGAGCATCCATGTACGCGGCTTCCAGCTCCAGTAGGGCCGGCATGAGGGTTTCCGCCACATAGCGGCCTCCGTAGGGGCCGAAATGGCCTCGAACATCCGGCATGGGGTGTCGGGGTTCGAATTTGGGGTTAACCTGAACGGGTGTCACGGCGATTGTGGGATTCATGCGAAAATGCCTCCTTGCATGGGCCGTGGCCGCAAACGGCGCACGGCGTTGACGAATCTTTGCATCTTTTCAGGATCCTTTCGGCCAGGTTGACTTTCCACACCGGAACTTACATCCACACCGTCAGGTTCCGCGATGCGAATGGCTCCCTGAACATTTTCGGGTGTGAGGCCTCCGGCAAGAATCATGGGTGTGCCGTGGACGATGCCTCGGGCTTGACCCCAGTCCCAAGCCAAAGCGTTGCCTCCGGGACGGTGAGTTCCGGCGCATTCCACCAGAAAGGCCGAAGGCGCGTAGCGAGGGTGATCGAGAAGAGAAGGGTTTCGATTCACAAAGAGAGCCTTGATGACGCAAAGTCCTGCAGCTTTGAGATGGATGATGTCTTCGGGGGGTTCTAGACCGTGCAGTTGTACGGCATGAAGCCCCAGGGAATGGGCCGTGGCCAGGATGGCTGTCGAAGGGACATCCACGAAGATACCGACGGCCAGGATGTGGGAAGGGAGTACGCGCACGATGTCCCGGGCGGTGGCTTCAGGCACGTAGCGTGGGCTTTTGGGGTAAAAGACGAGCCCCACCGCCTGAATGTCCAAAGATGCGGCCTCTTGGGCGTCTTCAGGGGAAGTGATCCCGCAGATTTTAATGAACATGGTGAAAGCCTCGCAGGTGAAGTGGGACTGTGGGTCGGTGTCCAGGTTTGGAAAATCGTGCGCAGGGACCGACATCTGTAGGGGCGTACCCATGTGTGCGATCGAAATCGGGCCCTATGGGTGCCATTTGGGATGGACAAGTCTGTGCGCCGCGACAGGGTCCCCCGGTAGTTGGGCGACACATGAATGGAACGGTAACGGGTCCCGCGATGGGGAGCTGACAGATCGGTCCGCCCGTAAAGGGTTCTGCTAGTGGGGACGGACACATGGGTATGCGAAGACGGGTAGGGTCGGTTGAAGAATTTTTAATGGGGTGACGATGCCTCATGGCTCCCTTTTCCTCCATATAACGGCTTCACGGGTTGCCGACCGTGGTCCTAACTGTTCCAGACCCAAAGGGTTCGGCCAATGTTCGTACGGCGGCTTCGGGATTTGGAGCCTTGACCAAGGATTCTCCCACCAACACGTTAAAAATTCCTGCTTCCAGAAGCCGTTCGATGTCCGAGCGGTCTCGAATGCCGCTTTCCGCCACCATGATGCGGTCTTCGGGAATAAGGCGCCTCAACCGAATCGATGTCTCCACTCTGGTTTCAAAGGTTTTAAGGTTTCTGTTGTTGACCCCCACCAGCCGGGCACCGTACCGAAGAGCTGTTTCCAGTTCCGTTTCATCGTGGACTTCGGTAAGTGCCGCTAAACCCAGAGCATCACACAGAGCGAGAGCATCCCGCAGGAATTCCGGGGAAACCGCCCGCACGATCAAAAGCACCGCATCGGCTTCAAAGGCTCGAGCTTCATAGATTTGGTAGAGGCTGACCGTGAAATCTTTGCGGAGCACCGGAAGGGATACAGACTTTCGAGCCGCCTGCAAATCTTCCAGAGATCCGGCAAAAAAGGGGCCGTCCGTGAGAACGGAAAGGGCGGCGGCTCCACCGCGGGCATAGGCTTGAGCATAAGCCACAGGATCCAGATCGGGACAAAGGATCCCTTTGGAAGGAGACGCCCGTTTGATTTCAGCAATGAGCCGAACTCTTTGGCTTTCAAACTGGTCATTAGACGTTCCCCCGGCGTAAAGGGTCGAAGCGAACGGGCGCGGTTTCGGCATGGCTTCCGCCATGCGACGAAGTTCTGCCAAAGGCCTTTGAGCCGATCGAGCCGCCACTTCTTCATGTTTGGTCTTCAGGATTTTCGAAAGAATGTCACTCATGAATGAAAACCCCCACAAAGCCCCTAAGCCTCTTCAGTTTCCCGAAGTGAAAGCCGTCTTAGGCGGTGGCTCGAGCGATTCACTTGGTGCTTTTTCACGCGTGAGACGCACAAGGCTTTTCAACTTGTCAAAGGCGGCGCCGGAATCGATGCTTTGTTCCGCCATACGAATGCCTTCTCGAAAATCCTCTGCCTTGCCTGCGGCGATCAATGCCGCCGCCGCATTGAGCACCACCACATCCCGGCATGGTCCTGAGGATCCTTGAAGGACTGATTGCAGAATCCGCGCGTTTTCCTCAGAAGATCCCCCGCGCAGGGCGTCAGGATCGGCCGTTCGGCCCAGAAGACGTTCCGGATCCAGGTCGTAGGTCCGCACAAGACCGTCCTGAAGTTCTGTGACACGTGTCGGTGCACAAGCGCTGATTTCATCCAGGCCGTCATGGCCGTGGACCACAAAAGCACGACGTGTTCCCAAAAGTTGCAAGGCTTTGGCGAACATTTCCGTTAATTCCGGAGCAAACACACCAAGCACCTGGCAGTTGGCTCCTGCCGGGTTGGTCAAAGGGCCCAGCATGTTGAAAATGGATCGAATCCCCACTTCTTTGCGCGCTTTGGCTGCGTATTTCATGGCGCCGTGATAAAGCGGCGCAAAGAGGAAACCGATCCCGATATCCCCAATGATTTCTTCCACCACTTCCGGATCCACATCCAGCCGAACCCCCAGGGCTTCCAGCACATCGGCGCTACCGCAACGACTGGAAACAGAACGATTCCCATGTTTGGCCACAGTGACACCACAGCCTGCCACCACAAAGGCGGCTGTCGTGGAAATGTTGAAAGTTTGAGCGCCGTCACCGCCCGTGCCGCATGTATCCACCACGGTGGAGGCGGGTACGTGCAGACGATAAGCTTTTCGGCGCATGGTTCGAGCGGCCCCCGCCAGTTCGGTAAAGGTTTCGCCTTTGGTGGCCAGAGCCGCCATGAAGGCTCCGATTTGAGCGTCGGTAAGAGCTCCGGACATGAGCTGTTCCATAAGGCCGCTCATTTCGTCTTCCGTGAGGTCGATTCGTCGTGTGAGACGCTGAAGCAGATCAACAAACACGGCTGTTCCCTCCTTGCCCGTTCAGGAAATTGCGCAAAAGGCGTTTTCCCACAGGAGTCATGATGGATTCGGGATGAAACTGAATGCCTTCACAGGGGTAGGTTTTGTGGCGAATGCCCATGACTTCGCCGTCATCGGCCTGGGCGCTGATTTCCAAACATTCAGGCAGCACTGCGGGGTCCACGGCCAAAGAATGGTAGCGCATGGCCTGAAACGGCCCCGAAATCCCTCGGTAAATGCCGCGACCGTCCGAATGCACCATGGATGTTTTGCCGTGCATCAGATGACGGGCCGAACCCACACGTCCTCCATAAGCCACGGCGATGGCCTGATGGCCTAAGCAGACCCCGAGAACGGGGATGGAGCGAGCAGCTCGAATAAGAGCTACCGAGACGCCTGCATCTTCAGGCCGACCGGGTCCAGGAGAAATGACAATGCCCTGAGGACGCCAGGACAAGATTTCTTCCACCGACGCCGCATCGTTACGGATTACCCGAACGTCGGCTCCTAGCATCTGAAGATACTGCACCAGGTTGTAGGTAAAGGAATCATAATTGTCGATCATGACAATCATGGAAAAGTCCTCCTTCACTTTGGTGATTGAAGGTTTCGGCGTTTTGAAGCAAGGCCACGGCCTTGAGCATCGCCTTGGCTTTGTTCACGGTTTCCTCGTATTCCCGTTCGGGGACGGAGTCGGCCACAATCCCGGCACCCGTTTGAACGGTCATGAGGCCGTCGTGCAGGCAAGCGGTGCGAATGGTGATGGCCAGATCCATGTTGCCCGTGTATGAGATGTAGCCCACCGCCCCGCCGTATGGACCTCGCGGTGTGGGTTCCAGCTCGGCGATGATTTCCATGGCTCGAATCTTGGGGGCTCCGGTGAGGGTTCCCGCCGGAAAAGTGGCGCGCAACAGATCCCAGGCATCATAGTCCCGCCTAAGGTCGCAGGTGATGTTGGACACCAGGTGCATCACATGGGAATACCTTTCCACCACCATGAGGTCGGTGACCTGCACGGTCCCGGTTTCGGCCACTCGCCCCAGGTCGTTTCGGCCTAGATCCACCAGCATGAGATGCTCAGCACGTTCCTTGGGGTCTTTGAGAAGTTCGTCGGCCAGACGTCGATCTTCCTGTTCGGTGGCACCTCGAGGCCGTGTGCCGGCAATGGGCCGAAGTGTGGCCACACCGTTTTCCAGACGCACCATGGTTTCCGGAGATGAACCCACAAGGATCCGGTCGTCCAGTTCCATAAAAAACATATAAGGGGATGGGTTGATAAAACGCTGGGCTCGATAGAGAAACCAAGGGTCCGGAGCCGGCTGGATCACGAAGGGCTGGGAAATGACCGTTTGGATGACATCCCCGGCACGAATATAGTCCTTGACCGTGCGAACCATGGCCAAAAAATCATCTGGGGCCACCAAGGACCGAAACGCGCTTGAAGTGGAACCGGATCGCGCGGCGAAAGGGCGCTTTGTAGCGTCATGATAACCAGGGGAAACGGGAGTGAGTGAACCAAAGGGCATGGATGAGAACGGGTCTTCTTCTATGAGTGTAGATGTCCCGCCCGCAGAATGAGAGGGTCCAGAAAAAGAGACGGTTTCAGGCAGGGAGGGATGAGCCGGCGCCTCTGTCCTTCTTTGACATGCCATTCGAGGATCGGTCTTTGACGTTCTGGGATAAGCTCCTAGTGGAATAGGAGGAAAAGGCAAGGGTTTTTCCAAGGATTCCGCCAGGGATTCCAGGCGTGTTACGGCCCCGTCATAACCACGATCAAGATCGGCGGTTTCCTTTGATGAGACAACGGGTACCAGCAAGGTCAAGGTGTGTCGCACATTGTCAAAGATGATCAGTTCGTCGGTCATGACGAAATGGCCGAGAGGGGCTTCTGAAGGCAATGAGTTGGGAATCCTTTCAAAAAAGGAAACGGTTTCGTAGGCGAACCATCCCACCAAACCGCCCCAAAATCGTGGAAGTCCGGCAACAGACACAGGCCGATAGGAAGCCATGAGGTTCCGCAGAACCTGCAGAGGATTTCCATGATGCGGCAGAAGGTGCCGGCTGCCGTTTTCGGTGATTTCCACATGATCCCGAAACAGACGTACATGCCGAGAAGCCGATACTCCGAGAAAGCTGTATCGCCCCCATCGTTCCCCGCCTTCCACACTCTCCAGAAGAAAGACGGGACGGCCTGGTTGTCTGATCTTGGCCAAGGCCGACACCGGGGTTTCCGTGTCGGCAAGAATTTCACAACATACCGGGACCATGTTTCCTCGTTGAAACAGGTCCTTGAATTCACTTCGGGTTGGGAAAAATCTGAGCTTCATGGTTGAAGAACTCCTGTAGAGGTCACGAAGAGGCAGCTCGATGAGCGGAAAAGCCGGTGCTTTCCGGTTCCGGGGCTCGAGCGTAGAGTTGCACTAGAGGAGCGATTTCTTCGCAGAGCCTTCGAAACTGTTCGGGATACAGAGATTGGGCACCGTCGCTTAGAGCTTCTTCGGGCCGATGATGCACTTCCACCATAAGCCCGTTGGCCCCGACGGCGACGGCGGCGCGGCTTAAAGGGATCACCTGGTCACGGCGTCCGCAGGCATGGCTGGGATCCACCAGAATGGGAAGATGGCTTTCTTTGCGGACGACAGGCACGGCGGAAAGATCCAGGGTGTTACGGCTGTGGTCCGTGAAGGTACGAATGCCACGTTCGCACAGAATCACGTGAGGGTTTCCGCCTTCCAGGATGTATTCGGCGGCCATGAGCCATTCTTCCAGGGTGGCCGCCATACCGCGTTTCAGCAGCACCGGCTTGGAAGAATGCCCGGCACGTCGAAGCAAGGTAAAATTTTGCATGTTCCTGGCGCCGATCTGCACAATATCGGCGGTTTCTTCCACCAGGTCGTAGACGGTGTGGTCCAGAGCTTCGGTAACGATGGGAAGACCCGTTTCTTGACGTACCTTGTCGAGGATTTTCAAAGCCTTTTCTCCGAGCCCTTGGAAGGCGTACGGGGACGTGCGCGGCTTGAAGGCGCCGCCACGAAAGAGGTGCGCTCCGGCACGTTTCACATGCCGTGCAATGGTCAAGGCCTGCTCCTCACTTTCCACAGCACAGGGTCCGGCAATGATAACCAGTGAACCGTTGCCGATGCGCACATCCCCGACGGAAATCACCGTGTCCTGGGGATGAAATTCGCGGCTGACCAGCTTGTAGGGCCGTGTGACGGGAATGGCCTCCTTGACCCCGGGCAGACTCAACACCCAGTTGGGATCCACAGGTCCTCGGTTGTGCAATATGCCAATGGCCATACGTTCCCCGCCTTGAATGGGACGAGCGCTGTAACCTCGACTTTCAATGGCACGCACTACCTGGGCGATGTCTTCCGGGGTGGCCCTTTTATGCATGACGACAAGCATGGCGGAAACCTCCTGTGCCTAGAGGGAGATGGGTTCGGCCATAAAAGGCCGAAAAATGAAAAAAGGCCGAGGGATCAAATCCCACGGCCTTTGGCTCACAAACAAAAGGACCGTGGGCCGGGTGGCCCACGGTCCTAATGGCTTCTCTGATGCCGGTGGTCTAGAGCGACACACCTCCGTAGGCGCACCCATGCACAACGCACCACCACCAGCACCACCAGAAACGCGCGTTATGCCTACACACGGATGAACCCACGGTGCATACCTTTCTTTTGAAGTTCATGTCGCCTCTCGTAACGGCTTTTGCCTAAGACATTGAGAAGGTTTTTGTCAAGAAAATTTTTCAGCCCATCACCCAAAATGCCGGCAGGAGCGTAGGCATGGGTGTCTGGCCGCCATGACCAGAGGCGTAAGGGAGCGGTCCGTCTCTATGTGCCAACATGTGACCATGGTCATGGGGACAAACCTTTACCCCTAGACGAGCGTTCATCGCTTGGACTAGTGGCAGCATGTCGTTAGGGGCGGACCCGTGTGTCCACCCATCAAACCTGTCCCTTTTTAGAACGAACCCAACGGACGGAAGTTGACCAGGAACGACAAAGACGGTTGGATCGCATGCCATTTGGTAGGGACGAAGCGGCGCCTTCCCCCTACAAACCCGAAATGATGCCGTTCCCCCTGAGAGTGCGGGCCTCTGGCCCGCTATTTTTGCGGGCGGGACACCCGCGCTCCCTGGGTCACATCCGTTCTCGGACAATCTCTCAGGTCATGGGCCATCACTCAGTGGGGGCCGACCCATGGGTTCGTCGCAAAAACTGCCGCCAGCGCATGTTTTCGGGGCGCACACACCGGTGCGCCCCTACAGGGTCTTACCCTACGTGCATGTCCAACCTATGGGACCGGTTGCACATGCGCTCCCAAGAGGCTCAACCTACGTTCGGGTGCCATGCACATGTGTATCCATGCGGACTTGCCGGGTGAATCGATTTATCTTCAGCGTTTTATTGTGGGCGATGGCGTCGACGTCGATGGCTTCGTGCGTCTTGAGAACGGCCCCTTTGGCGACGCCCTCGAGGTTTGAGGAAGTCCACACGAATGAATTCGTGCCGATTGACGAACCGCACGAAAAGCGGATAAATATTAAACTCTTTTTGGACCACAGCTCGCACCTGTTCCAGCGTGGAAAACTTATTGATGCCGTACTTTCGATAATCATCCGTTTTTATGTACAGAGCCATGGTCATCCTCCCTCTACCTGGAATCTCGGGGATTTCAATGGTATTCTAACCATTACGCCCTGGTTGTCAAAATCCTTGCACGGAACAAAAACGTCATGACGACGCACATCTTGGAGGGTCAAGTGGAACGGATCACCTATGCCGGTGAAGAAGACGGCTACAGTGTGCTCCGTCTCAAAGTCCGGGATCGGCGGGATCTGGTGACGGTGGTGGGATCCTTTGTCTCGGTCACACCCGGCGAGGTGCTGCGTCTTCATGGTTCCTGGACGCGTCATCCCAAGTACGGCGAACAGTTTCGCGTGGATCAATATGAGACGCTCACTCCCGACACGGTGGAAGGTATCCGTAAGTACTTGGGTTCCGGGCTTATCAAGGGTATCGGACCCGAAATGGCCAAGCGTATCGTGAAAACCTTTGGATCGGCTACCCTGGATGTGATTGAGCGTGAACCTAAACGACTTCTTGAAGTGGAAGGGATCGGGCCGAAACGCCTGAGCGGCATCATCAAGGCATGGGATGATCAAAAAGAAATCCGTGAAGTGATGATTTTTCTGAAAACCCATGGTGTAAGTGCAACCCATGCCACACGCATCTTTAAACAGTACGGTCAGGAATCCCTCAAGGTGCTTCAGGAAAACCCTTATCGGCTGGCCATGGAGGTGTCCGGGATCGGGTTTGTCACGGCGGACAAGATCGCCCAGAGCTTGGGATTCAGCCGTGATTCGGTGCGGCGCGCCGAAGCCGGGCTCCATTATGTGTTGTTTCATGCGACCGACGAGGGCCATGTGTGTCTACCTCGAAACCGGCTTCTGGCGGAGGCCGAAAAGCTTCTTGAATCCTCCCGCGAGGTCTTGGAACAGGGACTGCAGGCGTTAGCGGCTGATGGCCGAGTGATTGTGGAAAAATTGACCGATACAATGGCCCAGGCGATGGGGGACAGAGAGGTCGTGTATCTTCGAGGCTACTACACGGCAGAAACCCAAACGGCTGCCCGATTGGCTTCGATTGCCTTTCTTGCCAAGCGGTTTTCTTCAAGTACCATCAATCAGATCCTTACGGATATAACATCTCGGTTGCCGTTTCCATTGGCTCCATTACAGTTGGAGGCCGTTCGCAAAGCCCTGACGGAAAAGGTTCTGGTCATCACCGGAGGCCCCGGAACAGGTAAGACCACTCTGGTTCGAGCCATCTGTGCTGCTTACAGGGCTCTAGGGGCTCGCGTGGCCCTGGCCGCTCCTACGGGGCGTGCGGCCAAGCGACTGAGTGAAGCCACAGGCCGGGAAGCCGCGACTATCCATCGCCTTTTGGAATTCAGTCCGGCGGCTGGAGGTTTCCAGCGGAACGAACAGAAACCTCTCACGGCCGATTGCCTTATCGTGGATGAAGCTTCCATGCTGGACGCCTTGTTGGCTCATCATCTTCTTAAGGCCGTCGCCCCCAAAACCACGGTCATCTTTGTAGGGGACGTGGATCAGCTGCCTTCTGTCGGTGCCGGAAACGTTTTGCAGGACATCATCGCCTCCGAGGCTTTTCCCGTCGTGCGCCTGACGGAGATCTTTCGGCAGGCACAAAAAAGTCTCATTGTGGTCAACGCCCATCGGATTCGGGAAGGATTGTTTCCAATCAATGGCAGTACCCAAAAGGACAAACTTTCGGATTTCTATTTCATCGAAAAGGATGATCCGGAAGAAGTCCTGGGTCTTGTGGTGGAATTGTGTGTGAGCCGCATACCGAAACGATTTCGTTTGAACCCAGTGGACGACATTCAGGTTCTGAGCCCCATGCATCGAGGGGTCGTGGGAGCGCAGCGATTGAACGAGGTGCTGCAAAAGGCCTTGAACCCCAAGGGCCGGGCTGTGGAACGCGCCGGAAAAGTGTATCGTGTGGGCGACAAGGTCATGCAGGTTCGCAACAATTACGACAAGGAAGTTTTTAACGGGGATGTGGGCCGTATTCATGCGGTGGACGAAGAAAACCAAGAACTACGCGTTCGAATCGACGGCCGGCTGGTAACCTACGATTTTTCTGAACTGGACGAGATTACCCACGCTTATGCTGTGAGTGTCCATAAATCTCAAGGAAGCGAATACCCGGTGGTGGTGGTTCCTCTGGTGACCCAGCATTACGTCATGCTTCAGCGTAATCTTCTGTACACGGCTGTAACCCGAGGGAAAAAGCTTGTGGTGCTGGTAGGTTCTCGTAAGGCTTTGGCCATGGCGGTGCGCAACAACCGTATCCAAGAGCGCTACACACTGCTGGCGCATCGTTTGAATCGAGGCTTGCCTGCCTCGGGGCGATAAGGACCGACCTAGATACTTCTAAGGAAGACCTCGATGGACACCCCGTTAAGTCACCACCCTATAGGGGCGGACCGATGTGTCCGCCCCTGCCAACAGCACACCTTGGCGCATCCATGGCCTTGATCGTTACGTCATCACCGTGTAGGGATGGACCGATGTGTCCGCCCCACAAACCGGCAACGGGGTCCGAGTGAGCGGCACACACACCGGTGCACATCTACGCTCACGATGCCTTAGAAATATGGAGAAAGCATCATGCCTTTAAACGAGCTGGCCCCTCATGTCTTTCGTGGCACCTTTCCCGTCCAGGCAGGATCCCTGGGTTCCCTTCTGGCCCGGTTTGATCCTGCCCATGTGGTGGGACATCCCACCTTTCGCAATGCGGATAACATCGGTTCGGAACTGCGTCGGGGTATGGAGGCGGCTTTGGCCGCCTTTCCCACCGAACGCATCGCCTTTGTGGTTTCCGACGGCACCTGTACGCTTCAGTCCCCGGATACCTCCACCTTGGATGCGGCTCTTTCTGCCGCCGTCGAGTTCCTTCAAACCCTGGACGCCTCTTCTCGAGCTCGGCTCCTTGTGGTCGCCACACCCTATGACGGCTACCAAGGAGATCGCACGCCCGGGAAGGGAAGCGCTCTCAAACTCCTTTTTGATGAAACGGCCCATTGCCCGGCCATGCAGACGCTCATTCTTCTGGACGGGGACTTGAGAAACGATTTTCACCCGTGGTTTCGAACCTTTGCTGCCGTGATCAGGGAACATCGATCCATGTGGCCGAATCGGCATTTTTTCATCACCGCCCGTTACGCGCGCCATTTCGTGGACGCTTCCTTGACACGCTTCATCGTGGGGCCTCTCACCACGCTCATGGGCTGTTACGTGCCCGGGGGTATTTCCGGGGATATCGTGCTTTCAGCCGGGGCCGTGCAGCATGAACGGAAAGCTCTCTGGGACGATGCTCGTCGCCGCTACGGCACTGACATTGCCACTACCTTTGACAGCATTGCGGATCCTGAAACGGTCGTTTACGAAGTCTATCTAGGAGCCAAACTTCATGACATCACCGATGAAGCGAAGCTCTCCGTGATGCCCGGAGAAGTCATCGGGTCCGCTCTGAACCGCCTGCTTCACTACGAAGATCTGGATGGCAGGATTTCTCGACTCTTGGTTTCTCAGGAACCCCTGGGACGCCCTGTCACCTGGGGACCGGAAAAGACCGGCATTGCTTTTATCGACCCTGGGTATACGGATGTTTTTGACGTGGACCGAAAGCGGCACACGCTTCTTTCCGGTTTTGCGCGCTATGAAGAGGCCATGAAACAAACCCTAAACCCGAAAACGTTTCTCGACATACACCACCGTGTGCGGGCTCTCGAGAACGCTTCGACACACGACAGCGATCCTGTTTTGTTTCTGGGGGTGACTCGGGACTTTTGGATACGGCTACTCTATGAATGTCTAGGCCATCTACTGGCCGTTCGAGACGTGGGTGCTGTCAAGGACTGCCTTAGCTACCTCTATACCGCAGCTTTTTTGGAATTTTGCCGGGAAAAGCTCGAACGCCTAGGGGCAAACACTTACGGAGCAGTGCGTGCCTTGCAAAAAAAGCTTGGTGTCCCCCCAGAAGAAGCCGAAAGGTTTTACCGAGAAGAAGTAGACGCGGTGGTGGAATCCATGGCTCTCTCCTTTTACCGAGGAAGACGGGCCATTCTGGATGAGATTAATCGGCGTACTTCTGCTTTTCATCCTCCACCACGTTGATGATGTCGTAAATGATGCCAGGAATCTTGCGAAGAACCCGATCCCAGGACATGGTTTGCGGGGTTTCAAAGAGTTGGGTGCGGGCGTTCTGAGCGCACTCATGAATGGTTTGTATGAGGCCTGAAGCCACGTAAGGTTGAAACGCAGGTTGGCTTCCCACAAAGGAAACGAAACGATCGGCCAACCGATACGGAGCCAACAGCAGGTCTCCGGCATACAGAATGGCGTTTTTAAAGACACCGTGAACCATTTCTTCTTCGCGATCCGGGTCGTAGTCCAGGCCGCAAAACGCGGCGTTGTCCGAATACATCTTGATAAGGTTGTCGGCCACGTTGAGGTAGGTCAAGGTCAGATCCCGAATGAAATGATCGGAAATTTCCAAGCCTTCTTCGATTACGAGAGCGCTCAACAGGGTGGTCACAATGTCGATGGCCATCTTATGCAGGCCTCGATCCTTGTCATCGGGCGAAACGGGCTGATGTTTGTGGTCAAAGGGTTCATGTGAAATTTCCACCTGCGCGATGTTGTTGGCCTTGCGGTAAACTTCAATAAGCGTAAAGATTTCCACACCCCAGTTCATGGCGAAATGCATGCGCTTGAGAAGGCTCATGTCAAAGACCACTTCACCCGAAAGCTGGTAGTTAAAGGTAAGCAGAAAGTCCACAAGGCGTAGAACCTTTTCTTCCTGGCTTTCAGTGAATTTGCGTTTGAGGGCGATGAGCAGAGGGTCCAGAAGAAGCCGTTTGACACGGCCGTAAAGTTCGCCGTTCTTAAGTCGAGCATAGAAGGCTTTGGAGAATTGGTAGTTAAGGACCTGCACAGGATAGATGAGCCGGTCCAGCTGGTCGCAGTTAAAGGTGCGGATATCCGCGTCCAACAAAGCCACGGTTTGAGCGCCCAAAGCCAGGGCGATGCCGAAAGACAAGAACATGTTTCGGCCTTTGCCTCGCACATCCAGCGCAAAGCCGGCTTGGGACAGCTGATTGTAAATGCCTCGAAAACCCGGCCCATCGTTATGCACGATCAGGCTGTTATGGAGCTTACGGCTACGAACCATACTCCACAGCTCACGGGCTTCTTCTTCCGTCGCGGCATCCAACCCGAAGAGAATGCGGGAAATGTACGGAGCCCCTTGAAGTTCATCCAAAATGTTTTCAAAAACCGGTCGGTTTTCCGGGTCGGTGAATTCGGTTGCCAGCAAAGGAATGACCAGAACCGTTTTCTTCCACCGGGAATGCTGAATGAGTTCCTCCTTCATTCGGGGATTGTCGGAAGTCAGGAGATAAAAGGTCGCGATTTTTGTATGCTTTTGCGCAAAGTTGGACATAAGAGGCTCCTTTGAAGCATATCAGCCGTTTGCCAAGGCCTGCACCAAGGTGTCGAACCGGTGCAGGCACGGCCCTCCCCAGCGGGAACTTTGTGGGGATGCCGCCGTCACGGGAAGAAACAGCACCGCTTGCAGGCCGTGGACTGTAGCGGCTTCCATGTCATTGAAGGGATCATTTCCCACCATGAGCACGGCCTGAGGCTCCAGGCTGAAGCGGCGAGCGCGTGTCGCGATAATACGAAAAAAATGAGGATCCGGTTTGGCAAAACCTAATTCATAGGAAAAGAAAGTCCAGCGCGCATCAAAAACCGCATCCAACGGGGATTCAAGAATATATTCCAAAATGGCCCGTGTGTAAAACTGAGCGTTGGATGCCAAGCCTAAAAGGTAGCCTCGACGCCGCAAAGCTTTGAGCATTTCGGCCACCCCTTCATAGGGAGCCACAGGGTTAGCCACCAGTTCTCGATACATGGCCACATCCATGGGATGAGGCTCCGGGTTTGGCGCCTCAGGGACGCTGTGCATCAGTTTCTTCCAGATTTCTTCCACCAAGATTTCGGGTCTTGAGATTCCAATCGCCCGAGCGTGTTCATGTTCTTCCATGACGGCTCGGCAAAAAAGGTCCGCCCACAAGAACCCGGACTTTTCTGAAAAGCCGAAAAACCGAGCTGTTTTCATGAAGCTTTCCTGCGCCAGGTTTCGGCGCATCTGTTCCTCCAAATCTCCATAACGAGCCGCCACAAGAGTGCCGTACACATCAAACAAGATGACTTGAGGTTTGGGATGGAAATGCGGCACCGGACCCGATTTCGGCGTGGGGATCGGGATACGACTCACGTGAGCTTCCATCCAAGCCCGCCATCGCTCCATTACCAACCTCCGAACAAAGGCCTTTGGTAGACGGGGTCAAAAAAGAGTGCCGTCAGGCATGACCCCAGCCCACGCCGTGGACCTATAAAAGTTGTCTTTTGGGAAGCTTTTTGCAAAACCAAGGCTTGCGATTCATCCTTTTCCCAAGGTTTTTCGTTCTGTTGTGATACCGCCTTTTCGAAGGGCTGTTTCCAGAGCGCCTCAAAGGCTTCTATCAGCCGACGGGCATGGGCCGTGGGACCAAATTCAACGAAAAAGGATGTCAGCGTGGCTTCATTAAGCAGTACCGTCCCCAAAATCTTTTGAAAATCCTTCTTGAGTTCCCCTTGTAGCGCCCTTTTGAGCAGGTCTTTTTGTGCGGCAAAGTCCAACATACCGAAATCTACCTTACTGTTTCCATACACCGTGTCCAGGCGTGCAAGGAATCGGTCCGTGTCTTCCTTGGTAAGTGTGGGAATCGTGCGCCGATAAAATTCGGCGAAACGACTTCCATGCATTTGCAAACGTGATCGATGCGATGGTTCCAGTTCCACGGGAAGTTCTTCATAGAGAGGCTTTACGGGAAACCCGGCTTCGGCGAAATCCGTAGTAACTTCGGCGAGATTGCGTCCAAGAAGAGGGCGTCCCAAAAGGGGCCCTTCCAGAAAAGCAAAGCCGAAGCCTTCCATCAGAGATGTGGTGACCACGGTGTCGCTCCAAGCCATAAGCTCTTCAAAAGAAAAAGCCGTCCCCACCAGGTCGCTCCCAAAACCAATGACGCACAGAAGCCGGTTTTCACGGACACATCTTTTGACCTGGTCCGCGTAAGGTTTTTCCTGAGCTGATGTGGCATCCAAAGTGATAAGGACTTGAGGCGCCAGGGGCTGTAGGGAGGCCAAAAACAAGGCTTCCAGCACGTTTTTTCGTCGGATTAGCCGAATGGGAAGAAGCCATTGAGGTCGATCAGGGTCAAAGACGTAATGATTTTCCATGGCGTAGCGGCTCAAAGCGGTGGCCACCGCCCGCCTTCTGGAAGGGGTTAGAACAGGGCGAGGATCCGTGGGAGGAAGGAGCACATTGGGAAGCCAGAACACGCGAGAGGAAGAAAGGCCGCAAGAAAGAAGCCTGGATCCGTCCGTGGAGTTGAGTACGGCATAGGCTGTGTTGGGCACCTGAGGATAAAAATCTTGCAGGCCGCCGTGTTTCCAGCACCGGTGGAGCCGCACCATGTTTTCCACGCGTCCGCATTCGGGAAAATCATGAATGTGGTAAAGAAAACGGTGATCAAGCCCGTCGGTCCAGGCTTTTTCAGCCGCTTCCTTCCATGCGGCGGTGACCGCGGGATTCTTTCCTAGGGTGGGGTTGTGTAACCAAAAGATCGCCGATTCACCACCCCATGCCAGCATGGCATCCCGTAGAGCGAGCACTTCCTTTCGAAAAGATTTTTCATCAGGCCATGGGGCGTCTCGATAGTCCAGCCGTTCGTCCACGATAACTTCCACGTCGGCGACCAAGGTTTTCAGGGAATGGGCAAAACTTCGAACCCCATCGATACGGCCTACGGCAAGGATCAGCTTGCGATGAGCAAGCCATCCCTCCTGAGCCAGGCATTGCAGGCTTCGCATTAAGGCTGTACGCACCCCGCCGCGCAGGAGATGGTAATGAAAGAGCACCAGGTTTTGTGGATGCGTCATGATGAACCGTCCTTGCCTTTTCTGTCAAGTATGTGCACAATTTTGCTTTCGGTTCAACCTCTCATTCGATCAGGAGCTTTTTCATGGCCCTTCATATCGGTTTTGTCTCCACTCGGTTTACAGGCGCCGACGGCGTCACCATGGAAGCAGGTAAGTGGGCTGAAATCTTTAAAGAATCCGGACACGAGTGTTTTTGGTGCGCAGGTGAAGTGCACAAGGATCCTTCGCGTGCCATGGTGGTGTCGGAAGCCCATTTTCTTCATCCGGAAAACCAAAGGATTCAGGCGGAAGCCTTTGGTCGTGAGATGCGTTCTCAGGAGCTGACGCAAAGGATTCACGATTACCGGGCCGTGCTCAAGGAAAAACTGGCCTATTTTCTTCGAAATTTTGATATTCAGCTTCTCATCGTGGAAAACGCTTTAGCCAGCCCGCTACACATCCCTTTGGGGCTGGCCCTTACGGAGCTTATTGCGGAAAGAAAAATCCCAACCATTGCGCATCACCATGAATTCTACTGGGAACAAAGCCGTTGCGCCGTCAACTGCGTGCAGGATTTTCTCCTGATGGCTTTTCCTCCCGTGTTACCCACCATCCAGCACGTGGTTATCAGTTCGGCGGCCCATGAAGACCTGGCCCATCGAAGAGGGGTGTCTTCTTTTGTCATTCCGAACGTTTTGGATTTCGATCATCCGCCGCAGCCAAACCCGCAAATGGGTGAGACGTTACGCTGCATGATCGGGCTCGGTGCCGAGGATAAGCTCATCGTGCAACCCACGCGCATCATTCGACGCAAGGGCATCGAATACGCGATTGAAATTGCCGCGGCGCTCAAAGACCTGCATTACCGGTTGCTGATCACGCATCACGCAGAAGAAGGGGATCCGGAATATGCTTCCTGGTTGCAGAGCCATGCCCGCGAGCATGGAGTGTCTCTCCACTTTATGGGCACCCATGTGGTGGATCCCTGGGTGGAAGTGGCATCGCCCACGGACCGAATCACACTGTGGGACATTTATCCTCATGCAGACCTTATCACATACCCAAGCCTCTACGAAGGATTTGGGAACGCGTTTTTGGAAGCCATCTATTTCCGTAAGCCTCTCGTGGTGAACCGCTACGCTACATTTGTGCGCGATATTGAACCCTTGGGCTTTGATCTTTTGATTATGGACGGTTATGTTGGTCGCCGGCTCATTTCGAAGATTCGCGATGTTTTGAAGTCAGACGAACGTAGACAGTCCATGGTGGAACACAATTACCTTTTGGCCAAAAGGCATTTTTCCTATGGGGTGCTACGACGACGATTGAATTTTCTGCTTATGAACTTCTTTGGCATGGAGGTGTAGGTGAAAACCGTTCCTTTGCGTGAAAGGTTGATTTTTGCTCTGGATGTGCCGTCGCCTGAAAACGCCAAAGCGTGGGTGGAGCGGCTCAATGGGTTGGTCGGCTTTTTCAAGGTGGGGTTTGAACTGTTCCTTGCAGGCGGCTTTCCCATTGTGGAATGGATTCAAAACCGAGGCGCCAAGGTCTTTTTGGATCTGAAGCTGTTTGATGTGCCGGAGACGGTTCGGCGAGCCATGGTCCAGATTGCCAAGAGAAGTGTGAGCTTTACCACGGTGCATGGCAACGACGCCATGCTTCGAGCCGCTGTGGAAGCCAAGGGTGATGTGAAAATTTTGGCTGTGACCGCCCTGACCAGTTTGGATCAGGGAGACCTCCAGGACCTGGGTTTTGCCTGTTCCGTGGAAGATCTCGTGTTGTCTCGAGCCCGAAGGGCGTTGGCTCTGGGCTGCGATGGGCTGATTTCTTCAGGACTGGAAATCCCGCGGCTACGTCGCGAAGTGAAAGACCGCCTCTTGTTGGTGGCTCCCGGCATTCGCCCGGTCGCCAATGTGGACGATCAAAAAAGAACCGTGGATGCTCGAGAGGCTTTTGCCTCGGGAGCGGATCACATTGTGGTGGGCCGTCCTATTCGGGATGCCGCCGACCCCGAAGGACTGGTGAAGCAGATTTTCGATCAGATCGAAAGAGGATTACAGGAACGGGCGTCCGTTTGATACGAGAGGCGTTCTTTTATGCGGGAAGCGTGACACATGGGCTGCCTCGTGTCGAGCCACACCGATCCATGTGTTGTTGAGGTCACGGATACATGTTCCGTAAAGGCGCACCGATGCATGTTTTGGATTGGACGGGGCAACGGTCTGTGCGCCCGTAAAAGGCCCCCGGGACATTTTTGGGGCGGACACATTTTTTGAGAAGGAAGTGACATCCATGCCCACCATTTCGGACGTGAAGGCTTTTTTGAAACAGCACGGCATTGAGGTCTGGGAATTTCAGGAATTGACTCCCACATCGGAAACGGCGGCCAAAGCCGTAGGATGCTCCGTGGCGGAAATCGCCAAAAGTATACTCTTTCTCGTGGGAGATCAACCCGTGGTGGTGGTCACGTGTGGAGACCGTCGCATCAAGGGATCTCGACTCAAACAAGTCACAGGTCTCAAGGGCAAGGTGCGTCTTCCGGGACAGGATGAGGTTTTACACTACACGGGCTACGCTCCTGGTGGGGTCTGTCCCTTTCTCTTGCCGAAATCGGTCAAAATTCTCATCGATGCCTCCATGCGCCAATTTCCTTGCGTCTATGCGGCGGCGGGTAATGACCGTTCGGCGGTGCCCATCACTGTGGATCAGCTTTTGACCATCACCGGCGGCACGGAAGTGGCCGTTTCCGATGCCTTCGAGCAAAACGGGGAAAATTCCGGCTAAGAATGGTCCCTTTTGCGTGACTCCACGCTGGAGGGGGCTCATGAGACCCATCGGTATTCCGGCACTGTGTTTGTGGATGCTTCTTGGGATTTTGTCGGAGTGGTCTGCCGCCGAGAAGCCTTACACCCCCGGTCCTGGAAGTACGGAACGTCGAGCCGTCCTCAATGCTTTCAGATTGGGCCTGCAGAACTTTCCTCAAAACCACCATGCCGGCTTTCAATACCTTCGGAATAATGTGGGGATTCACTATGACGAGCCGGTCCGGTTTTTGGTGGATTGGATCAGGATACAAAACGCCTGGGCTTGGGTCGAGGCCCGGGACCAGAAGTATGGGCGGCGATTCTGCGGGCTTCTGCACAACGAAGACGGCTCGTGGAAATTGTTAGCCATCATTCAGCCGGATGGCGTGGTCTGTGACGAAAAGCCGGCACAGTGTCTCGATCTTCGAAATTGGCTTTACGCCCGAATGCGGCTCAAGTTTCCCGATGCTTCCCCAGCGATTTTCCCCGAGGTTTCCAAAGAACAGCTCGCTGTACTTCGAACCCTAGTGGGTGTTCCACCATACTGTTGTGACCTCGTCTTTTGGGTCACCCACTTCGGCCATCAAAACGACTGGGTCTGGATTGAAACCGAGCCGCGCAGTAAGGATGGCACGAGCGGTTTTGAACCTATAGATGCTCTGCTGCAGAAGGTTCAAGGGGAGTGGGTTGTCCGCGAGGTACGTCCCTGTTGCGGTGATTGCGCCGATGATCCGGATTGTGACGATCCCAAGAGGTACTATCAAAAGTTAATGAAGCGGTTTCCCACGGCGCCCAAGGAAATCTTTCCAGCGCGATGGTCTCACTGGTGAGCCATGTTCACCTAACCTTAACCAGAAGGAGGGCACAGGATGCTGGATTACGCGGCGTTGCAGGCCATGATTCAAGAAGCTTTGAAGCCCAGAAGCTTGCCCCTGGCGGTCTTCTTTCTCGCCGAGGGTGACGATTTTCCGGAAAAGACGCGTCGCCCTAGGATTTTCTTGAAGAAAAGGGTGACCATT
Organism: Desulfosoma sp.; assembly: GCA_037481875.1. Lineage (NCBI taxonomy): Bacteria > Pseudomonadati > Thermodesulfobacteriota > Syntrophobacteria > Syntrophobacterales > Syntrophobacteraceae > Desulfosoma > Desulfosoma sp. Next base: position 55,975 of record JBBFKY010000007.1, on the reverse strand, counting down.
TGCCAGGGTATCACCATGGCGCGCCTCTACGGCTGGACCGTGGGCCTCAAAAAGGAAGACATCATTTGTGTTCCGGCGCTTTTGGGGTGGGGCATGAGCGGGGCTTCAAACCGTGATGAAGAAATGAAGCAGCTCATGCAGGCGGTCGGTTTTGCTTCCAACTCTGAGGTGGCTGAGGTTCAACGGCAAGCCATGACTTGTGTTCCGGAAGGTGCCGTTCATGGGATTCTGCTTACGCCCCTGGCCAAAGCGCCTGAGGAACCGCACACCGTTGCTGTCTACTGTAATCCGGCTCAGGCCATGCGTCTGGTGCAGGCTTTGACCTATTGCGGTCACGGCGGTTCAGAAGGTCAGGCGCCGTGCGCCTCGGTCACCGGATCCTTCGGCGGCAAAGTGGAATGCCTGCAGACCCTGTATGCCCCTTACGCTTTAAAGGCACCTCGGCTGGCCATTCCAGGTATGGGGGACCGCATTTTTTCCATGACTCAGGACGATGAGCTTGTGGTGGCTTTTCCTGGAGGGCTCCTGCCTAGCGTGGCCACGGGGCTTAAGGAAGCCGGTAAAGTCATCGGTGCCCGTTATCCCGTGACTTTCTACCAGAATTTCGAACCGGAATTCCCCGCTCCCTACAAAGAAACAGCGGCTCGCTTGCGCCTCTTTGACCCTGAAAAACCTTGATAATAAAGCCGGACATTCTCAGGAAGACTGGGAAGAAGATTCAATCGAAGACGAAATTACCCGAGAAACTTCAGGGCGCTCATAAATGAAACAATCAGCATAAAACCAATGCCCATGGTCCATTGCAGCTGCGTAAAGCGTTTATCCATGGCCTCGAAGCGGGCGATCATTTCGCACTGGAGAGCTTCAAAGCGTTTGTCCATCGCCTCGAAGCGGGCGATCATTTCGCGCTGGAGAGCTTCAAAGCGTTTGTCCATGGCCTCGAAGCGGGCGTTCATTTCGCGCTGGAGAGCTTCGAAGCGTTTGTCCATCGCTTCAAAGCGTTTGTCCATGGCCTCGAAGCGGGCGTTCATTTCACGCTGGAGAGCTTCAAAGCGTTTGTCCATCGCTTCGAAGCGTTTGTCCATGGCCTCGAAGCGGGCGTTCATTTCACGCTGGAGAGCTTCGAAGCGTTTGTCCATCGCTTCAAAGCGTTTGTCCATCGCTTCGAAGCGTTTCTCTGCAGCGCTAAATTGGGCAGCCTGCACTTCACGAAGTGCTTTGAGCTCTTCCTCCACGCGGATAATGCGCTCCACGAGCGACAGCTCACGTGCCTTCAGTTCGTTTTGCTGCACGAAAGCCGCCACATGCTCGGCTACAAGGGCGCTAAGTTGTCCGCGAACAAGCGTTTCGACGAAGGCTTTGATTTGTTCGGTGTCCATTATTCCGGCTTTTTCGGTCATCACTTCGACTCCTCAAAGATTACGGAAACTCTAGCACGGCAACGGGCGCGCAGGCAAGCGGCATCAGGGCAAAATTCTACCACAAAAAGATCTTATGATCTGGCACCGGTTGTTGTAGAAACCTTTATACATTCGAAATGGAGTCATGGCACGTTTTAGCAGTTTGTCGAAGGAAAGCATGGGGGCAAAACGAACAGACGACATCCACGGGAGCGTGGAAAAAGACCCGTTTCGGATTGTAACTCACGGCCAAGGAACTTGTCCGAACATTTAAAATGGGCCATTTCGGGCCAAGACGTAGGGCATCGCGCGCCGTGCCTCTACGACTCAAACCTTTTGTTTTCCTGGGAGCTCGGGCCTCTGACCCGCCATTTATGCCAGCGGGACGCCCGCTCCTTGGAAAAGACACGGTTTCGGGTTTGTAGGGGTGAGGCGCCGCATCGCCCCTACCTTGAAATGCCATTAAACAACTTTGTATTGCGACTTCTCGGACGGGCTCCTGGTGTGGGGGGCATTGTCAGACAGACTTTCGGGATGAGGCAATGGTGAACATGGAGCGATATGCAGAATTTTTCGGGCAGCCCCTAAGTCTTTTCGGAGTGGGGGCTCGGCGAAAACTGATCAATTATCTTCAAGGTTTTTCTCCTCAACGAGTAATGATCTGTACCGATCCAGGTGTTGTGGCGGCGGGTCTCGCCGACGAGGTCCTGAAGATCTTTCGGGAAATGGCTTCCACCATAGATGTGGTGGTTTTTGACGGTGTCGTTCCCAATCCCACGGAAGAGTGTGTGAACCAGGGAGTGGCCTACTACAAAGAGCACCGTTGCAACATGATTCTTTCCCTTGGCGGTGGAAGTGCTCATGACAGCGCCAAAGCCATTGCGGTCATGGCCTCCCACGACGGTGTCCTTTGGGATTTTGTAGGGATAAACAAGCTCAAAAACCCCGTGCCGCCTCTTGTGGCTGTCAACACGACGGCGGGAACGGGCAGTGAGGTCACGCGTTTTGCAGTCATCACCCATGTGAAAAAAAAGACAAAACTCACCATAGTGGATCCTCGAATCACCCCGCATATCGCCGTAAACGACCCGGAACTCATGGTCGGCCTTCCACCCGAGCTTACGGCGTACACGGGTTTGGACGCTTTGACACACGCTGTGGAAGCTTATCTCTCCCGCATAGCCACACCTTTAACCGACGCCTGTGCCCTGAAGGCTATGGAACTGATTCGGGAACATCTTCCCAGGGCCTATACCCAGGGGACAGACATGCAAGCCCGAGCCGCTATGGCTTATGCTCAATACCTTGCAGGCATGGCCACCAACAATGCGGGAGCCGGCGCCGTCCATGCCATTGCGCATCAACTCGGCGGCTTCTACAACATGCCTCATGGTTTGTGCAACGCCGTGTTGCTGCCGTGGATTCTCGAGTATAATGCTGAAGCATGTGCGGAACGGCTTATGCCTATCGCAGAAACCCTGGCCGGGCATCGAAGTGTGCGATCGGTCGATGAAGCGGTTCAAAAGGCTGTTGAGGTTGTTCGGAACCTTGGGCGTCAGCTCCATGTGCCCGAACGCCTCGGCATGATCGGTGTCAAGGAGGAAGATGTGCCCGTGATTGCCCGTCAGGCCATGGAAGATCCTACGGTTTGGACCAATCCTCGGCGGGCGACGGCATCGGACCTGGAACGTGTTCTCAGGGCCGCGCTCTGAACCTACGCCCCAAAGAGCTTGCCCGAAAACGGCTTTTTCTTGGAGGTCTGGCGTTCGGCCCGCATGAGAAACGGGCGGCAAGAACACGCTTTCGGAAAAACAAACGGTTTCAGATGTAGGGGCACGGTGCACCGTGCTCCTTCGCCTTCAATTGTCATTCTGAGCAATGGTTTTGCCAATTTTTGGATAGACTTTTTGACCTGTGGGTGCAAGGTGAGACAAGGGGAAAGGGAGAGAAGGCTCATGGCGGTTTCCATGGAAGGCATACAACCCTATCGGCGCATGGCCACCACCTGTCAAACGCGTCCGTTAAGGGAAAAGAGGATCGTGTGGCCTAAGCTGGACCCTGTGGATGTGGACCCGGGAAAATATCGGGTCACTCTCCTGCGTGAGGATCTGGTGGAATCAGCGGCACGCTTGTGGCGTTTGGGATATCCCGAACTGTACGGTTCACCGCATGAGTTCCTTCTGGATTCCGGTGAATACGATCGCTGGGTGGCCTTATGGGAACGATGGCCGCAGGATGCCGTCTCCAAGGTTTACTGCATGGCTGTTTTGGAAGATATGCAGGCAGGTTGTGTGGTGAGCGGATCTGTCCTTACCAAGTATGACAAGAATCTTCAGGTGGAATTTTCGCTTGTGACCACACTTCCCGAATTTCGGCAAAAGAGGCTCACGGCGCAACTGCGTCAGTTTGTAAGAAGGGTTGCCGCCGGCAGTGGAGCCGAATACTTTACGACCTTTTGTGAAACATGGCATGATATTACGCAGGGTTGGTGCTTGAAGGGAGGCTGGAAAATCGCCGGTGTTTTTCCGGGTAATTTTGTCCGATGGAACGGAGGCGATCAGGAGTATCGGGGCTGCACCGTGCATTTTTATCGGTTTGCGAAAGGCGCCGAGGCCTATGTCACCCGTCCCGAAGAATGGCACCTGGCACCGGCGGTGGAAAAAGTCTGGCGCGTGCTCTGGGAAGTTAACGGTGAGACCCTATAATCCTAAGAATCCAAGGTGCTCCAAGGTTTGGACGGATCTACGCATCGGCGGCCGTGATGGACGCACAGGAACGGGCAAGAAACCAAGCGCTCTACGTGCTCCTGCCCTTCGCTGTTTCAACCGGCATGTCTGAAAGCAGGGAGGCTCATGGAAGGTTTCCCGCACACAAGAAAGCAGGCAGAAAGGAACGACAAGAGGTGACAAGAGATTCGGCACGGCACTTGCCCATCGGGGTTTTCGATTCGGGGGTGGGAGGCCTCACCGTCGTTCGAGCGCTCATGGAACGGCTGCCTTTTGAAAGCATCCTTTATTTCGGGGATACGGCCCGGGTTCCTTACGGAGTGAAATCGGTGGAGACCATATGTGGATTCGCTCGGGAAATCACCGACTTTTTACTCCAAAGAGGGGTCAAGCTTCTCATCATCGCATGCAACACTATGGCGGCTGTGGCTCGACATGTGGTGGAAGAAAGATCCCATGTGCCCGTGTTGGACGTCATCGACGCTGGAGCTCGATGCGCTGTGAATGTGACACGGGCTCGGTACGTGGGAGTCATCGGCACTCCGGCGACCATCAACAGCAATGCCTATGCTCGGGCCATTCATCACTATGACCCTTCCGTACGCATCTTTTCACAGGCGTGCCCTCTTTTTGTGCCTCTTGTGGAGGAAGGATGGCTGGATCATCCGGTGACCCGCCTGACTGCCCAGGAATACTTCAAGCCTGTGCTCTGCCATCCGATCGACACTTTAGTCCTCGGCTGTACCCATTATCCCCTTTTAAAACCTCTGTTACAGGAAGTGGCCGGCCCTGGCGTGCAGTTGGTGGATTCGGCCGAAGCTATGGCGGATCAGACCGCCGAAATGCTTCTCGCTTCGGAATTGGGGGCTACGGAAGAAAGACTGCCCGAATACGTTTTCTATGTGACCGATGTGCCCTTTCGCTTTCAAACCATCGGAGAACGTTTTCTGGGACGAAGTCTTTTCGATGTGCGTGTCGTCAAGTGGTGATCCACTTTGGACAGCGAATTCTCGTTTTCCCTCAAAGCCGTCGAGTGAAGTAGAGGTATAGCTGGTCTTCATCAACCCCAATGCGGCGGGCTGTAGAGCAGCCATCGTGAACCAAGTTTTGTGTTCGCCGCAAATCCCGGTGTTTTTGAGGTTCATTCCTCACGACAAATCTTGTAGGGGCACGGCGCCGCCGTGCCCCTACAGACTCTGCCATTGAGTCTGAACAATTCGGCAAACCCGTTTCAGGTTCCATCCAACTATCACACGTGCTTTCAAAGTCTTGACGACGCGGCGGATCAACTGTGTGCGAGGCACGTCTGGTCACCTGTCTGGCAACGTTTTATGACGAACATGTCATTCGTCATGAGGGGGCACTGGATCGGACTCGAGAGTAAATCGCTGAGAACCCGAAACATTGGGAGATCGACCGCGAGAATTCCGAAGCTGCACAACCGCAACCCGAACATGCCTGGCGCACCTGAGCGAATCCGTTGTTGTACAGGTTGATCTGGCGTCGTTGGGGAATACTACATGCCGCGGCGCTTGCCCGTGCCTCTGGCCGACCGGTGACGTTAAAGGCAGAAAAGGCGTGCATCCATCCGCCGGTATTTTTGAAAACCGAATCATGAGGATGGCGCGGCTCCCGCAGAAGTCCGGCAAAAGCCGCGCCGTCCAATGCTATGTCCAGTACGGATTATTCGAGCGGATCGTTTTCCACCAGGTTCCAGATGCCGCAAGGGCATGCCCCGACGCAGAAACCGCAACCGATGCACCGATCGGGATTGACCACCAATTCAAAATCGCCGTTGTTTCCACTCACGCGGCTGATGGCGGCCTGAGGGCACATGGAGACACAGATGCCGCAGTCCCTGCACGAACCACAAGAGGCACACTCGCCGGCGCATTGGTCCAGCCCATCAAAGCCCAGGCGTCGAGGATCAAAGTATTCCAGCTTGACACGCCGAGGATCGATCATGGGACGCACAGACCGTTTCGGACGACGTCCTTTGAAAATATTGTCAATGGTTTGAGCCGCCTTTCTTCCAGCCCCAATGGCGTCGGTCAGAAGCCCCAGACGGACGGCATCACCGATGGCGAAAATCTGAGGGTCCGTGGTCTGGTAGGAGTCGTCCACCTTGATAAAGCCGCGTTCTGTTTCTACCGTTTCCGGTAAGAATTCCAAATCCGGCTGATCCCCGATGGCGACGATCACGGTATCGGCCGGAAGGATTTCTCCTGTGGTCAGTTCCACGCCCTGTTCCGTCACGGCCTTGGTGAAACACGGCCACCGAAATTCGGCTCCAGCCGCTTGAGCCGCTTGCCGTTCTTTGCCAAAGGAAGAGGGTTCCTGAATGTCGATCAACGTCACCTTTTCGGCACCGAGCCGATAAGCTTCCGTGGCGGCATCGCATCCCACATTACCGGCCCCGATGATCACCACACGGCGTCCTACCTGAATGGCATCCTGACGTGATTTTTGAAGAAACTCCAGGGAAGGAAGGAGTCGTTCCTCGCCGGGTACAGGCAACAGGCGTGGTTTTTGAGCTCCAACGGCGATCACGATCATGTCGAAATCCGCCTTGAGCCGCTCCATTTCTTCCTTGGTCAGTTCCTGTTGAAGATACATGTGGGGCAGAACGGACCGAATACGTTGCAGCTCCGTTTGGACCACTTCGTTGGGAACACGATTCTTAGGGACCGCGGCGGTGATTTTCCCCCCTAGTTCCCTGCTACGATCATACAGGACCGCTTCATGGCCTAAGCGGCGCAGTTGCCAGGCCACTGAAAGCCCTGCGGGTCCCGCACCGATCACGGCCACTTTTTTGCCGGTAAGCGGCGGCAGATCCGGCAGCTTGGCCTCGAGACTCGCTTTGCCCAGTTGCGTCACATCCACAGGGGCCATGCGCAGCCCTCGGCGTGTGCATGATTGCATGCAAAGATTGGGACACAGGTACCCGCAGACCGTAGCCGGAAACGGTGTGTAAGCCAAGGCCATGTCCACGGCTTCATCCACCCGGCCTTCTCGAATAAGCCGCCATCGTTCGTGAACCGGAATCCCCGTCGGACAAGATGCCTCACAGGGTGCTGCATATTTCTTGTTCTCATAAACAGGCACATGGCGACGAAGATTTCCTGTAACGATGACCGGAATCAAGCTTCGTTCCAGGTTTGTCAGATCTCCAATGAGACCTCCGGGTCCCAGCTCACGGTCCCACATGTTCCGATGAAAATCGCTCATGGATTTCCTGGGCACGGCTGCCTTTTCTTGTGGGCTTCGCGCCTCCAGAAGCTGCCATTGACTGCGTTGAGCAAAAAGAGGGAACAGTTCGGTTTTGCGGATTTTTTCCAGAAAATGCTGCAGATTCTTGACCAGCCAATGCCAATCGTCGTCACTTAAGGGCACAAGCTTGGCGTCCGCTTGGCTATATCCGCCGTGGGGGCCTCGAAAGAAGATTTTTCCACCCACCATGCCCACACAGGGTCGATACCCAAGCACATTGCCGGGACTGGCGGATTCGTGCCCGCAAACCACAGCGATACCTCCGGCCATAAATTCGGCAAAATAATCGCCCACAGATCCCAGAACCCACAGTTCCGGTGGAGCGAACCGAGGATTGTGTTTGGTCATGGTCATGCCACGGGCTCCGATATTGCCGGCGATAAAGATCTTGCCTTGAGCCATGGCGTTGGCCACACCGTTGGCGGCATGACCGTGCACGATGATTTCGGCGCCGGCATTCAGCCAGCCCACATCATCGGAAGCCGGTCCGAGAGCTTCGATGGTGGTGTTGGGAAAACCCATGGATCCCAAGCGCTGTCCCGAAGCGCCGTGGACGATCACATGAATGGGTTCACTTCCAGAACGCCACAGGCGGCCTCCGATGCCGTGTTGGCCGAAGGCTTCCACTTCCAGGCGACGATGACCTTGGGCCACGGCCTGTTGCAGACGTTCTTCCAATATTCTCGATTCCAGGCGTCGGCCTTGTTCGCGCCCAGAAATCCAATAGGCATCTTGCGATAAGCTCTGTTGCATCGCTCCTTCACCTCTAGGTCGGTCTTTTCTAGACCACATAAGATATTTGTAGCCGCTGAGCCGCCGCCGCGTCATCGATTCCCAAAGCGTCCGACATACCGATAGGAAGGGAAGTGGATCGACCCAGAGGGGCGATGATTTTCTTCAGTTCCGTATCAAAGGCGAGAAAAACGTCCACGAGGCGTTCCGCAACTTTTTCGGGATCCAGACGCCGATAGAGGCGTGGATCCTGGGAGGTAATGCCCTTGGGACAGACGCCGATATTGCACACATTGCAGCGGTCAGACTCGGAACCCAAACATCCGGCCGTTGCCTGCATGATGTATTTTCCCGTCTGCACACCGCTGGCTCCCAACATGATCAGAGCGGCGGCGTTGGCGGCCAGATTGCCGTTTTTGCCGATGCCTCCTCCGGCAAACAAGGGAAGCTCGTTTTGTTTCCCGAGTCGAACCAGGGTAAGGTAGCTGTCCCGAATATTGGATGCGATGGGATGTCCCATGTGGTCCATGGAAACATTGTAGGCGGCGCCGGTGCCACCGTCTTCCCCGTCAATGGCCAATCCCGCCGCGTAGGGGTTTCGAGTGAGATTGTTCAGGACGGCGAGGGCTGTGGATGTTCCTGAAATCTTGGGGTAAACGGGAACACGAAAGCCCCAGGCCATGGACATGGACTGAATCATCTTAGCCACAGCTTCTTCAATGGAATACTTGGTCTGATGGGTCGGCGGACTGGGAAGACTCACTCCCGGTGGCACACCGCGAATGGCGGCGATAAGCTTGTTGACCTTATACCACATGAGCAGACCACCGTCCCCGGGTTTGGCACCTTGGCCGTACTTGATTTCTACGGCGCAAGGGTCTTCCCTCATTTCCGGAATGGCATGAATGATTTCATCCCAGCCGAAATAGCCGCTGGCAATCTGAAGGATGACATACTTCAGGAACCGGGATCGCAGCAAGCGCGGTGGACATCCGCCTTCCCCCGTACACACGCGAACAGGCATGCCTAGTTCTTCGTTGAGATAGGCGACACCCATTTGCAAGCCTTCCCACATGGTCGGGGACAGCGCGCCGAAGGACATGCCGCCGATAATTAGCGGGTAAATTTCGCGAACGGGAGGAATCCAACCGTTTTCCTTAAGGATCCTTAGGTTTTCCTCGGGTGCCAACACACGGCCCAAAAGGGTGCGCAGTTCAAATTCGTGACGGCCAGCATCCAAGGCCGGGTCGGTGAGCATGGAGATACGAATGAATTTGATCCGGTCCAGAAGACCTCCCGGAACGTTTCGGCGCCCGCCTCGACGCCTGGGCTGCCCGCCTCGGTTGATATGAAACCGTAATTTGTCCGCTTCTTCGGATCGGTAAGCCATGATGGCGTCATTGGGGCAGACCATGGAACACATGCCACAGCCGATACACGCATAAGCCGGATCGTTTTTCTGACGAATGCCGTAAAAAACTTTATAGACATTGGACGGAGCCTGCAGAACCCCGAAGCCCGTTTCGACGGTCCGTTTCCGAAACACACCCAACTCAATGGCGTGCACGGGACATACCGTGGTACAGCGGCCGCATAGAGTGCATTTCGCAAGGCTCCAGTGCACCTGCCAAGGCAAATCTCGAAGACTCAATGAAGTGGGGCTTAGGAATCCATCTGAGAGCATAGCCGAACCTCCTGGCGATCCGGACCCACGATCACCGTGTCCAGGTGCATGGGTTGCATATCCTTGGATTTATCCCGATCTGGAATCAAGACATCTAGGCCGCACATTTCCGAAGAAAAGGCATATAAGCCTGGCTTTCCACCCACAACGCCGGGGCGGAGTTTCTTTCGATCCTGCACCATAAATACCCTCTTATCGGGAAGGCAGCCGATGACGCAATTGGGCCCGTCGATGATAAGACGCCGGCAGGACCGCTTGAGATGTTTCAAAAAGGGGCCGTTGGGATGTGTGTCCAAAACCTCGTCTTGAAGCGGCGTGATGATCTGTTTGTAGTAGTGCAGATCCAGTTTTAAGAAATAGAGCATGTAATGCATAATATGCGTGAACAGTTCTGAATCCGATTGATAGCCCATGTAGCCCGGAAAACCTCGTGAAGAAAGAAATTCACGAATCGGCACAAAAGCCGTGTTTTCACCGTTGGTCATGGTGGCGATGCCCTGAATGAAAAAGGGATGGCAGGCGTAGAGGTTGATAGCGTAGTTGGTGTTTTGGCGTCCTTGAGCCAGAATGATGCGGGCATGAAGTTCCTTCCGGTCCAGCTGAAGGTATTCCGCCACAGTCATGGGATCTCCGATTTCTTTAATCATGATGCAGTTCGGCCAAAAACTGAAGACCATCATGTCCTCTTTTTCCGAACCCATTTGACGCAGCTGCAGCCGAACCTGCATCAGGCGATGACCGATTTCCTTTTCAGGAAGATGGTCCCATTCTTCGGGTAGCTCGTAGGCTCGAATGAGATACACATCTCGTTTTGGAACGCCGGGCGGTGGCGTCTTGGGGGTCTTGATGGACAGCTTGTACTTGGTCATGAAGCCGATTTCCATCATGAAGCGGTCCAGACGCTTCAGACCGTCGTTGGTAAAAGTTCCGGAAAGAATGGGAGCCCCTTCAAGCTCCTCCCATGGCCCTCCAAGGTCGCTTAGAAACAGCCCCACCCCTGAGCCGTCGTGACCTTCGCGCATGACATCCAAAGCTTCCACAGCCCTCATCGGGGACAAAGGTTCCGTGCTGGTCAAGGCACATAATCGACACATGGCCGGTACTTCTCCTTCCTGGTTGTTTTCAGAGGACGACGTTGTCCGAGAATCGAGGCAAGAAAGGCCCTTGCATAAGCTCAAGGGCCTTTTCGAACTGCGGTGTTCGAGGGTGGAATCCAAACGGCTTTGTTTGGAGGGGGTTGCAAGATGACAAGAATGAGAAATTGTGTCAAACAAAAAACGAACAGGAGTTTTGCAGTGGCGGAAAAAATATGTCCGCCCGTCATGCCCAAGTAGGGGCAGACCGATGTGCCCGCCCCAAACTCTCCTGGACAATCCGGCGCCTCAACTTGCCACACGACTTTCGAAGGAGCCTTGGGCCCCGTGGAAAAGCCCAACGTCAAAAAATCACGACGTGGACATGGCGACCTGGGCTTCAGTGCACACCGACTGAAAAAGGCGGCGAACACGACGGCGCATGGCCAAAAGATCTTCCCAGGTTTCGATCCGGCGGGTTTCGGCGGATGAAGGCCACAGACCTAGGCGATTCATGTGCTGAAATTGGTTTTTGGTCAAGAGCGAACCTGAACGGTTGGTCATGAGATGGAATCGATGATCCAGACTGCGAAGACAGTGAAAGGCCTCAAGCATATCCGCTGATGATCGCCGTCCTTCGGGAAGGTGAGCCAGCGCTTCCGTCAGCAGGGTCGAAGTCGTTCCTTTTTGAAGGGCACGGTTGGCGTGACCATGAATCAGCTGGATACCTTGTGTGAGAAACTCCAAATCCGTGAGACCTCCTAGACCGAGTTTGATATCCACGGCATCATCCCTTTCCGTGGCACGTTCCTCCTCCATGCGCCTGCGCAAGTGGCACAAACGAGGCCAGACCATGCAGGGTGCCCGTTCTTGAAAACAAAGATCATGGGCGGTGCTTACCAAAACCGCTCCAAGATTGGAATCTCCGGCCACAAACCGAAACCGCAGCAAGGCTTGAATTTCCCAAATGTCCGCCTTGTGGCTGTAGTAGTCTTTCCAGGTGGTTCGCGTCACCACCAGAGGGCCGTAAGATCCCGTAGGACGCAGGCGGGCATCCACATTGTAACCGGGACCTTCTTGCAGAGGGGTGCTTAACATACGCATGAATCGCTGCAGCATGCGAATGACCGGCAAAGGAATCTCATCGGGTTTTTCCCCTGGACGGGGATCATAGACAAACATCAGGTCCAGGTCGGAAAGATAATCCAGTTCACGGCTCCCCAGAGAGCCCAAAGCCATGACGGCCAGGGGTGTTTGAGGGTCCAAGCCCACGGCGTTCATCACTGTCAGCAGGGTGTGGCGGACCACGAAATCGGCCAGATCAGAAAGGGCGTTTTCTAGAGCCTCTTGGGTCAGGGCACCCTGAAGATCCGCCAAAGCGAGAAGCAAAAACCTTTCGTTTTTGAGGCGTCGCAACCATTCCAGGCGTTCTTCGTAAGAAGAAGCCTTGGCCAAAATGCTTTCAGCCGAAGGTTGCCATTGTGCGTGAGACACTTGTGTTACATGCCAAGTACTGAGGGCTTCGACCAAACTGGGCTGGCGGCTTAAAAGATCGGCCACCAGATCGCAGCGTGCCAGCGCGGGAAAAATGACATCTGCTAGGGATCGATGGGTTCCGAGAAAATGCAGCAAGCCGGGACGTCGTCGTACTTGAGCTATGTATCTGTCGAGGCGGGAGGCTGTGGCCTTTAAGATTTCCCCGTCCATATCCTCGGCATAGGCTTCCACAGCCTTGAAAAGAGAGGTTCTAAGCGGCTTGGCCAGAGCCTTGATGGACGGAATGAGGCGTTCCAGGGTTGATTCCGTCAAGGGTTCGCCCAGAGCTTTGACGGTTTCGACCGGAAAATCTTCATTTTCCTCAGTTCTTTCACACGAACTTGCTTGAAAAAGGGCCGTGAAATGCCGGTGCACCGCCTGCGTATGAGAAGTAAGGGCTTCCTGGAATAAAGACCAGTTGCCATTAAAACCCAGGGCTTCCGAGAGCCTTTGACGAGCATCTGGAGAAGACGGGATCTTTTGGGTTTGGCGGTTTTGGTCCAGTTGAATCCAGTGCTCCACACGACGCAAAAATACATAGGCCTCGTGAAGTTCCTGGGCGACATCCGGCGGAAGAAGCTGCAAGGTTTTCAATTTATGAAGAGCCGCTAGGGTGTTGGGTTCGTCCAACTGCGGCATACGGCCGCCGTAAATGAGCTGAAATGATTGCACAAGAAATTCCACTTCACGAATGCCGCCCACACCCAGCTTAACGTCAAAGGGAGTGTCCGGTTGTTGGCAACGCAGTTCATGTAAGATGCGATCGCGCATCCCTTTGAGTTCATCCAAGGCTTGAAAATCCAAGAAGCGTCGAAAAACAAACGGACGCACTTCCACAAGAAAAGCCATGCCCAGGGCGCGATCTCCCGCTACGGGTCGCGCTTTCAAAAGCATCTGGCGTTCCCATGCTCTGCCGTGAAGCAAATAATGGGATGCGGCGCCGGCGAGATGCGGCACTAGCTCCCCGTCTTTTCCTTGAGGCCTCAGCCGGAGGTCAACGTGAAACACGCGGTCACCTTCCACGGAATCCGCCAGCAGGCTGACCAGCTTCTGGCATATCAAGCACAGAACTTCGTAAAGACCTTCATCATCATTAGGAAGTTTCAAAGACGGCTTATGTTGCCGTAGAAACAGGAGATCGATGTCCGAGACATAGTTGAGTTCTCGACCGCCAAGCTTTCCCAAACCCAGCACAGTCAATGTGTATCGGTCGAAGACCTTATGGACCCGTGAGGCCATGGCGGGGGATGCCCAAAGATACGGATGATTGTGAAGCCATCGTAGGCCCGCCTCCAAAGCCACCTGAGCCAGATCGCTCAGCTGAGCCGTCGTTTCCGAAAGATCGGAAAGTCCTAAAAGATCGCGACCTCCGATTCGTAAAAAATGCTTTTGTTTAAAACGCCGAAAAACCTTTTGCGCCTCAAGCCATGATGTAGCCGTGACCAGCGTGCGTGAAAGGTCGTCGTAAAGGTCTGTGACCGCATAACGCCGAAGAAGGTTCTTCTGATGCCAGAGCCATTGCACATTTTCCTCGGAACGGCGTAGAAGTGTCGCCAGGTACGTGGAAGACCGATTGATTCTCTCAAGCTCATCCGACATAAATATTCCCGTTTATCCTTTCCTCTTGGTCCTTAGACATTCCAACGAACCAAGACGTCCTCCCCACCCGCAACACCCCTGTAGAGGCGGACCAATGTGTCCTTCCCTCATGCCCGTCACCCCTATAGGGACGGACCAATATCTCCGCGCAGTTTAGTCTGTGCCCTTCGCGCAGCACCCTGTAGGGGCGGACCTACGTTTCCTCCCCCTTGTCCATCACCCCTGTAGGGGCGGACCAATGTGCCCGCCCCAAAATGTGCACTTTCTTCAAACAGCCGCTCTACGAACATGTCTGAAAACCAATTTCTTGCTGTAATCGAGGGTTTTCCGCCCGCACAAACGGTGAACCATAGGCTCGCACTCCCAGGGAATGGCTCACTTTTGGGCTTACAGGGGCGAGGAGCCGCCTCGTCCTAAAAGGGTGCAGCCGTGCCTTTTTCCTGGAGGTGTATGCGTTCCGTACGACCAAAGACAGAACCGAAGCCCCCGGCCTTAAGAAAACGCCGTGTGCCTAACTTTTCAAACGATCTGGTGATCTTGAGGAAACTTTTTCCTGAAGCCGACACCCTTGCAGGACGAAAGTTTCGCTCTTTCATGTCCAAAAATTCCCCGAAGAAAGCCTTCTGCGACAACGGAGTTCCAAAGTCCAGTAAACCAAGGCATCCAAAGTGTCAAAGATGTCCTGGGCAAGCCCGGAGTGGCTCATGCCGTGCCCGAAAAGGGTTTCCCGCAGATGATCCACCTTAGCGTTGACCGGCTGCAGTTTGCTTACCGGACCCTGTTGGCTTGCCGCCTTTTCCTGCAAGAGAAGCTTTCGAGCTTCTAGGCAAAACAAACGCGTGTCGTTCAAAAGGCTTTGAGCAAGTTCATCCCAGGGGTGTGAGGGTTCGACCTTCAGGGTGAGTCGAGCACACTGGGAGACCACGAAACGCAAACACACAAACAAGAAACCATATTCAAGCCCTCGAACCCCTCGCTGCCATTGAAGCAGCCATGGACGACGCCAGCGCCACAAAAGATGTCTCTCTCCAAAGGCGATGAGAGAGCGAGCCTCTTCCAAAGCTTCCTGCAGAGCACGGTAGGCGGAAACACTAGGAGGTTTCGGGATCGAATCTTGGGGGCATGCACCAGAACACTCGAGCTGGGTCTTCAAAGCCGAACTTCTCGCATCTCGAAGACAATGCAGTATGTTCAAAAAAAGGCGTCTTCCCCAGCCTTCGGGAGTTTCCAGGTGAGGGTAGGAAAGGACGGCGATTCCCTTGCCGACATGACAGCACAAAATGGCCGCCTGACCATTAAGCAGTTCGGGATTCAGGTTGATTCCGTAGCTTTTTTCCCAATCCTTCCAGGATCCACCGCAACGTGCCACATCCTTGACGCATAGATCCGCCACCCAAAAATCTTCTCCATAACCTCGGTAGCGGGCCACGGCTTCCACGCCAGGGCCCTCGTTCCAAGCAAACTGGGAAGGCCACCAGATGGAAACGGGAATCCTCTCTGGCAGACCTTTCCAGAAGGGATGTTCCAAACGACCCTCGATCCATACTTCACCGCTGGCGTTAGGTAGGCGTTGGGCGAGGGGTTTTCTCTGAATGGGCACAAGATTAAGGGACGAAGAGCCCGCAAGAGCAAGTCCCGCCCCTCCGCAAAACCCTACATAGGCTCCTCCTTCCATGACGAAAGCTCGAATCCGATCCAAACCTTCGACACCTAGAAGCCGCGCCTTATGAGATGCCCAGCCTCCGGGAACGAGAACAACCCCATAGTTCCCCAAAGTCTGGGAACGGATGTGAGCGGACGTCAAAAGGCGATAAGGCACATTCATGGCCTCAAGAGCTTCCACCAGCAGAAGCCCCCAAACCAGGGACTGGTCCCACAAAACGGCCACAGGGGGTCCGGTCCATGAAGCTTTTTCTTGGGCGCTGTCGGCGCGATCCATGTCGGGTGTCATGTTTGACCTCTTTGTTCACCATTTCCTTTCGAACAAAAAGACAAGTCCGAAAAATTCCCTGTTCGATGATAGACGCACGGGCTTCAAAAGCTTCAGTAAAGTTGCCTGTGGGATCAAGATTTTTTTGTCGTAAAAGGGCGTTTTCATCAAAGTGCGCGTAGCCGCTTGTCATAAGCTCAGGAAGGCGTTAGCTTGATGCTATCAGGACAGCAAACTTTTTTACAATGAGGAAAGGATGGGCATGAAGCCTTCGATGTCAGGGATGCGCCTGGACTTGGAAGTGGTCCCTAACAAAACTGAGCCGTCACGCTCTACCTTTGTCATCAACTGGATCGGGCAGGAAACATCCTCGAAGAGCCTTCTGCGTTGCGGCTCGTTGGAAGAGCTACACCAGGTGGTGCAGGGCCTGAGAGAAAACTTGGAAAACATGATGCGCCAAGCCGAAGAGGCCGTAGTCAAGATACGAGAACAACAGGAAAGGGATGAGGAGAAACGCATGAGTCCATCGGATATTTGGCGACAGATGGAACAAGCCCCGACGGAAGAGGCCATGTTTGCCTGTTTTAATGCGCTTTCGGAATCCAAGCGGCTTGAAGTAGCCGAATGGGTCCTCACCCATGTGAGTATGTTTAAAGGGCGAGGACCTGTATTTGCCGAACACTATAACATTGTGACCCACACGCTGGATGAATGAGGCCGCCAGGGCGCCGAAGCTGAAAGACAAAAAGACCCTTGGCCGTGCACCCTTTGTCGAGTCGCTCGGCGCCGACCCGGCTTCCCTGCCGCACCTAGTCAGAATAGACCCCGACACAGACCGCAATGCTTACCGCTGCTTCCTTCCGGACCTGACGGGGTTCACATCCGTCTGTTGCGAGGTGTCCGACCGGTGAAACAGTTCCGTTCGGATCACGCCGACCGATCCCTCGAAAGGGGATTCAGCCCCGCTAAGCGGATTTCGGGTACAGGGAACCGCTAGCTCCCCACCTAGCACGACCAAGGGCTAAACCCGTTTAAACCTAAAGACTTCCCGAGAATTCCCAACAGCCATTGCAACGAATGTTTTTACAACTTAGGGGCGTACCGCACCCCAACCCCACAAAACTGAAATCGAGTTTCTTGCCGGGAGCGCGGGGGTGCCACCCGTAAAAATCAGCAGACCAAAAGCTTGATCTCCCGACGCCAAATTCATTCTCGGTTAAGTTCCCACAAGGCCGTTTGAAGACGCTTGGTCGTTTCTCTTTATCAAGCGATCTTGCCATGCTCTCGGCCTTCGGTTTTGAGCCAACAATATTTCATACCAGAATCGACACCGAATGGCAACGTGCAACCAGGGGGACCCTTGGGGCTTCAAGAAAGTTTGCTTTTCCGTAGCATTTTCCTGGCGCAATGAGCCCAATTCTCCATGAAGGGGAAGTGCGTTGGGTGCCGGTGTGGTTTGTAAGGGCGGACCTGCGTGTCCGCCCCATGTGGGTGGCCCCCGAAGGATTTTACAGGGGGATGTTTTTTGGGGCGGACACATGGCTTCGCCCCTACACAAGGGATTGGCGTGTGCTGTGGTTAATTTGAATGCGGACATAGAGCATCGGTCCGCGGTTACAGGGGGTTTATGGCGGAATGCTGAATTGTTGGTTTGAATGGGGACACAAGGGGCCGCCCCCACAGGGGTTTCATGGCAGCTGGAATGTCGCGACAGTTGGATTGTCGGCCTCATCGAGGAGGACCGTCTGCGGTGCCAGATCGTGCAGGCGATGGTAGAGGTTCAGGGCATCGCCTGGGACGACATGGTGCCATCCCCCTAGATAGACCAATCGATGAGGCCGCAGCCTTTCCAAGGTGGCACGCACCGTTTTTTCCATCCATTGTTCCCTTTGGTGCCATCCCCATCCAAAAGAATCCCCATTCCATCGTCGATTCCGTAAAGCACGATTTCCATGCGCCAAGATCCATCGGGCTCGAGCATACTGTTCCGAAGCCGAGGGAGGGAGCGGCAAGCCTCCTTTGAGTAATCGCTCCAGGTTCGCCGAAGACAAGAGCTCGGGCCAGTCGGCCATAAATAGGCGGCTTGCGTCTACAGCGTCCACACAAAAAAAAGATGAGCCCGTTTCCCGAAACCTTTGCCGAGCCGCTCGAAATTCAAAGGGCAAAGCACATTGTCGAGGGATGGGTTTGATAAGAGGGGAGCGTAGAGCGGAGGCAAAGGGCATGTGGGTTGCTGCGGAAGCCTTTTTGAGGTTTTTCAAAAAAAGCTTTAAAAAAAATCTGCCGTGGTCCCGCCGAAGCCGCACAGCGAAAGGGCTCACTTCCACCAAGATCACATCGGGGTTAAGCTTTTTTAAAAGCGCACGGCAGCGACCAAAACCCTGTGGGTCTCGATGGCATGTCCCCACAAGAAAGACAGTTGGACCTGGCTTAGAATCACGGTTCATAAAGGTGCGGGCAGAGGCTTTGAGAGCACACCGTCCAAAGACAAGGCCAAAAGGGCTTTAAGCTCTGCAAAGGACGGCACATGAATATGAGCCGAAAGGGATGGATTCTTGTAGGCGGCAAAGATCACCCCGGTCCTTTGAGCCAAAAGAGCGTCCACTTGAGAGTCCCCGATGAAAAGGACATGGTCCGGAAGAGCCCGAAAGGCCGTAAGGATCTTTTCCATACTTTCCGGATGCGGCTTGGGATGGGTCACATCGGCGGCGGTCACTACCAGGTCAAAGGCCTTGTCCAGGTGAAAAGATGCCAAAAGGTCCAGCGTGGAAACCGTGCGGTTGGTGGCCATGGCTAGGAGGCATCGAGGTTTCAGGTACTGGAGCAGATCATCGAGCCCGGGTTCTTTTTTCAGATACCTATTGAACATGCGAAAATCCAAACTCTGACAAAAGGCCCAAGCCGCTTCCAGATCCGATCCGGACCCTAAAAGGTATTCCAGGGATTCCCGTGCAGAATGCATATGGATATAGTCAACTTGGTCGGGCCTCAGAGGCGGCCGCCCAAACCGTTCCATGACGAAGTTGTAAAACCGGATGTTTGCTTCTCGAGAGTCAAAAAGCACTCCATCACAATCAAAAACCACGGCGGAAGGCAGCCCTGCGGGAAACAAGGCCTCACGGGTCGTAAGCTTCTTCGTGTCCACGATATTCGGCGCAAAGGTCTGCATGGGGGACTCGATCATTTAAAAGTTTTTGATCTTCCAATACTTTACACATCATTCCTAATGCACTAGAGTCGCCTCTGTCAAGCAGGGTTGCCAGACAAAAGCGCACCTTTATGGAAGCGCCTTGGAAAGGTCGCATCAGATCTGAGGCTTTCAGGAAAGGACGGGTTCATGGAACATCGTTTCGATTTTCTTGTCATCGGAAGCGGGATTGCGGGTCTGACTTTCGCTCTGAAGGTGGCTCAAAAGGCCACGGTGGCCATCGTCACCAAGAAAGACAAGCTGGAGACCAGCACCAATTACGCTCAGGGAGGCATCGCTTCCGCTCTAGGTCCTGATGATTCCTTTCAGTTGCACATCGAAGATACGTTGAAGTCCGGAGACGGTTTGAGCAAGCCCGAGGTGGTGGAACTGGTGGTGCGGTCGGCTCCGGAACGTATTCAGGAACTGGCCTCCATGGGTGTGCCTTTTACACGTGGTCAAAGCCCCAACGGCCTCTTTGACTTGGGAAGGGAAGGGGGACACAGCCGAAACCGAATCGTTCATGCCGAAGACATGACCGGGCAGGCCATTGAACGGGTTCTGGTGGAGGCGGTGGAGTCGCACCCCAATGTGTCCATCTTTGAAAATCATCTGGCCCTGGATCTAATCATCGATCATCAAGCCATTCGAGCGGGATCCGTCACGGTGCAGCAGAAGCAGTGTTGTTGGGGGGCTTTCGTTCTGGATGCCATGAGCGGCGAGATTCATATATTTACGGCCCATGCCACCTTGCTGTGCACGGGGGGGGCGGGGAAGGTGTACCTCTACACGAGCAATCCCGATGTGGCCACGGGAGATGGTTTGGCCATGGCGTATCGGGCCGGAGCGGCTCTGGCGAACCTGGAATTCGTCCAATTTCATCCCACATGCCTGTATCATCCCCATGCGAAAAATTTTCTTATCTCGGAAGCCGTGCGCGGTGAAGGCGGGCGCCTCATCGATAAACGCGGCCGAGCCTTCATGGAAAAGTATCATCCGCTTAAAGATTTGGCTTTTCGAGATGTGGTGGCTCGAGCCATCGATACGGAAATGAAAAGGACCGGAGACGATTGCGTGTATCTGGACATCACGCATCGGGACGCCGACTTTCTGAAACAGAGGTTTCCCAACATTTACAAGAAATGCCTCAGCTTAGGCATCGATATCACCAAGGATCCCATTCCCGTGGTTCCGGCGGCGCACTACATGTGCGGAGGCATCGTCACGGATATTTGGGGCCGAACATCCATTGAAAATCTTTACGCCATCGGAGAATGCGCCTGCACGGGCTTGCACGGCGCCAACCGCCTTGCCAGCAATTCCCTGCTGGAAGCGGCCGTGTTTTCGCACCGTGCCGCTGTTCACTGCAGTGAAAACCTGCCTCGTTGGCAAAAAAGATCTTACCCTCATGTGCCTGAAGTGACCATCGAAACCTCTGCCGGAGACGGATCCCAAAGCGAAATGATTCTCATTTCACACAACTGGGATGTGATCCGCCGACTCATGTGGAATTACGTAGGCATTGTGCGTACCGATAAGAGGCTGCATCTGGCGGGTCTTCATATCGCGCAGGTGCGCATGGAAATCAAAGAACATCTCCCTCATATTCCTCTGCACCCCGACCTCGTGGAACTGCAAAACTTAGCCCTGGTGGCGGAACTCATCGTTCGTTGTGCCATCACGCGCAAGGAGAGCCGCGGTCTGCATTACAATGTCGATCATCCTCAAAAGGACGATCTGCGTTGGCGAAAGGATACGGTGCTTACCCGTTGGAAAGAACCCACCTTGCCGGCCATGAACCTGACACGCCTGGATCCAGACGTGCCGTGACAAGGGATGCTGGCGCACCATGGTCCTCCTTGACTGAGGTCGGCGTTTTTTCTGGGAACGTGGAGGTTTCGCCCGGATAAAGAGCGGCTCGGAAATCGATCCTCTTCGGGCAAAAGGCGCATTCTTGCACAGGCTTGGACAGCTTTCGATCAGTCATGCACGGGTGGCGAGAAGCCTTTCGGGGATGAATCACAGGTTCGGGAAAGGCCTCTCGGCCGTCCATTAACGGGATAAGCCGGCGATCTTAGGAGGAATTGCGGCCGCGGCGGCATCCAGCGTTTCCGTGTCCACCACAGCGCTGGAATGGTCTTCCAGAAGTTTACGTGGGTTGTGTTCCACTCTCATGGTCAGCATGCCGCCCATGAAACTGATCTCGTAGTTTCGATCCGACAGATCCACATGTTTCAAGGCTTCACGCATCTTACGGAATTGGCGCTGAGCCTTTTTGTAGATGTAGTAACAGGCTGTGGCTCCTACAGCCAGGCTGAAAAGAAAGACCCAGAGTGGAGTCGCCAAGACTTTGCCTAAAGTGATAATGACGGCCATGAGGCCGAAAACAAAGAGGACCTGCAAGCCGATGATCAGATAGAGATAGAAAATGCCCTGGTTGATATCAGGCTTTTTTTCCTCGGGTTCCTGCTTCTTTTTCTTGAAAAGCCGGCTGAAGAACATGGGCGGATCCTTTCCCGGAGTCCATTATCCGTCGGAGCGGGGTTCGGAGGGCGAAGCCGTCAGCAGTTCCATGGGTCTGTCGTCGCCCGTGCGATGGTATTCAAGCCGAAGTCTTTCAATTTCCACTTGATTTTTAAGAACCTGTTTCGACAGCTGATAGCGCAGATAGATGATCCAGATCAAGACACCGGCCAGGAATAAGGCACCTCCAAAAACCAGGATCTTGTATTCCTTGAGAAACGCCCAGGCCACTCGACCAAAATCACCGAGCAAATTGGGAACCATCCAGAACAGAACAACCCCCACCACCACCAAAACACCTACATGAAACACGGAAATTCCCCTGAAAAAGTCAAACAGGGACCCAAAACGTCCTTCCGTGGATCCTGTTTGGCTGGCAGCCGTAGGGGGTGATTCGGTCTCTCCATAGAGGAGGTTCAAAAAAGCCTTGATGGCAAAAGCGATGATCAAAATAAGCCCGATGGGAATCCCCACGGCGGCGGAGAGCCAAGCTCGAAACGGGAACGGCCGTTCCTCACTGTGCAGTTGCATGCGGTAACGATCCAGAGGCCCGAAGGTGCTTTCAAACACCATCTTTTCATAACTGGAAAGGGTGCTTCCCGTGGTCTCGTAAACTTTTTGCCCTTCCGTGTTGGTGATGATCAACCGTGTCCTTTGGCCCGCCTGGCTTGCTGCGGTTAGGTAAATGAGGGTCTCCAGAATGAGCAAGAACAGCACCGTCAAGGAAAGAACCAACTTCAGATGATGATGGCTTTCAAAGAAATCCAGAAGCCGGGGTTTCTCAGTACGCATGGAAGACAATCGCCTCAGCCTTCATAGAGTCATTTCGAACGCCGAAAGGTAACATTCGGGGCAAGCTGTGTCAAACCCAAAGGCCCGACCAAAAAAGCATCAGGGAGCGAGGCTTGCCAACGCCGTCCGCTCCCTGCTTGGTGTCCTTTCCGTTTCATGCTGTCGGAGTTACCTACACGCGGCAGTCCTCCACATCCACCCGTCCTGTTCGGCGATAGCCTCTTAGATCGGCTTTGAATTCTAGGGGTTTAACTCCTTTTCTCTTGGGAAAATGGGCAGGTACCGATACGACAAGGACACGATCACAGCCCCGTAGGCCAGCATGGCGATGCACGGAGCCCATTCGGCCCACGTGGGAATATAGACGGCCCACTGATCAAAAGGCATCACGGGAATGGCTAAGGCTTCCACGGTCATGGCAAAACGGTTGATGACAATGCCTGCACAGTTGAGGAAAAAGCCTAGAAAGAGCAGCCCGTTGGAATTTCGAGTCTGAGGCGTGAGCAATAGGATGATGGGTAGGACACCACACACCCCAAGTTCCGCAAAAAGGAGCCACATGCCATAGGGAGCTCGGTAGAAGTCGCTGAGCTTCAAGCCGAAACCAGGGGCCGTATCCAGAGCCCAATACAGCGTGTCCAGGCTCTTGAAGATGAGGTAGATCAAAAGCAGACTCCCTGTGATCTTGGCGATAAGTTCATAGACACTGCGATCTACCAGTGTCTTACGGCTCACCTTTTCTATGATACGGCAAATGATGGCCGTAAAAGCAGGTCCGCACGCCATGGCCGAGAGAGTGAACAGAAAGAAGGTCCAAGGCCAGATAAAAAAGCCGGTGCGGTACGCAAAAGGCCGACCGAACATCACACCGGGCACACCACCTAGAGATCCTTGATGGAAAAAGCTCAAAAAGGTGCCCGTCATGGCGAAGACGGCCATGATTTCATGCAGGTTATGTCCGAAAATGTGAAGGGGCTTGATAGCGTCCAGCTTGCGGTTTTCCAAAATGATGGGCACAAATTCGATGACAAGCACAATGGCGTAACAAGAAATGCAGAAGATGACTTCTGTAAGCATGGAATGCACATTGGCATGCCAATACCCGAACCAACCTCGCAACGGCTGCCCGATTTCCAACAAAAGCACCAACAAGGCGCCTGTGTAACAACAAAAGCCTACGATGACCGCCAAATTGATGATCTTATGGAGCTCCTTGAGCCGAGGAAAGAATCGAGACAGCCCGTAATACATAAAACCCGAAAAGAAGGCTCCCGCACCTAGGGCGATGATGCCGAGGTCGACCGTAATGTAGAGCCCAAACCCGAAGTAGTTGTTGAGACCGGTGACGTTTAAACCCTTGAAGAGCACGGTGTAACCGGCGTAGATGCCCCAGGCGATGACGGCCGACAAAAAGAGCATCCACAGGCCAAAGACCGGTAGAGGGCAACGCTTCACACCTTCCGGAATCAATGCCTTATCCATGACGGACTCCTGAAAAAAGTCTAAGGGGACTCAGGACATCACAGACCATTGTCCGACTGACGCCGTATCCACTGCGCGGAACTCAGGTAATAAACCTTGGGTTCCGTGTGGAGTTTTTCCAAAATACGAAAGGCTCGAGAATCCTTAGCCAGTTTGGCCACCTCACTGTTGGGATCCTTGAGATTGCCAAAGGTGATGGCACGAGCGGGGCACGCCTCCACACATGCCGGTGTGTAGAGGACCGTGTCGGGGTCTTCTCCGTTGAGTCGAGCTCGGTCTCGAGCCAGATTGAGGCGGTGGTGGCAGAAGGTACACTTTTCCACCACACCGCGCATGCGCGGGCTCACTTCAGGTGTGAGCATGGCTTCCATGGATTTGGGCCATGTAGGATCCCACCAATTAAAAGAACGGGCATGGTAAGGGCAGGCCACCATGCAATAACGACAGCCGATACAGCGCACGGCCACATGGTCCACAATGCCCGTGTGTTCATCACGAATGGTGGCGTTCACCGGGCACACAAAGGTGCACGGAGAATGGTGGGGTGAGTCACAGTGCATACAGGGCCGAGGCAGCATGGCCGCGCGATAGTCGGGGTAATCCGCCCCGTTTTCCAACCGATACAAGGTCATCCAGGACAAGGTGCGCAGCTTGTCGCTTTCATCGGGCCGAAAAGAAACATTGTTTTCCTGCTGGCATGCCACCGAACAGGCGCCACAACCCGTGCACTTGTCCAAATCGATGACCATGCCGTAACGGACCTTGCTTTCCGCATGCTCCGAATGTGCGCTTCCACTCATGGGTGACATCCTTTGTTAGGCTGACAACCATAGGCCGCCAAGACGTTCCCGCGGCCGATGCGTTGAATTCCCTAAGCCCGCCGCAGTTGGGCTCGAGTCGCCCAAATGGTGCCGAGCCCTGTCACAGGGTCCAGTTGGACCTCGATCAGGCTGTTGGCATTGAAACCTTTCTTTTGCACATAGGCATCATAGGCAGTGTGACCGAAACCCTGAGGCACCGCCACAACCCCAGGCCGAACACTGGTGGTGATTCGAACCCGCACCGAGGCTTGCCCTCGAGGGGTTTTCAGGACAGCTGCCGCCTTGTCGGCGAGTCCCAGCTTGCGGGCCGTTTCCGGGTGAATATCCACGAACACGTCTTGAGCGAGCAGGAGATCATCCGGAAGCAGCTTGTTCATAAACGGCGCGTTGGGAACATAGCCTTCGGAAACCATCAAGGAAGTGTACGCGGTCATCAGCAGCGGGTACTCGCTCTCATCGCCTGAAGGTTTTAGAGGATGAAACCGCGGCATGAAGAGATCGTCGGCCGCCGTAGCGGACACACTGGCCATGAGTCCCTGACAGGCCAATTCATAACGTTGTGAAGGTGTGGAAAAGCTTTGAGGTGCCGGCGCCGTATCCACCCAGCAGGCTCCGGCTTTGAGCTTATTCCAAAGATCCGTGGCGTCTTTGAAATTGGGCGATAAGCCACGATCCCCGGATACCCTGGCGGGATCGAAGCTAGCCCGCGCCGCCACAAGCCCTGATCCGGCTTCTGCGATGGCCGTAACCCTTTTCTTCAGCACCTCTTCATAGGTTTTCCACGGTAGACTTTCCGCCACACTGCCTTGCAGGGCCGCCGCCAAAGAAAGCACCACATCCCCGGTGGATTTGGTGTCGTGTTGAGGCTTCAAAATAGGAGAAGCCACTGCGTAATAGCTGAAAGGGACCCCTGGAAGACCGACCACATCGTCCAGCCGCTCCAGAGCGTTGTGGTTGGGGAGCACCAGATCGGCCCACTGGGTGGTTTCATCCATGTAAGATGAAAAGGAAACGACCATGCCGACCTTTTGGAAAGCCTGGGTCACCAGGGCTGTTTCCTGAAGCGTGTAAACCGGATTGGCTTCGTGGATGAACAAAAGCTCAACAGGATATTCCGATCCGGACGCCACGGCTTCCAGGAACGGCATGACCGTATTGACGGGGACTCGGGTTCGAGGAGCCGTGGTAGGACGTCCTAATGGCGCCCGGCCAAGACCTCGGTAGGCTTCCGCATCCAGGATAGGTTCGGGAAAGACCTGCCACGGGTCGTGGGGCACCAAAGCCAAGGTTCCGGCAGGAGAAAGATTGCCCAAAAGGGCATTGAGGGCGAGGAAAGCCAGATCGTGGTAGAGATTGTTGGGTTTGTCCCCCTTGTCTTGACCCCAGACCACGAGAGAATATTTTTGCTGAGACAACTGCCTGGCCAGTTCCTGAATGGTTTGGGGAGCCACTCCAGTGATCTTGGACACCTCGTCCAGGCCGTACTTGGCCAGCACCACGCTCTTAAAGCCTTGACGTTGCGCTCCCGTAAGGTCCACCCAATCTTCAAAACCGAAGACCTTGTCGGCGACAAAGGCGGCATCGTAGAGTTTTTCACGCACAAGAACATGGGCGATGCCCAAGGCCAAAGCGGCCTCAGTGCCAGGCTGGCAGGCGATCCAACGGTTGGCCTTGGATGCCGTGAGACTCGCTCGTGACTCCACATGAACCCACATGGTTTTAGGCACTCCAGGCTTTGCCTCCTGCCACTGCCCAAAAACCTGATGAAGATACACGGGACTCCCCCAACCTTCCAGCAAGGGAGCTCCGAAGGAAAGGACAAAGGTAGCTTTCTGCCAATGAAATCCCACATCCGCGTCCATTCCCGTGGTCAGCGCCACGGCCAAACGCCCGCTGTCTGAGGCATCAGGCATGGTATAAAAATTGGGGGATCCATAGGCTGTTAGAAATTGTCGCCATAGAGAGGCCATGGTGGAACGCTTCTGACCGCTCAAGCATGCCACGGTGTGGGATTTTCCTTCAGAACGCAGCCGGGTGAGTTGAGAGGCCACTTCTTTGAGGGCTTGATCCCAGGAAATTTCACGAAAACCATTGACGTCACCGCGTGACCCCATTTGTTTCAAAGGCTTGGCAATTCGATACGGGGCGTAAAGATACTGCAGGCTGGACGCTCCCAACGGACAAACGCCTCCCCCGGTCAAGGCGTGCGCCGCGTTTCCCGTCACAGCCACGGCTCGGCGCCCATTAACAAGACGCGCCGTGATGCCGCACCCTCCCGGGCACATTTGGCAGATGCTATGCACGCGCGAAATCTCCCCCCGCTCGGGCGACGGCCGCCATGACCAGTTCTGGGTCCAGATGGCGGAATCGTCGGCCAACTTCCATGGAATGGGGGTGAGCAGCGTGCCCCCGATGGCTCCGCCCACAAACTGTAAAAATGCTCTTCGCCCAAGACTCATTCCAAATCCCTCGCGTTCATTCGGTTAGGGACCTCACGGGTCTAAACCAAACCTTCAAGGCGCGACGGCGCCTGCCTACTTGTGACAGACATGACAGGCATTGCTGGCTCCGCGTTCCGCATGGCACTTTTCACATTCCACCATCTTCATGGTCTTGTCGCTGTAGCCTGTCAGACGGTTTTCCTTGAAAGGAGGATTCTTGGTTTCCTTGGTCACGTCTCGATGACACCGAACACATTCAATGCCTTGAGTCTGAGTGTGTGCGGCATGGGAAAAGTACACATTGTCCGGCTGCCAAGCATAAACCAGCCACGGAATTTCCCGCTCCTGCTGAATGAATTCCTCCACCAGCCTCTTTTCCTCAGGACTTTCCCCCATAGGTTCGGCATGACATTCCGCACATTTTTCCAGCTTGGGAAGCCCGCTGAAAGATCCGTCTTCTCGAAAAGAATGGCAGTCCTGACAGTCGCTGTCCTGGTGAGAAGAATGCAGGAAGGTGACCGGCTGCGTCTTGGTGGAATACAACACATTGGGAAAGACCACCCAGCCGACCAGAAGCGCTCCAATAAATCCGGCAAGAAAGAAAATCATGCCGACGCCCCTTTGTGACGCGCTCTTTTTCACTTCGCTCATGACTCCGCCCCATGCCTTTCAAGGGTTAACGGAAAAGAAACACAAGAAAAAACGAAATGAAAACTTTTTCGCCAAGGGCCCTGGCGTTCGGGTAAAAGCATTTTTTCACAAACAGGACCCATTTACCTCTAATTTTTTCTTCTTGTCAAGAATAGGAAACGTTAAAAAAGATCGCTCGATGAGGGGAAAGAAAAACGAAGAAGGCCCGTGACATCCGGGTTGCGGCTATGGCGAGGAACCTCCCAAGAGTCATGACACGTGGTGGTTTTCCTGGGAGCGCGAGCGTCCCGCCCGCAAAGTGAACGACCCCGAGGCTCGTGCCACGAGGGCTCAGCCCCGTTTCCATTCGTAGGGGCGAGGCGGCGCCTTGCCCCTATGTTCCGGCCTAAAAGGCTCGTTCTCAATTTTCGGACAAGCTCCTAGGCTTCATCATAACCGTAAGCCGGCTCTTCAAGGCTCACTTTGCGGTGAAACAGCTTATAAGCCCAGCCCTGGTAAGCCAAGACGATGGGCACGAAAATCACGGCCACCACCAGCATGATCTTTAGGGTCAAGGGGCTGGAGGAGGCGTTATGGACGGTGAGGCTATAGGTGGGGTTCAGGCTGGAAGGCAGCATGTTGGGGTAGAGCCCCACCACGCCGAAAAAAGTGGCTCCCACAATGGTCAGCGCCGAAGCGATCCAGGCTCGACCCCACTGATTCTTTCCTGCAAAGAACCGAGTAGCTATTAGAGCGGCAACGGTCACGAGCGGAATCAGCGCGATGGGAACGGAAAAGAGCATGGGGTTTTGCAGGTAATTGGCGTAGAGCCTTGTAGCAAACCAAGTGGCCACCAGAAACCCTACGGCTGCGGCCGCCAAAATCCACCACAAGCCCTTGGCCAGTCGACCAGCCCTCTCATGAAGGTCTCCGGTGGTCTTAAGAGTCAGCCACAGGGTGCCGTGTTCCACGAAAAGCAAAAGGAACAGCAACCCTCCCAAGAGCCCGTAAGGGTTCAATAGAGTCCAGATAGTCCCTTGAAAGACGCCGTTTTCATCGATGGGAATGCCCTGAAAGATGTTGGCGAAAGCCACCCCCAAGAGAAACGCGGGAAGAAAACTTCCTACAAAGAGGCAGACATCCCAGAGGGATTTCCAGCCGGAGCCGCCCCCGAGGTGGCGAAATTCCAAGGCGACACCGCGCACGATGAGCCCGAAGAGGATGAGCATCAAAGCTGCATAAAGACCGCTGAACATGACGGCGTACGTGGTAGGAAAAGCCGCAAAGGTGACCCCTCCGGCGGCGATGAGCCAAACTTCGTTGCCGTTCCAGTAAGGTCCCATGGCTTGACCAATTAAGCGGCGATCCTCTTCCGTTCGTGCCACGAAAGGCTGCACGACGCCCAGCCCCAGGTCAAAACCTCCCAACATGAAGTAAACGGCCCACAAAAGGCCCCATAGGAGAAACCATACGGTTGCAAGCATGGACCAACCTCCTGTCTAACATCCCGTCACGATTGAGTCGTTTCCATCGCGGGTCCTTGTTTGGCATACCGGGCAATCAGCGCAAAGGCGGTCAGACCCAGCAGGGAATAGACCACGATGAAAGCCGTCAACGACATGCCTACCTGAGAAGCGGCAATCGGGGAGACGGCATCGGCTGTGCGCATGACGCCGTAAACGACCCACGGCTGTCGCCCCACTTCGGTGACGGTCCAACCCGCCTGGCAAGCGATGTAAGGTAAAGGGATAGCGTAGAGCATCACCTTGAGCATGCGAGGACTTTCCAGCAATCTGTGGCGTTTCCACCATGCCCAGAGAGCCAAAACCGGGAAGAGGAATCCGAGGCCGATCATGATGCGAAAGGCCAGAAACGTGAGGGTTACGGGAGGACGGTCTTCCTTGGGAAAATCCTTTAAGCCTTTCACCGTGGCATTGACGTCATGGTAAGCGAGCAAACTCAACAGTCCGGGGATGGCTCCAAGTTCCAACCGGTTCCGTTCCCCCTTTTCATCCGGAATCACCAGAAGGTATTGCGGCGCCTTTTGCTTGGTTTCCCACAGAGATTCCATGGCCGCCAACTTGGTGGGCTGGGTGCGAGCCACTTCGGAGCCCTGAACATGGCCGTGGACCACGGCGACCACGGAAAAAATTAGCGCCATCACCGTTCCCATACGAAACGATCGGCTGAAGAAGCTCACTTGTTGACGTCGCAACAGATGGTAAGCGCTTACACCCATGACAAACATACCCGAAAGAATGTAGGCACCGCTTAGTGTATGAAGAATCGTATGCCAGGCAAAAGGCTGGGTCACCACGGCAAAAAAGTCCGTCAGTTCCGCTCGGCCTCCTCGAATGGTGTAGCCTACCGGATGCTGCATCCAGGCGTTGGCCGTGAGAATCCACACGGCGGAAAGGTTGGAGGCAAAAGCGACAAGCCAGATGGTGACCGCATGGGCCTTGGCGGACAAACGATTCCAGGTGAGCGCCCAGACGGCGATAAAGGTGGATTCCAGAAAAAAAGCCGCCGTGGCTTCAATGGCCAGCAAAGATCCAAAGATATCTCCCACGTAGCGCGAATATCGAGACCAGTTGGTGCCGAACTGAAATTCCAGAGTGATTCCCGTGACCACACCGATGGCAAAGTTGATAAGGAAAATCTTACCCCAAAACTTGGCCATACGTTGGTACTCTTCGTCCCCCGATCGCGCAAACTTGGTTTCCATCAACGCGATCAAAATGGACAGTCCAAGAGTCAACGGTACAAAAAGGAAATGAAAATAAGTGGCGGCGGCAAACTGCAAACGTGACAAAAGCAAGGCATCCATCGAATCCTCCTTGGCGTTCGGCCCGGTGGTTCACCGCGCCGAACTCTTTCGCTCACGCTACCCGTTCCTTAACGGCACGACCCACTCGGCGTCCCAGTTCCACACACTGGGCCAGTGTCTCATGGTTGGGGACATATTGCGCCCGAACGGGCGGCTCCACGATTTCGATCTTCATTTCTTCCATCCATCGCACGATGTCCTTGACCGCTTCGCCGCTCCAGCCATAGGAACCGAAAGCCGATCCGATCTTGCCGCTGGGTCTGAGCCCCTTCAAATAGCAGAGAATATCGGCCATGGTGGGAAGCATGCCGTTGTTGAGGGTAGGGGAGCCGAAAATGAGGGCGGCGCTGTCCAGGACTTCGGTGAGAATGTCACTGCGGTGATTGTGTTTAAGGCTCAGGAGTTTGTAGGAGACGCCTTCATCAGCCAAGCCCGAAGCCACAGCACGCGCCATCTTCTCCGTGGATTGCCACATGGTGTCGTAGATGACCAAGGCTTTGCGTTGCGCCTTTTGAAGACTCCAGGTGTCATAAGCGTCCAAAATAACGTCAGGGCGAGTTCGCCAGATAATACCGTGATCCGGAGCGATCATGTCGATTTCCAGTTTAAGTTCGGAAACGGTCGCCAGAAGCTTTTGCACCAACGGGGAATAGGGAAGCAAAATATTGGCGTAATATTTTGCGGCATGGCGCAGGAGTTCAGACATGGGCACCTGATCGTCAAAAGTTTCACTGGTGGCCCAATGCTGACCAAAGGCATCGCTGGAGATGAGAAGCTTGTCCTGCGGAATGTAGCTGAACATACTGTCGGGCCAGTGGAGCATGCGGGTTTCCAGAAAACGCACCGTGCGCTCTCCCAAAGAGATTTCCTGACCGTTTTGCACCACTTCCAAAGGCCAGGCGTGGGATCCGAAATGGGCTTCCAGAGCTTTTTTACCCATGGCGGAACAAAAAACCTTTTCAGGTTTCACTGCCTCGATGATTTCAGGAACACAGCCTGAATGGTCCATTTCCACATGGTTGACCACCAGGTAGTCGATCTTTTGAGGGTCCGTGATTTTTCGAATATGATGCAAAAGGTCGTTCTTGAAGGGTTTCTTGACCGTATCGAACAAAGTGATCTTTTCGTCTAAGACTAAGAAGGCATTGTACGTGGTGCCCTTGTATGTGGAATACCCGTGAAAATCGCGAATGTTCCAATCCACGACACCCACATTGAAAATGTTTTCCTTAATGGCCACGGGTGCCATGAAAAATCACCTCCTTTCCGGCAGTCGGAGCAGGCGG
Organism: Desulfosoma sp.; assembly: GCA_037481875.1. Taxonomy (NCBI): domain Bacteria; kingdom Pseudomonadati; phylum Thermodesulfobacteriota; class Syntrophobacteria; order Syntrophobacterales; family Syntrophobacteraceae; genus Desulfosoma; species Desulfosoma sp. The sequence continues at coordinate 24,036 of JBBFKY010000007.1, read as the reverse complement.
CCCATGGGACCGCCTGCTTCGTTTGCGACCTTGTTACCAGTTTTCTCCCAAGAGCTCAAAATAGGCTTGAGGATGGGCACAGGCGGGACACTGCTTCGGTGCTTCGGCCCCTTCGTAAATGTAGCCGCAGTTAAGACAACGCCACATCACGGAAGCTTCCCGCTTGAACACGCGTCCCTTTTCAATGTTTTCCGCCAGATCTCGGTACCTTTTTTCGTGCTGCTTTTCGCTCACAGCCACGTTCATGAAAACCGCGGCAATATCGTCAAAGCCTTCTTCCTTGGCCACTGCCGCGAAAGCCGGATACATCTGCGTATGTTCGTAATGTTCCCCGGCGGCTGCGGCTTGAAGGTTTTCCAAAGTGGATCCCACTTTTCCCGCGGGAAAAGCCGCTTGCACTTCCGCTTCTCCGCCTTCTAGAAAGTTAAAGAAGCGTTTGGCGTGCTCTTTCTCATGATTGGCAGTTTCTTCAAAAATATTCGCAATCTGCACATAACCTTCTTCGCGGGCTTTAGAAGCGAAATAGGTATAACGGTTTCGAGCTTGGGATTCTCCGGCAAACGCCGTCAAAAGGTTTTTTTCCGTTCGGGTACCTTTCAGTCGTGCCATCTTTCTCCTCCTCTTTTGGGTTAGGTTTGCCTCTAAAATTTCCTACCAGAACATTTTCCCGAGCCTACCCTCCTGATGAGACTAGGCGTCGCACCTTGAACCAGCCGCGCTTCTTTTGTCTCAAGGTCGTGCTTTTGAAGCACACCGTCGACACAGGCCGGTAAATTCCAGGACAAAGGAACGAACCACCTGGCCCGTGCCTTCGTCCACAAATTCCTTGGGATCGAAAGTTTTCTTCAAAGGCACGTCTTCCAGAACACCGCATCGTTCACAACGGATGTGAGCGTGCCGATGAGGGTTGCCATCAAAGCGCATAGGGCCTGAAGAAGAGGCAATCTTTTGAATCAAACCCTTTGAAGCTAAAATTTCCAAGTTTCGGTACACGGTTCCTAAACTGATGCGCGGAATGCTTCGGCGTACCGCATCGTAGACTTGATCGGCCGTGAGATGGTCACAGGAATGGCGCAACACATTCAGCACAGCTTCTCTTTGTCGAGTCATTCTAACCATCTTGCGACACTCCTCAACCACCCTACAAATGCATCTAGTAACGATTCCTAACTGAATCATTACGCTTTCAAAAGTCAAGGGTGCGCGCTGAAAAAATTTTTATGGACCTATCGCCGGCGCGAGGCGGGACTTTGGCGAAGAATGTGCCGAGACAATACCTTTTCAGGAACCGAAGGTTTGGTCGGAAGGGCATGTGGGCCATGGTGTCCAAAAGAATCCAGTCATGCGATATTTCTGTTTGAAAGCCTCTGCTTCTGAGCAGCTTGCGCTAAGGACGAGACGCCGGCGGTCCTGAAAACAGCGCCGATTTCAGGCTCTTAAGGGTTTTTATTGGTTACCACCAAGAACCTGAAGCGTGACCCTGGCGGCGAGAGTTCATGGGTTGAACCCCGATGACATGGTTCTGCCTCAAGAAGACGAAGCCTCCGTCCTGTTTGAACACTTTTCCAGATAGCTTTGAGCCTGCCCGGCGATGCTTGGATTTTCTTGGTAGGGAACATGGATCAGGATGTCTTCCAGGGCCGCGCAGACACGCAGACGCCATGGGGGCTGAAGACCTGGAACATGTTGAAAAGTGTTAAGAAGTCTTCGAGCGATGTTGGCATTGATCGGTGCCATTTCAATAACGTGGCGTCGAATCCAGTCGATGCCTTCTTCAGTCCAAACTTTCTTGGTGTTTGTGGCCACAGTGACCAGTAGCGCTCGACTTAACGTCGGATGGGTTAGGTCAAATCCCGGACGGTTTTTTTCCCTTTCCACCAAGTCCCAAAGATCGTCATGAATTCCCTGACCGACAATCTTGAGATAGTTGGCATAACCGGTGACATCACGATGCCATTGAAGGTAAGTCTCTTCCAGAAGTTGCAGGCGTCCTTCATAGGAACTGCGGTGTATGGCGGTAAGAATTCGAAAGCGTTCCGAAGCGGTGTGAGCCTGACGGAGATGGTCCAAAAGCATGTCATGCACCGCCGGAGTGTCGGCCACAGCCAAAAGATCCACAAGAACCCCGAAGAGTTCCCTCTTTTGTATGCCGACAGGCAGTGGGTCCTGAGGATTCAGAATGCTTTGGACCTCTTGGAAAGTGCAAACGAGATCTTCATGAAACCGAGAACTTACCGCCTTCATGAGAGCTTCTCGAGCCCTTACCAGTTCCGAAAACCAGGCGGCGTAGCGCCGGTCCAAAGGTTGTTCGTCGATACGGAGCATGGCGGCTTTGAGAGCCCAGGGGAGGGCGGCATTCTGCAGCAGTTTTCCGAAAACGTTCAGCCAAGTGTCGGAAACGGTAGATGTTGGGTGGGTCATAAGCCTGACTCGTTCCAGGTCCGTAAGTTGACGAAAGGCTTCCACGCGATTGAAAGCGTTCGGATCCTGGAGGGCTTGACGTTGGAGAAGCTGAGGGTCCGCTGAAGTGTCCTGAAAGGTGCCGTAAAAGGAGGCGTCACGATTCAGGGATGCAAACGCCGGCGTTTCCGTAAGCCCGGTCAGAGTGAAGCTCTGTTCCCGCCGAGTCAGAAAGAGAATCTTGGATGTTCCCTCCATGTCTTGACCCTGGGCGTTCACCAAGGCCATAGCTACGGGAATGGGATAAGGTTCTTGATCGTCTCTGAGGTCTTGACGGAGCGTCACCGTAAAGCTTTGAGTCGCCGGGTCATGGTGCGTATGGGCTGTGACTCGAGCATAACCCGGTTGTTCCAGCCACTTTTTCTTGAAAGTTTTAAGCGAAAGCCCCGAAGCTTCTTCAAGACATTGAAAAAATTGGTCCGTATTGGCGTTGGCGTTTTTGTAGCGTGAAAAATAGAGGCGGGTTCCTGCATCAAAAGCTTCGGACCCGAGCATGAGCCTGAGCATGCGCACCACTTCGGCCGCTTTGACGTAAGTGACCGAATCCACCAATTCATCGGGGTCGTTGAACCCTCGGCGCACAATAGCACCCGCATGGCCTCCGTCTTCGATGGCCAAAGGCCCTAGGAGCGGGTGGCGAAGACTGTCCACCTGTTGCAAGCGCACATAGGTGGGATCGAATCGATCGGCCATGTAACGGCGTTCCACATCCACGGTGTAGGCTTCGTTGAGCCACATATCGAAAGGGGTTTCCATGGTGGTTTCGCTGCCGCACTGGTTATGTTCGAATTCGTGAACAATGACGGCATGCGCATAGAGCAGATGGCTGTCCAGGCTGTGTTCCGTTACCAGGGCGGCATCGGTGACAATGGTGGTATTCCCGACGTTTTCCATGCCGCCGTAGTTGGATTTGGTCATGCAAATGGTGCGGTAGGTTTCTCCCGGGTATTCGTAACCTTGATGGTTATAGATCCACAAAATGGCGTCCTTGAGAATGTCCATGGGAATTCGGGCGTCTTGCATTCGACCAGGGGGCACCAGGTATTCCAAACGCACGGTGCGCCCGTTGGGATAGGTGACGAAATCCACCAGAGCATCCCATGTGCCGGCGCAGGCGATGAAAAGATAAGGAGCAATGGGCACGGGATTGTGGTACGTGATGCGTTTACGGTCAGGGCAGCCCGGCACGGGCACGGGAACTCCATCAGGGTTATGGCGGCGGCTGATATTGCCGTTGCTGATCATGTGAGTGTATCGAGCGTCCCCTTCCAGCGTGGTGGTCATGGTGCACTTGGCCCGGCAATCGTCAATGACGGGCATGATTCTTTGAAATCCCCATTGTTGGCATTGAGACATATATTGCTGGGGTGCTCCCGGAGGCGTAACGTCTCGGTAAATGCCTTCCAAAAGATGATCGGAAGGATAACAGACAGAATTCGTCACCACGATAAACCTTTCACCGATGACAAGAGGGCGTGGCGGACGAATCAGGAGTTTGTGATTTATCGCATCCAGGCGGTAGGGGACGGGGAAAGCTTCGATGCCCGGTGTCTCGGGAAAGCGCCAGCGGACCGAGCGCATTTCCAGGTCCCTGGCATCCAAGGCCAGTTCTTCAAGAGGTTGGAGGGCTCGAAGATACAGAGTGTTGGAAGCTTCCACTCGGTCTTCAAAAAAGCGAATCAACATGTCCATGTGTTCAATGGTGACAGGAAACGCAAGAAAATCTTCACGCTGGTACCGAAAGCGTCTTTCAGGCATGGAACTCGTATCCTTGACTGATAGGTTCTTAAAAGGAAAACCGCCGGGGTTCGAAATTTTTCAGAAAGCCGGCGATCCGCCTGTCTTTCTTACGGGCGGGTCGCCGGCTTTCTCAGGTGTGGTTTTAGAACTTTTCGTAGTGAGTAAATTCGTCGATTTCTCTTCTTTTAGGAGCCGAGGGCACTTTGGAAGGATATCCTAAGGGGAGAAGCACCACGAGCTCATAGCCTTCCGGAACACCCAAGATTTCCTTGGCTTTGTCATGGTCAAAGAGGCCCACCACGACGGTTCCGAGCCCTGCATCCGTGGCGGCGAGGCAAAAGTTCTGGGTGGCAATGCCCAGATCAAACATGAACCAGTCGCCGAACTTGGTGGTTTTTTCTCCTTTATAGTAACCGGCGCTTTGAAGCTTGCCGCACAGGGCCACCACCACAGGGGCCGCCGTGATGGATTTGGTGGCGGGGTTTCCTTTAGCCAGGGTTTCTTGCAGTTTGGCTTTTGTTTCCGGATTTCGCACGACGATCGCTTCCCAGCACTGGGTGTTGGCCCATGACTGCGACCATTTGACAGCATCCAGCACCTTTTGAAGCAATTCGTCTGGAACGTCTTTGTCTTCAAAGTTTCGAATACTGCGTCGCGAACGAATCACGTCCATCAATTCGGCCATGGTGTCCTCCTCTTTCGATGTGAGAGCGAGAAAACAAGCCTTTCAAACAAAACGTATTCTTTCACAAAACCTGATCCAAGACAAGCGCGGGGGTTAGGCCGTTAGAACGGTGCCGTTCGGTAGGGACGGACCGACGTGTCCGCCCCGAAAACATGCGGGTGCCGGTGGTTTTTTGGGGCGCACACGCCGGTGCGCCCCTACAGGACCATGGGCTCGACAGCCCAAGATCCACGCATGTTTCAATTCCCTCGAAATCTTGGGTTTCGATTCAACGGCGGTATTCCCTTTCAGGTCAATTCGGCTGCGTATTGGTGCCAATGCCATCGGGGCCGAAAAGGGCTGCTCAAAGACAGATCGTCTATGGTTACGAACCAAGGCCAGTTCAAAGGAATAGGACAGCTGAGATCAACCGTTTCCCCCTTCGTGGGGTGAGGCAGAACCAGCTTCCAGGCATGCAAGGCGATGGCGCGTTGTTCCAGAGCCTTGGATGCTCCATAACGCACATCACCTAAAATGGGGCAGCCCATGTGGGCCAGTTGAGCTCGGATCTGATGCTTTCGGCCTGTTTTCAGATGCACGGCGAGAAGGCTGGAATCTTGCGCACAGGCCACTGTGCGGTAATGAAGTTCAGCTCTTTGGGTACCGGGAGTGTCTGCAGGACACACAGTCACTGGACCGGTCTCCCGTCTTATCAGACCATGGATGAGGGTTTCCGTTGTGTTTTTCGGACGGCCTTCCACAACGGCCAGATAGATTTTTTGGATGCGCTTTGCTCGAAACGCGGCGCTCACACGCGATGCCGCCTTGGAAGTACGAGTCAGAAGCACGAGTCCGGAAACCGGCCGATCCAGCCGATGCACCATTCCCACAAAAACATTGCCCGGTTTTTGGTACCGGTCCTTGATCCACCTTTTGGCCAGATCCAAAAGACATGGGTCTCCTGAGGGATCACCTTGAACCAAAAGCCCTGCAGGCTTATAAACGGCGAGAAGGTGATTGTCCACATAGAGCACAGGCCAATGTGGATGCATGAAAGCCATGGGGTTTCGGACCGTCTCGTAACCCGAGAGCATCGAAACATCATGCATGTCTTCGTTTCGGTTCATGAAGGCTTTCTCCGAGGATAAGCGTAACGGACGTGGATAAAGAAAGGAACAATCGTCCCTTCATGGTAAAACGACTTTCTTCGCATGTTTTAAGCCCAAGCCCTCAGAGCCTGGCCGCTATTCTTGAACAAAGCGGCGTTCGGGCCACCGCGCGACAGCTTGATCAATTGTGGACATACCATCAATGGTTGAGGAAGCACAATGTGGAGCTCAATTTGACTCGAGTCCACAACTTCGAGAACATGGTTCGAAAGCTTTACGTGGATTCTATTCTGCCGGGGATCCTAAGACCCCTTCCTTCCCCTTTGCTGGACTTGGGAACAGGGCCGGGAATGCCGGGAATTCCATTAAAAATTTTCAATCCGGACCTTCAGGTGGTGTTGGCGGAAAGCCGGCAACATCGCGTGCGTTTTTTGCAAGAGGTCTGCGAGGCCTTGCAACTGAAGGGTGTTCAGATTGAAGGGCGCCGTATCGGTCCCTCCTACGATCGACCTGTGCGCGGCGTGATCACGCGCGCTGTGGAATCCATGGAAGAAACCATGGAGCGCATTGAAGGATGCCTGGAACAAGGCGGACACCTTCTCTTTATGAAAGGGCCCCATTGCGACGAAGAACTGGAACGTGCGCTCAGGCTTTTTACCGGACGTTTCGCCTTGCTGGAAGACAGGGCTTATGTGCTTCCGGGAACATCCCATCAAAGGCGTTTAGTGGTTTTCAAAAGACTTAGTGAACGGCCCGTGGTGGCTCGCAAGGCGGCGGCCGCTGCGGGACGTCACAAGACCATCACCAGTTTCGACAATGCGGATTTCAAAAAGCTTCAGAGGGCTTTGACCTCTAAAGGGATTCGAAAGGAAGGGATCTGCCTGGTCAGCGGCCCCAAAGTGGTTCGGGATGTTTTGGGGTCTCAACCGAACCTGGTTGAAGGCTGGATCTCGGTCCAGGGTGGCCCTCCCCCTCCTTCGACCTGTGGCGAGCATGTGACCTGGTTGGAATTGGATAAGGCCCTTTTCGATGTTTTGGATCTGTTCGGCACAGACCAGCCTTTGCTGAGTGTACGGGTGCCGGCTATGCCTTCATGGACGCCTGCCGACGGTTTGAACAAGGGTTGTACTCTTTTTGTGCCGTTCCAAGACCCGGAAAACGTGGGGGCCGTGTTACGTTCCGCCGCAGCCTTTGGTGTCACCGCGGTGGTTCTTCTCAAGGAAAGCGCCCATCCCTTCCATCCCAAAGCTATACGGGCCTCTTCAGGAGCTGTCTTTCGTCTTCAGCTGTTTTCCGGACCGGCTCTGGCCGACTTGCCCACCACGTTGCCTATCATTGCTTTATCCCAGGAAGGTCGTCCCGTGCATGAAGTGAGCTTTCCTGAAACCTTTGGGTTATTGGCCGGATTGGAAGGTCCGGGACTGCCGGAACCATGGAGACGGCACGCGATGGCCATCCCCATGGCCCTGGGTACGGAATCCCTCAACGCCGCCACAGCCACAGCTGTCGCTCTATACGAATGGCGTCGTCGTGCTGTCAGCCCTGCACAGGTGTGATGACAATAGTCACGCGACGGTTCAACTGTCGGCCTGCTTCCGTTTCGTTGGAAGCGATCGGTCGAGTTTCCCCATATCCGATGGTGTCGATTCGAGCCGGATTCACCCCACGGTTCACTAAGGCGTCTTTCACACTTTGAGCCCGCCTTTCGGACAGTTGCTGGTTGTATTGAAGGGATCCGATGGAATCCGTATGCCCCTCTACGATAATACGGGTTTCCGGGTAACGATTCAGGACTTGAGCGACCCGCTCGATCTCGCTGTAAGCCCCCGGTTTCAGCACCGACGAGTTGAAATCAAAGAGCACGTCCGATTTAAAGGTGACAGCCAAAACATCCTGAGAACGCTGCACGCTGGCTGCTTCCGTAGCGGCCAAGGCCTGACGCATTTCTTGTTCCTGCCGGTCCATGTAGTTACCGATCATGCCTCCCGCAACCCCACCCACAAGGGCCCCGGCCGCGGCCCCTATGAGGGTTGATTCTGTGTTCCTCCCGATGGCCTGGCCTAGAACCGCTCCGGTAGCGGCCCCCACTCCTGTGCCGATGAGCGCTCCCTGTTCCGTTCTGTTTCGAGGTCCCGCGCAGGATGTCAAAGCCAGGACACCCGCAAGCCCAAAAGCGATCCACATCTTGAAAAATCTTTTCTCGGTCATTTTTTTCTCTCCACTAGATTCTAACTATCTTTCTAAAGCCACTCTCTCGTAACCGAATCGAAACCAAGTGTCAAAGCCAGAAGCCTTGAAAAACATCCAGCGTTGATTCCCCCGATCCAAAGAAGCGTTCAAGAAACTTGCGTCCCTTGGCGAATGATGTAGAGTGCCTCCTCTGAATCAAAAATGGATTCCAAGGAGGCTGAAAGCATTCATGAAATCCGGCCCCGCGGTCGCTATGGCTCTATCCTTTCCGGCACGTCTCGTGACCTTTCCTCTGTGCGGCTTTCTGTACACGGCGGTGCTTTGGATGATGTTTTCCTTTCTTCCCGTGCATCTTAAGTCCCGAGGCCTTTCCGATGCCATGGTGGGCATGATCATGGGTTTTTATTCCATCTCCGCCTTGGCTCTGATGATTCCCTTAGGCATTTTGTCTGACAGGGTCAGTCCCAAAAAGGTGTTGCTGGGCGGAGCCGTCCTTCTTTTTGTCCATTTGGCTGGACTTCGTGTAGCCGAATCCTGGTATGTGTTTCTTACCCTTGCCGTTCTAGGAGGGCTTTCCTGGGCGATTTTTCAAACCGTGCTCCAGGCGCTCTTTCTCAAAGTCGTCTCTCCGGCCCAACGTGGCGTAAAAATCGCCTTGTATCAGATGGGCAGCTACTTGGGCTTTGGCGTGGGACCTCTTTTGGCGGGCAGCCTGTGGGGCGATGCCAATTATGTGCGAATGCTGGGGTTTGCCCTGGGTGGAGCCGCCTTGCTCATCGTCCTTGTGCTCACCCTACAGGACAGCGACCCCATTCGATTCAACCTTGGAGATTACCGTGAAGATTTGAAACAACCGAGGGCCTTGGCCTTTCTGGTGGTTTGGCTTGTCTATGCCACCCATTTCGGCGTGGAACAGACGTCCTATACATTGCTCATGAGGCACGATCTGGGCTTTACCAGCACCCAGGTGGGTTGGACCTATCTTGCGGTGGGTTTATGGATGGCGGCCATGGCTCCGGTCACCGGACGAGATTTTGACGTGCGTCAAAGTGTGGTCCGGCTTTTGGCTCTGGGGTTAGTCGTTTCATCCGTGTTTCAGGGGCTTACCGCCTATGCGCAGACGCTTCCTCAAATGATTGCCGTGCGTGTGTTGCACACCACCGGGGATGTTCCCGTGATCTTGGCCATGGGAATCATGACTGCGGCTTTTTTCCCTCAGGGAAGACTGGGAGGCCATTCGGCCGTCGTGTACGCCGTCAGAACCTTGGGGGTCTTCGCCGGCAATTACGCGGCCGGTCTCGTGATTCCTCTGGTAGGGTACCGAGGCACCTTTGTGGCCAGCGGTGTTTTGGTACTCGTCGCCAGCCTTCTGCTCCTTCCCTGGATTAGAAAAGTCCTGGATATGCGGAAGCCGCCGACATGAAATGTTGTGGCAGGAATATCGTCGGCCGTCATCATCGGCTCCTTCAAGCCACAAGAAATTCGTTCAGATGATTCGACTTTACAGATGTAGGGGCACGGCGCGCCGTGCCCCTACCGGCATCATCGGGAATAGTTCATGCTTGGAGCTTGGACAGGCTTCAGGAGAACTCCCCCCGTTGCCCGACATGAATACACTTATCCTGCCTGAATTTTTCTAAAGTCGGCGATATGGTTGAACAATTCATGAACAGCCGTCAAAAGCGCCAAGCGATTGCGGCGCACGACTGGATCGGGATCCATGACCAAGACGGCTTCAAAAAAGGTGTCAACGGGGGAACGCAGCTCGGTGAGACTTTCCAGGGCGGCCGCGTAGTCACCTCGGGCCATCTTTTCCAACACATCCGTCTGCACACGACCGTAGGCTTCATAGAGTGCTTGTTCTGCAGGAAGCCTCAGCAGTTCCGGGCGTACGGGTTCCGGTTCACCTTCTTTGATGATGTTCCCCACACGCTTGAAGGCCAAAATCAAAGCCTCGAAATCATCGCGCTGTGTAAAATCCGCCAAGGCCTTGACTCGAAGCACCGCATCCACGGGGTAGGCGATCCCTGAGGCCAGGGCGGCTTCGACGATATCCGAAGCGTAGCCTTCCTGTGTCACCAAGTGGTGATGCAGACGGCCGCGGAAAAAGTCCAGCACGCCTTTTTTGACTGTCTCGGCCGGTTCAGTCATCTTGGGCCGCAGAAGCGGCAGTGCCTGATCGATGAGTTCTTCCAGAGAAAAACGCAATTGTTTTTCCAGGATGATACGTAAAATTCCCAGAGTCTGACGACGCAGGGCAAAGGGGTCGGCGGTTCCTGTCGGCAACAGTCCCACACCGAAACAGCCCACAATGGTGTCGATTTTGTCGGCAATACTCAGCACCGTGCCTTCCATGCCTTCCGGCAGTGGTCCTCCCGCACGAATGGGCAGGTAATGCTCATAGATAGCCTGAGCCACCGATTCCGGTTCTCCCTGTAGCCGAGCATAGGCTCGACCCATAACCCCTTGAAGTTCCGGAAATTCGCCCACCATGCCGCTGACCAGATCCGCTTTGCACAGTAAGGCGGCTCGGAGCACATGATCCATGGAGTCGGGGCAGAGTCTTTCACAGAGCCATTTGGCCAGCTGGGTGAACCGTTCCACCTTTTCCCAGCTGGTGCCCAGTTTGGCATGAAACACGACCGATTTCAGGGCTTCGGCGCGATCTTCCAGCTTCACTTTTTGATCTTCTTCGTAATAGAACCGCGCATCTTCAAGTCGAGCCCGCACCACCCGGGCGTTTCCTGCAGCTACCACATCCGCGTCTCTAGGGATGGTGTTGGCCACCGTGACAAAATGCGGTTTGAGTTTTCCCAAGTCATCCACCACCGCAAAGTAGCGCTGATGTTCCTTCATGACGGTAATGAGCAGTTCCGGGGGCAAAGCCAGGTATTTTTCTTCAAAGGATCCGAGAAGCGGGTAGGGGTATTCCACAAGGTGCGCGACTTCATCCAAAAGCTCTTCATCCTCGAGAATCCGCCCGCCAATGGAAGCCGCCTTTTCTCGAATGCCTTCCAAGATGAGTTGCTTGCGTTCGGCCGTGTCCAATATGACCTTGTTTCGGCGAAGATTTTCTCGATGATCCGCAAAGTTTTTCACCTCCAGCCATTGGGGGCTCATAAAGCGATGCCCAAAGGAAAGACGTCCGCTCCGTACATCACCGTACGTAAAGTCCAGGACTTCGTTCCCTAAAAGACAGACGATCCAATGCACCGGCCGTGCGAAGGTTACGGAAAGATTGCCCCAACGCATGGATTTGGGAAAAGGAATGTGGGCGATAAAGTCCGGAAGCATACGTTCCAGTAGTTCCTTTGTGGGACCTCCGGCTTCTTCCTTGACTAAAGTGACATATTCCCCTTTGGGGGTCGCCTTGATGGTCAATTGCGTCACATCGATCCCTTGATTTTTGGCAAAACCTTCAGCGGCTTTCGTAGGACGTCCTTGTTCGTCAAAGGCGACGGATTTGGGTGGCCCGATGATTTCCACCACCGTGGGTTCCTGTCTTTCGGCCACATCAGGAATCCAAAGACACAGCCGACGCGGGGTCCCCGTGGTTACGGGTTCTCCGTGCCCAATACGATGATCGTCCAGAAAGCGCACCATCTGTTGGGCCATGGATTCCAAAGCCGGCACGATATAACCAGCCGGAATTTCTTCACTGCCGATTTCCAAATAAAACTCTTGTCCCATAAGGTCCCTCATCTTCTCCTGGAATGAAAATCGATGCCGCCTTCCGGGAATCTCTCAGTCCTTGAAAGCGTTCTTTTTGAGCAAAGGATATCCCATGGCTTCCCTTTGAGCTGCATAACCGTGGGCGGCCAATCGGGCCAGGTTGCGCACGCGGGCGATATAATTGGTGCGTTCGGTCACGCTGATGGCCCCTCGCGCGTCCAACAAGTTGAACACATGGGAACATTTCAGGCAGTAGTCGTAGCAGGGAAGCACCAGGCCTCGGTCTGAAAGGCGCAAGGATTCTTTTTCGTACATGTTGAAAAGTTCCAGAAGCATGGAGACATCCGCTTCTTCAAAATTGTAATGGGACCATTCCACCTCGCCCTTGTGATGCACGTCCCCGTAAGTCACATTGTCGGCCCACCGCAGATCGTAAACGTTGTCCACACCCTGTAGATACATGGCGATACGTTCCAGACCGTAGGTAAGTTCCACGCACACCGGAGAAAGGCTGATGCCTCCCGCCTGTTGAAAATAGGTGAACTGGGTGATCTCCATGCCGTCCAGCCAGACTTCCCAACCCAGTCCTGAAGCACCCAAGGTAGGAGATTCCCAGTCGTCTTCCACGAAACGAATATCATGGTCCAAGGGATCGATGCCGAAGCTTTTCAGGCTTTCCAGATAGATTTCCTGGCTGTCGGGCGGAGATGGCTTGAGAATCACCTGATACTGGTAATAATGCTGCAATCGGTTGGGGTTTTCTCCGTAACGACCGTCGGTGGGACGTCGTGATGGTTCCACATAGGCCACCTTCCAAGGTTCCGGTCCCAAAACGCGAAGAAAGGTGGCCGGATTGAAGGTTCCCGCTCCCACTTCCAAGTCGTAAGGTTGTTGAATGACACACCCTCTTTCGGACCAAAACGTGTTTAGAGCATGAATGAGTTCCTGAAAAGTCATGACGACTCCTTCTTGGTGCAGGATGACCCTGCGACAAAACTCTCGGCCCCCAAAGCCCCTTAAACCGGGGATCTTTCATTCAAAAAAACCCTGTAAATTTCGATCTCTAATGGGCAAGGGAAACTTCTGTCAAGGGAAAAGCTTGGGGCTTTATGGGGAGCTTTATGCTGGATGTCACCGTTGCTGAGGAAGGCATTGGACCGGGCGGAGTGGTTTTTACCGTTGACGTTGCCCATGGCCTCACGCCATACACAAAGAGAAAGACAGGTTTTTTGAAAAACTTGTTCCTGAAGTTATAGGCATGAAGAAAACGGAGGCGCATGGAAAAGGCTATGGCCGAAAACGTGGTGCAAAGCGTTCCGGAGGCTTCGTCCAGCAAACCGCCTCGCAACAACAAGCAATCTCTCAAAAGGGCTTTTGTCGGCGTGGCTCTTGCCGGGTTGGTGGTCGGAGGGCTTTCCTGGTGGATCTTTTTCAAGGACAAGGAAACTACGGACAATGCCTATGTCATGGCCGATGCGGCCGCGATTTCTTCCCGGATTCCCGGAACCATTAGGGCCGTTTTCGTGGAAAACGATGACGCTGTCCTTCAGGGCCAGGTCCTTATCGAGCTGGACACGGCGGATGAACAGGCACGATTGGAAGAAGTGGAGGCGGCTTTGCACCGAGTGCAGGCGGAAATTCAAGCAGCGCGCGTTACCGTGGACTATGTAGAAAAAACCACGCTGGCGGCGGTCACAGCCGCCCTGGCGACTTGGAACGCCGCTCAGGCTCAAGTGCAAGCGGTACGAGAAAAGGTCTCAGAAGCCACTCAGGAACATGAAGCCGTGCTCGCCGAATTCCGGCATGCCAAACGGGATTGGGAACGCTATGAAGCCCTGGCTTCTCAAGGAGCCTCTTCGGTGCGGGATCGTGACCGTATGAAAACGGCCATGACCAAAGCTCAAGCGGCCGTGGGAGCTTCGGAGGCGAGGCTTCGGTCGGTGGAAGCTTCTTTCCAGGCGGCACAGAAGGAAGCTTCCATGGCGGAAGCCCGTCTCCAGGAAGCTCAGGCAAGCCGCCTGAGGGTGCACGTGGAACAGGAACGTCTCAAAGCCCTGACGGCCCACGCCAAAGAACTGGAAGCTCGAAGGGACATGGCTCGACTGAATCTTTCCTACTGTCGCATCACCGCTCCTATCGCCGGTTTCGTGGCCCAGAAAAAGATTCAGTTGGGAGAACGTATTCTTCCCGGCCAACCCCTTCTCGCTGTCGTACCGCTTCAGGAAGCTTACGTGGAAGCCAATTTTAAAGAAACCCAGGTGGAAAACATTCGTATCGGACAGCCGGTTTACATTCGAGCCGATTGTTATCCGGGGCGTAGATTTTCCGGGACGGTGGAAGGCATTCGTGCTGGAACCGGGGCGGCCTTTTCTCTTTTTCCACCGGAAAACGCCACCGGCAACTGGATCAAGATCACGCAACGTGTCCCGGTCAAGATTCGACTCACCGATCCCTTTTCTCCGGAATATCCTCTAAGGCTTGGTTTTTCTTTGAAAGTCACCGTGGACACTTCTGATCAGAACGGCCCGCGGTTGCGGTTGCCTGAACGAAAGGCATCCCGATGAACCCGTCCAATCCGGATCGGCGCAAATGGGCCATTGCCCTTACGGTGATCATCCCCACCTTCATTGAGGTGATGGACACAAGTGTGGTCAATGTGTCCTTGCCCCATATTCAGGGCAGCTTGAATGCGGGTTTGGATGAAGTCACCTGGGTGCTGACGTCCTATCTGGTTTCCAACGCCGTAATCATTCCTATCACTGGATGGCTGGCCGGTCTTTTTGGACGGCGTAATTATTTGTTATTTTCCATAGTTGTTTTCACAGTGAGTTCCGTGCTGTGTGGTGCGGCACCGTCTCTGGAAGTTCTTGTGGTGGCTCGAGTGCTTCAAGGGTTGGGAGGAGGCGGGCTTCAGCCTTTGTCCCAGGCTATTTTGTTGGAAACCTTTCCCGTTCGGGAACACGGTGTGGCGATGGCGGTTTTCGGCATGGGAGTGGTGTTTGCACCCATTTTGGGTCCTGTGCTCGGAGGTTTCATCACGGACAATTGGTCTTGGCGTTGGGTTTTTTACATCAATGTGCCCTTGGGAGTTCTGGCCGTTTTTATGGCCATGCTCTTTGTGCAGGATCCCCCATATATTCGAGCGCGTACCGTCCGTATCGACCACTGGGGTTTGGCCCTTCTGACTGTGGGGTTGGCTTCTCTTCAGGTGGTGCTGGACAAGGGTGAAAGGGAAGACTGGTTTGCTTCGAATTTCATCGTCACTTTATCCATCGTGGCTGTAGTGACGCTGACAGCTTTCGTCTTCGTGGAGCTTCGTGCCTCTCATCCCGTGGTCAATTTAAGGGTTTTTAAGGACAGGACCTTTGCCGCCGGAAACATCATCATGTTTACCGGGTACTTTTGCCTTTTCGGAAGCATCGTTCTTTTACCTCTATATCTGCAAAATCTCATGGGTTATACGGCCCTGTTGGCCGGCTTGGTGCTTGGCCCGGGAGGTCTGGCAAGCCTCATGGTCATGCCTATCGCGGGAATTCTCATGAAACGCGGTGTTCCTCCGAAGCGCTTGCTGGCTCTGGGACTGATTCTGGCCGCTGTGGCGCTGACCCTCATGTCCCGGTTTAACCTACAGGCGGACTTTTTTTCCGCAGCGTGGCCCCGTATTGTTCAAGCCCTGGGAATGGGCCTTTTCTTTGTGCCGCTTTCCGCCGCCACTTATGTGAATATTCCTCGAGAACACATGGGAAATGCGACCGGAATCTTCAATTTGTTACGTAATCTTGGAGGCAGTTTCGGTGTGGCTGTGAGCACCACCGTGTTGTCCCAACGCTCTCAATGGCACCAAAACATGCTCGTGGACCACCTCACGCCTTTTGATCTTCCATTTCGACGTGCCATGGACAAAATGCTCACCGTGATGGGTGGGGATTCGGCATCGTTTTACGATCGTAAACTTGCCATGGCGGGTATTTATGGGGAAACGCTGCGACAAGCCGCCATGATGGCTTTCAATGACACCTTTTGGATCTTTGCCTGGATGACCGCCGCCCTTGTTCCTGTCACCTTCGTTATGAGGGGTCCTCAAAGGCCCCAGACCACGGTCATGGAGCCTTAAGGGCGTTGCTGATTTTTTCCATAAGAACCTCAACAGAATAGGGCTTGGCCAGAAAATCAAAGGCTCCGGCAACAAGAATATCCTGAATGGAGTCATTGGCGGAAAAGCCGCTGGCCACTATGATTTTGGCATTGGGACGAAGGCTCAAAAGTTTTTCCAGGCATTTGCGGCCCCCCATTCCGGGCATGATGAGGTCTAAAAGGACCACATCAATGTTTTTCCCTTCCCGCGCAAAAATCTTCAAAGCTTCTTCACCGTCGGCGGCCGTGATCACACGATGGCCGAAAAATTCCAGCATTTCCTTGCCGGAAACTCTCAGAGACTCCTCATCGTCCACAAGGAGGATGGTGGCCGGAGGGGAAGCTGAGGCACCGGCTTTGTCCGGAATAGGCTCCTCCTCGTTTGAAGCCGCCTCGCGCAGGGCGGGAAAGAAACAATCGAACCGAGTCCCTTGACCGACGCGACTGTCGCACAATACGGCTCCATGATGATTGGCCATGATGCCGTAAACCATGGAAAGACCGAGACCTGTGCCGAACCCCAGAGGCTTGGTGGTGAAAAAGGGCTCAAAGATGCGATCCAGCACGTCTTGGGGAATGCCTTTTCCTGTGTCTTCCACGCTAAGACAGACGTAAGAGCCCGGTCTTAGCCCGGAAGAGTGCTCTTCAAAAAGATCGATCCGTTGAGTTCGAAGCGTCAGGGTGCCTCCGTCGGGCATGGCGTCCTTGGCGTTCACCGCCAGGTTCATGACCACTTGAGCCACTTGGGACGGATCGGCATGCACGGCGGGAATGTTGGAAGCGGTTTCCAGCTTAATGGTGATCATTTTGGGCAAAATACGAGCCAACATATCTTTGATTTTGATGAGTTCCCGGTTGAGGTCCAAGCGGCGAAGATGGGGTTCCATCTTACGGCTGAAGGTGAGAAGATTCCGCGTAAGTTCACGACCTCGTTGAACCCCCTCAAAAATTTTTTGAAGCCATCGGCGATCGGTTTCCGTGCACTGGGAACGATTGATCAGGAGTTCTGCATATCCCTGAACGGTTTGAAGAAGGTTATTAAAATCGTGAGCGATTCCGCCGGCTAGGGTGCCCACGGCTTCCATCTTTTGAGCGTGGGCAAGCTGCGCTTCCAGTTCCTTTTCTCGTGTGAAATCTCTGGCGAAATTGATGGTGGCCGGTTTTTCGTTCCATTGGACCAAGATGGCGTTAATGTTGATCCACAGCGTGCGGCCGTCTTTAGTCAGAAAACGAAAGGTGTAGGAGCTGGGAACGGATTCGCCAGCAAGACGTTTTCGATGCAGGTTCAGCACCGAATCGCGATCTTCCGGATGCAGAAGTGTGGCTACAGAAAGACGGGCAATTTCGTCGTCTTCGTAGCCGCATAGTTGTCGAAACCTGGGATTCCAAAATTGAAACCTTTCATCTTGAACAACAAAGATGGCATCATTGGAATGGTCGACGATAAGTCGGTATTTTTCGTCCATGTCGCGCAAGGCGCGTTCTGTCCTCTTTCGGCCTGAAATATCTCTGTAGCTGGCATAGATGGCCACCATCACGCCGTCTATGTAAATAGGAGCGGCCGTGACGGCCACATCCACAAGGCTACCGTCTTTGCGTTCTCGGCGGGTTTCCACGTCGAAAGGAAGCCCTTTTAATGCCTTTGTGGAAAGATCTTCGGCCTCCGAACGCATTTGGCGTGGAGCCACAAGATCGTTAATAAAGGCCCCGCGAGCTTCTTCGGCGGAATACTGAAAAAGCTTCGTAAAGGCCCGGTTGATCATGACCACGCGATCGTGCGCATCCAGAATGGCGACGGCGTCGGGAGAATGTTCAAAAATGGCTTCGAAATACGCTTTCTGCAGGCGAAGGTCGTTTTCGGTGAAGTCTGGTTTCATGCACGCCCTCAGGGTTTGCGAGATCGAGCCTTCTCAAAGACCCACGCACAGTTACCACAAAACAAAAGGGCTGAGCTAGAGACAATTTTTCACGATCTGCTATTCAAGATGAATAAAGGCACTGCTTCAGGGACAAGGCGTTTTGCACCGCATAACCCTCAAAGTCATTGTCGAAGTAAATGAAGGTTTCGCGGTTCCAAGAGCGGATTTTATCGGCCCAGGTTCGAATTTCTTCTTCGGTGTAGCTGGAAGCATAGAGCTTTTTGGAACCATGCAGGCGAATGTACATGAAATCCGCTGTGACGGCTTCATGGTAGGGGTATCGACCAGCCGTGTCCGAAACACAGAAAGCTAGGCCATGGAATCGAAGCTGGTCCAAGAACCGGTCGTTGATCCAGGAACGATGACGCACTTCCACGGCCACACGTTTTAAAGGCGAAAGCTGCGCCGCAAAGTCTTCAAAGAGAGTGGAATCATAAGTCAGGCTTGGTGGCAATTGAAAGAGAACCGGCCCTAGTTTTTCTCCAAGCAGAAGAGCTCGCGACATGAAGAGTTTCAAAGGCTCTTCCACCTGGCGCAGACGACGGTTGTGCGTGATAAGCCGAGAGGCTTTCACGGCCCAGCAGAATCCTTTTGGTGTTCGCTCCTTCCATAGGAGAAAAGTCTTTTCCGAGGGAAGCCGATAAAAGGTGGCGTTGCATTCCACCGTGTCGAAATGGTTCGTGTAATAATGCAGCCATTGAGAGGTGGGCAGTTTGTCTGGGTAAAATCGGCCCCGCCAGTGACTGTAATTCCATCCTGACGTGCCTACGCGACATGGTGCCTCCATGAAGCGGCCTCCTTGAAGTTAGTGCGAAAACCGGCTTTTCCGAGGACCCGGAATTTACTCCCGGAACGGATTTTTCCCAGGAAGCGCAGGTGTTCCGCCCGTACAAACGGCGGACCCAAGTGCTGTGCTTCCGGGAAAAGCATTAGGCACCTTCATTCCTGAACACGTTTTTTTCTTGACGACGCAGTCTGGATCCGCAGCGTCATGTACCATAGAGGCCACAAGAAAACCATGGATGGTATGGAATCGAGGGGGTTGAGGCATGATGCCGATGCACAAGGTCAAGAGGCGCTCTGAGAGACCAGGGCGCGAAGTTTACTGATAAGAAGTTTGCCGTCCTTACGTTCCAGGTGCCATCGAACCAGGCAGTCCATGTGAGATTCCTTGAGCACATCCAGGCAAAAAGCTTGAAAATAACCGTCGGGCACGGCCTTTTGAAAAGCTTCCAGATCGGAGGCACGCAAAATCTTCCAGCCATCGAAAGGCTCATAGACCGCTTCAAAGGTGATTTCTTCCTGACGGTTCAATTGAAGCCGGCCTCGAAACGTCAAAAAAAAGAACCGACGGCCTTTCGCTTCGGCCGTCACCGACGATGTCTGTTCCAGAATGTAGGCCATAGCGCACAATCCGTCTCCGCAAATTGCCGTGCCGGCGTGGAATCGAACCTGCCTCATCGGCATCATTGTTTTTATCGTCATGATGGGCTGAAGGCTTGAGGAAAAAGAAGAAGGCCGTAACCTTCGGAAGGTTGAAAGACACGGAAAGCTAGGGCACATGCGTGACCATCGAGAGGATGCTCCAAAGGCTCATCTCCAATTATAATGAAACGGGACTAGGCGATTCGTCATTCTTCTTGTTTCGCGGGATTTCGTCCTGTAGCATTTTTCAGAAAGGCAATCCCACAAAAGGGGCTTCATGGCCCTTATGGTAAAGCCTCGTCAGGAAAGCAAAGGGGAGAAAATTTTATGGGCATGAGTGTTGCCCTGTACAGAAAGCTGGAGCGCGTGGCGCCGGATCTTCGAGACGCTCTCTTGAGTCTCTTTGAAGAGGTGGAACGAAACCGCGAAGAATCGGTGAGCAAGCCCGAATTTAACGAATTCAAGGACATCGTTCGGGATTTGGCCGAAGCGCAGAAGCGTACGGAAAAACACGTGGAAGAGCTGGCGGAAGCGCAGAAGCGTACAGAAGCGCGTATGGAGGAGCTGGCGGAGGCTCAGAAGAAGACGGAAGCCCGGCTGGATAGCCTTGCAGCCAAAGTGGAAGAGCTGGCGGAAGCTCAGAGGCGTACAGAAGCTCGCATGGAGGAGTTGGCGGAGGCTCAGAGGAAAACGGAAGCTCGGCTGGATAACCTTGCAGCCAAAGTGGAAGAGCTGGCGGAAGCTCAGAAGCGTACAGAAAAAGCAGTGGTCGGGCTGTCCCGGGGCCTCAAGACCACTCGAGAGCAGGTGGGAGGGCTTTCCCGGAGCATGGCCTACGCCTTGGAAAACGAGGCCTACCGGAAACTTCCGGCGTATCTGGCTTCCGTTTACGGAATTCAAGTCAAGGACCGAATCGTGCGGGCCGACGTGGCGGATGAGGAGGTCAATTTCTTCGCACGAGCCCAGAAAGATGGGAAGTCTTTGATCCTTATCGGTGAATCGGTGCTGCGGCTGGATGACACATCTAAGCTCAAAAGCCTGCGTCTCAAACTGGACAAGATCACCCCCATCATGGCTGAAGAGCTGATGCCCATCGTGGTCACCCACTACGCCAAGCCAAAGGTCCTGGAAAAGGCCCGGGGAGCCGGTATCCTAGTCATTCAAAGTTTCGAGTGGGATTGAGCTTGACCGATTCTACGACGTAGGGACGAAGCGGCGCCTCGCCCTTACCGAAGACGGCGGATTTCTGGGAGCTTGTGCGAGTGCTCGGAATACCAAAGGTCTTTCATGGCATTTCAAGTTAGGGTGTTAGGGTTTGGGGTATAGGGCTGGGGCTGCGCCTCGCCCTCACAAGTTGCGTTTTCTGGGATCCGTATGTCTTTCCCGCATGCGAAACATATCTGAAGTCCGCGCTCCCACCGAAAACGCCGGTTTTAAAAAGGAGAACGCGCAGACATTTTTAGGAGCGCCTGACACCGCGTTTCCTGACGACGTTGACACCGATAAGCCCGTGTGGTAGACAGAGCGCCATTGAAGGCACGGGTAACGTTGTGGGCGACTAGCTCAGTGGAGAGAGCGTTGGTCTCCGGAACCAAAGGTCCCGGGTTCGATCCCCGGGTCGCCCGCCACGACGAAAAACACCTCAAAGGTAATTTCGTACCTAGACGAAACCCCAGGTTTGAATACCTAGGATTGGGAGCTGAAATCATTGATAGATCTGCATACTCATATCCTTCCAGGCATGGATGACGGCGCTTCCTCGTGGAGGGAGGCTATGGACATGGCCAGCGCGGCTGTGAAGGATGGCATAAAAGTCGTCGTTGCTACGCCGCACTGGAACAAAGGAATCTATGACAACCGCCGGGAACGCATCCTTGCCATGACCGCCGAACTTCGAAAGCGTTTGGATCGTTCCGGAATCTCCTTAGAGGTGTATCCGGGATCGGAATTGCGGCTTCACCCGAGGATTCCCCATGGCGTTCATTGCGGCCGGCTCATGACCATAAATGATGGAGGCCGTTATCTTCTTGTGGAACTTCCTTCCACCTTTGTTGCCGCAAAATTAAACGCTTTTCTTTTTGAGGTGCAAAGCTTGGGGATGACACCCGTGATGGCGCATCCCGAACGGAACCCGCTCGTGAGGTATCATCCCGAGTAGCTGGAAGAATGGATTCGTCGCGGAGTGCTTGTCCAGATGACGGCGCAAAGTCTTTTGGGAGAATGGGGAAAAGAAGTGCAAAGGTTCTCCGCCGAATTGCTGGAAGAGGGTCTTGTCCACATCATGGGTTCCGACGCTCACGATGCGGAATATCGCCCGCCCAAACTTCGAGAAGCCCTTTTGCTTGCTGCGGAGCTTATTGGTGAAGAAGCGGCCAGGGCTCTGGTGGACGGCGTCCCCAGGCGGATTCTTCAGGGAAAACCAATCATCTCGGCAATACCACTTTCCGGTGTCGGACGTCGAAAGCCCTCTCTTTGGAAGCGCATTTTTGGAGCGCCATGAACCAGAGCTCATCAATTTCCCCCGATTTAATTGGATTTGGATATTTTTAAACTAATCAGGGTTTATAAGGATCCTGGGATGACCCGTGGGACTAGGCCTTTTCGTGGAAGCTGTCTTGAAAAGTGTTTCGTGTAAGGGGCACAGAGCCTACAGCAGCACAGGGCACACAGCTACCAAAAGCGACAGAACCCTTAAAGCCGAAAAAAGGGCACACAGGAGGGAGTTACCAAAAACCGAGTAAACCTTTGGTAAGCTCCGGTCGCCAGCCGGCTCTAAAGCAGCCGGAAACTGCGAAGCACCTCGGCCAGTTTCTGATCCTCCATGGAAAGCCTTCGAAGAGCGTGAACCAGATCTTCCACTTTACCCTCTTTTTCTATAGCCTCTACCGCTTCTTCCTTGGCCTTGCGGATTATGGTTCGGCGATCCCAATAGGCAAAACCTATTACCACCGCGGTCAGGGTTGTAAATATCCCCACCAGCATCCAAAGAAAAGCTGTTAATTGCTCGAAACGGCTTCGTACCTCCTCGAAGCGCTTATCTGCCTGCTCGAAGCGCTTATCTACCTGCTCGAAGCGTTTGTTCATATCTTCACGCAGCTCTTCGAAGCGCTTGTCCATCTGCTGCATGAAAACCTGGAGGGTGGCCTCGAGCCTTATGAGCCTGTCTCTGTCGTCCTGAGTGAAACCTTTCTCTTGAGCCCATGCACCGGTCACGCCTAGGGGTATTAGGCTCAAAATCATTAACATAGCACCAAAGCGTCTCATGGTTCGCGACCTCCCTACTAAACTGTACAGCAAGGGACCGCGGGCGTCCATCAAACAATCCTTAGCCCAGTAAAAAGAACCAAAATTCCCCTGGGAAATATTCCCAGGAAACCAAACAGTTCTTACCCAAATCCGCTTTGAGCGAAAATGGGTAACAACTCATAATCCTCTGTTGGAAAGCCCAAGGCTCATGGCCTTGCTTCGCTGCCTTGCCAAGCTCAAAAAGGTCCGCAGAGTTTTTATCATGATATTTCCTGCCAAGTGAAGCCTCTCGTCAGGGTGCATTTCCCTTCTGAGAATCCCTAAACCTGAGGATTCCCAAATGAAATCTAGATCCACTTATGGCATCGGTGGCCATCCTGTTTATTTCCCTGGCCCGAGTTGGTCACATATTAGCACAGAAAGGCCCAGAGTGACCGGTTTTGGCCCTCTAAGTCATTAAAAACACGGGTTGCAAGGGTCAAAAATTCACCGGAATGCGTGAGGTGTGGTGGAGCGAGCTGAATTGCTGGCATGGTGATCCTGTTTTGATCAGTCGACGATGCCCTATTTCGGCCATTGCCCGAATCATCTGCTCTCCGGTGGCAGAAAAGTGGTCATGACTTGGATCATTGAGCTGTTTTCGGGCATACCTTACCCCCGTTCAACGTGAACATAGAATAGGTCCAGGCTCTTGCAACGACTGCCTTTTGCGTTACCCAGGGGAAAAATGAGTCATTGAGTCATTAAGTCATTGAGTCACTGAGTCATTAATCTTAATCCGTGAGATTGTGTCTATACATAAAAGTATCATTCCTCATGTATCCTATGGAATTTCATTCGCTTTTGTGCTCTAGGGTCTCCTGACACAATTTCACCCGGCAGGTGCGCTGATGAAAAAAATCGAGATTGAACAATCTTCCAAGGCCTTTTACAGCGGGCACTCGGGCCTGGTTCTTGTGGGCCATTTGATCAACGGCAGCACGGACCTCTGCCAACGCTTGGAAAAGGAAGTTCCGGGACGGCCGGTGATCTCTCATGCCGATGTGGTCAAGACCTATGTGGGGCTTTTGTGTCTGGGGAAAAGCGACTTTGAAGCCGCCGAGGGGGTTGTCTGCGATGACTGGTTCAAAGAGGCTCTGGACATCGAAAAGGTTCCTTCGCAGGAAACCTTGCGACAGCGCTTCGACAAGCACGCGAGAGTTTTCGAACGTCTTGCCGGCGCCGCCAGCGTTGAACTGCTTGAGAGGGCCCAGGTTCCTGTAACGCCTCTTTCCACAGGGGATGTGGCTTTGGACCTGGATGTGTTTTGCCTGGACAATTCCGACACAAAGAAACAAGGGGTGTCGCGGACGTCCCAGAACGATGAGGGATACGCTCCCATTGCGGCCTACCTCGGCCGAAAGCGATGGTGTCTGGGCATGAAGCTTCGCCCGGGGTCTCAGCATTCCCAGAACGGATTTGTGGGGTTTCTGTGCAA
>JBBFKY010000006.1 GCA_037481875.1 Desulfosoma sp. | reverse complement strand
GCTGTCGCCTAGCCCACAACTTAGGTCGCTCCACCACACGTCACGGATTCAGGTAAGAGAGAATTCTTCTGCAAGACTATTCAACAATTCTTGGAGAGAATGCTCGTTTCCATCACTAAAAAAACGTAATAGTGGAAGCATAATTGTTTGAAAATCAGGAACTGCCATCTTTTCCTCAACTTTCTCACGGCTGACTAAGATGATAGGAATCTGCTTTCAGACAAATTATAAATAGCATATAGCGTAATTGTGTGTCAAAAAAAACAGATTCAAGATGTTGGGTGTGCCTGGGCCGGGGTAAGGAGGCGTGGAGGCTGGGTGGACATGTTACGGACAAGTCGGATGCGAGAACGAGAAGAGCACGCCAATTCCCCGGAAAAGAGAAAGACGGGTGCGGCAGGAGGAGAAGGCACGTTCCGCCCGCCGGAGTGGCTCAAGAGTCCAAGTAGGTTGAAGGGGCCTGAGAGTCGTCCTCTTCCTCCAGAGCCGGCAGTTGGGAACAGGACTCCTTCTAGAAATCCTCGGGTAACGGCCGCAGCCCGGGAGGCGAATGGGCCCTGGGTTGAGGTCTCGCATTAGCGAGCCAGAGGCCCAAGTGTTCGAAGATCTTTCGGATCGTAAGGCCAACAAAAAGTTCCGGCTGCATGTCTGGCGGAAAAGGGGGCAAACCTCCCTGCAGCTCGCCACACTCGAGATACCCTCATATCACCTCCTTAAGATACGGTCGCCGGAAGCCGTACCGCTTACACCTACAGGGTAGCGATCAGTAACGGCAGGACCATTTTCACGGAGAGGGAAGAAGTAAGATTCATCTACAGGGACTACAGTGCGATGTTTTGCCGAAAAAGTCATAGGCAAATCATACCGACACTGAGGCGCTACCAGGATAGGAGCCAAAAAAAGTAGTGAACTTTATGAAAAGTCAGAATACTGATAAAATGGAAAGTAAAGGATGGCTTCGGCTTTTATTCTGCCCTGCGCTGCAAGACTGATATTCACCATAATCAGGGTTTTTACTCGAACCGATCGTTCAAGCTGAAAACAGGCACGACATTGCCTTTTGAGTTCCTCCGCTTCGAAGACGCTCTATGGAGATACAAACAGGGGAAACTCCGAATGCCGGTTTCAGCTCAATTCAGGCGTTTAGGGGTAGACTAATGATAATCAGGAGTTAGAGCTCTCCAATGTTCCAACCCCAAGGGAGCCCTCGTTCACGAGGCTTTGGCGAGACCGCGGCCAGGTAGGCGGATCGAGGCGAGGTAGAGCCAGCTTTCGGAGTGACGTGGGTTATGGTCATACTGACGGCTCAACGGGTGGTTGCCGCTCAGCCAGGCATGAGTCCGCTCGACGACCCAGCGCTTCTGCTGCACCGCAAAGCCACGTTGGCCCTGCAGTCGCTCCACAATCTCCAACTCGCCCATGCCGCTGGTTGCCAACCATGGCCCAATACGCCACGAGAGGTCTGGTCCGCCCACACCTTCTTCAAGCTGATGCTGCGCGCTTTGTTCATCGCAAACCTCTGCTCGGCGCCGACGCCGTCGTACAGCTGTGCCGAATGAACCATGGCAGTAATAAGAAGCCCAGGGTGTCGGTCAGCAGATGCCGCTTGCGCCCACAGTCCTTTTTGCCACCGTCGAAGCCTCGCTCTGGCCCGTCCGCAACGCTATTCTTGGCACCCTGGGTGTCGATCACCCCTCAGGTCACCTCGACGTACTCCCAAGCCTCGACCTCGACCCGAACCCCCGCCGGCGCAATGCGTCTTTGATGTGCGCCCAGATCCCTTGCTTGGTCCATCTCTGGAAGTCATAGTGGACCGTGCTCTTGGCCGAGAACGAGCGCGGCAGCAACGGCCACCGGCACCCTCTCTTCAGTTTGTAGAGCCACCCGTTGAGCATCACACGCAGGTTCACGCGCCGCTTCGGTCCCGTCTTGGTTTGCACCTCGACATAGGATCGGATCACCCCCACTGCGCATCGGTCAGGTCGGTCGAATCGGTTTCGGGCTGGACAGCCGGTGTCGTCGGCGCTAACATGGCGCCACCCCTTCCTACTGGCTAGACTGTCGGCCTCAGGAACCACAGTTGACCATCGGTGGAAAGACATTGCCGCATTAGGACGGGCTAGGCGCCTCCTTGAATGGAACCCTTGACCTCCACTGTTCGAACATAGGAGAGCTTCCAAAAACGCATGAGTTACAAACGAGTAATAATTACGAGCTTTGGAGGACCCGATGTCCTCAAACTGGAGGATGTGTCGGCTTTGCCGGTTCCCAAGCCCGGTGAAGTGCGCGTCAAGGTGATGGTCGTCGGTGCCAATTTCACTGACGTGATGATTCGCAGAGGGATGTATCCCGATGTCAAAGAGAAGCCACCCTTTTCACCGGGATACGATATGGTCGGCGTCGTGGACAAACTGGGTGAAGGCGTCACTCGAGTCAGGGTCGGGCAGACCGTAGCAGACCTTACAGTCATCGGCGCCTATTCCGAGTACATCTGTTTGCCCGAGAGCAGATTGATCCCAGTTCCGGAAGGTCTCGATCCTGCGGAAGCGGTCAGCCTCGTCTTGTCTTATATGACCGCCTATCAATTGTTGCATAGAATCGCCAAGATCAAGGAAGGGCAGCGTATTCTGGTGCACGGTGCGGCCGGAGCGGTCGGAACAGCGATGCTGCAGTTGGGAAAGTTGCTTGACTTGGAAATGTACGGAACGGCTTCTAGACCAAAGCAGGATTTGGTTGCGGCGTTAGGTGCAACACCGATCGACTACAAAAGAGGGAATTGGCTCGACCGCATACGTGCTTTGGCGGAAGATGGAGTCGACGCCGTTTTTGATCCCATAGGCGGAGAGAGTTTCCGGAAATCCTTCCATGCTCTTCGGCGGGAGGGGATACTGGCGGCATACGGCTTCTATAACGCTGTGATGGGCAGAGGCGGCAGCATACCACTTGATTTCATCCGTCTCAAATTGTGGAACCTTCTTCCCAACGGCCGCTCTACGGTGTTCTATTCCATCGGCGCCTTGCGGAAAAAGCACCCGAAATGGTTCATCGAAGATTTGACCAATCTGTTCAATTTGCTGGCGCAGGGCAAGATCAAGCCGGTGATCGCTGCACGCCTGCCGTTGACCGAGGTCAAACGTGCTCACGAACTCATCGAAACGGCAGCGGTTCAAGGCAAGATCGTGCTGACCATGTAGAAAAAAGGCGTGCTTCATGTAAGAAATCAGCAGGGGTGCCTTCGTTCAGTTCATTCGTCAATCAGCGAAAGAGTCGGACATGTTGGGGAAAGTAGTTGTCGTTGGATTCGCTGCCCTACTCCTTATGATGGCCGCGGCAATTCTTTACGGTATCCGTCGGTGGGAATCGGAGACGAAAGAGCTTTATGCGAAAATGGAGGCGGTCCGGGTGCCGATCGTCCAGGCGTACTTTGATCCAGGCGAATTGGAGGGGCTGCCTGCGCCGGTTCAGCGCTATTTTCGTATCGTCTTGAAAAAAGGACAGCCGTTGATTAGGGCCGTCAACGTAGAACACGCCGGAACCTTCAACATGAGTGAGACCGGCGAGCAATGGAAGTCCTTCCGATCATCCCAGCGCGTCATTGTCCGGCGACCCGGTTTCGTTTGGGACGCCCGTATTCGTATGACGCCGGGAATAAACGTGCACGTCCACGATGCCTATGTTGCAGGCGAGGGTGTACTGACCGCCAAGCTGTTCGGGCTTGTAACCGTGATGAAACAGCCCGGCTCTTCGGAACTGGCACGAGGAGAGTTGATGCGGTTTTTCGCTGAAGCCGCATGGTATCCGACGGCTCTGCTGCCCAGTCAAGGAGTGTGTTGGGAGGAAGTCGATGCTGGCTCAGCGCGAGCGACGCTTGTCGATGGTGAGCTCAGCCTTACGATGCTGTTTACCTTCAGCAATGAAGGGTTGATCGAAACGGTGCGAACTGAGGATCGTGGGCGCATCAGCGGCGATCAAATCATTTTCACGCCTTGGCAAGGACGCTTTTGGGATTATCACGACTATAACGGAATGCTGATTCCCCTCGATGGCGAGGCGGCTTGGCTGATGCCGGAAGGAGCCAAACCCTACTGGCGCGGACGGATTCAGCGGATCGAGCATGAAATGAGTCATAGCAAATCCCAGTGAACGCGTCGCTCACTTCTATGAGGTCCATGTCAAAGAAAAAGATGGCGGCGCCATCGATCATCGTAGGGGCGACCGGCCGGTCGCCCCTACAGGATAGGTCCGCCTTCCATGAGGTACGAGGTTGGTGATCATCACCGCACCTCCCCAAAATTCACCACGACCGCACCGAATGCGAAAATAGCGTCCCAATTGGGGTCGACCCCTACCGCCGTCGGGTTTTCGTGATCCAGATGCCAGCGCAGGGGGTTTTCGGCGATGTATCGGCGGATGCGAATCAGGGATTCGTCATCACGGATGATGTGTTCGTAATAATTGCGTTACCAGACGGGAATACCCGGGGTAGCGCGAAGGTGATTGATACGTTTAGCGACAACGGATTTGAAACCGGCCATGAACGATGCCAAAGACCGTGGTGCCGGTCCCTTCGGCGCTAGGGACGATCCGCATCGTAGGGGCGCCCCACATGGTAGGGGCGACCGGCCGGTCGCCCCTACAAGGCTGGTCGCCCCTACCATATCGTGTATCCACACAATACCGTGAATGTGGTTGGGCATGACCACAAATTCAGCCGGGTTCAATTTCATTTCACGGCGAATTTCCGCTGACCGGAACCATTCTTCGCGAACAATTTGTCCCAAATCATTCAGCCGCATTTCGCCCTTCACCACTTCGCCAAACAAACATTCACGGTTGTGAGTGCAAAGGGTTACGAAATACGCGCCGGGTTGGGCGTAATCGTGTCCCTTCAACCGGATGCTGCGACGGTCGTGTTCTTTGACCATGGCTTTTCTCTCCTAAAAGCCTTTCCAAAAACGGCCCCTTCGGCGCTACGAACGATCCGCATCGTAGGGGCGCCCCACATGGTAGGGGCGACCGGCCGGTCGCCCCTACAAGGCTGGTCGCCCCTACTTCCGGGTTCGGGAGGTAGCCAGGCTGATGGCATGCCCGACACACCAGGAAAGGGATTCGCTCGCTGTCGCGAAGTTCCAAGGCCGGCTATCACTCCCATCGCACCCGTCTTATCGTCACCGGTCGGCTTCCAACACGACGCGAAGCGAGGCGGGCAGGGCGTCGAATTTGTAAATCCTCTTCGAACAGCTCGCAGTTCTTCTTGCCTAGATTCCCGCATACGGGCTTGTACTACTGCGTGACTGCGTGTGCGTGGAGGGTCGATGAGCTGCACGCGGCCTTTGGAAGGCTTGAACTCCGACTTCGATCCTATCTATGGATAAATCAATAAAATCCGGTCTGTCGTACGTTCCCTTAGACGCACTAACGTCTCCGGCAATACAGCCTCGATGTCATAAAACGGCACATTGCGCCGGGCGTCCGAGATGTGCCTGCCGGAAAACCATGCACGCATCCTTGCACTGAAAAGGTCTTAACCAGACATGCCGCATGCCCCTATACAGACAAACCCAGGTCATGCACCATCTGAAGGTCGGCTTCCGGGTCGAGTCCTGCCCTCGTAAGATAGTTGCCGATCATAAAACCGTCTGCGCCTGCCATCAATATCATTGGATGGAGTTGCCTCAAGGCGGTCGAACGTCCCGCGCAGACTCTTATCTCTTTGTCAGGCAGGATAAACCGGAACAAGGCTATGGAATGGAGCGCCTCGAGCGGAGATATTTCTCTGACGTTCTCGAGAGGTGTGCCCTTTATGGGCATGAGAAAATTGATCGGCACGGAATCGACGCCGATCTCCTTCAGGGTAAAGGCCATGCTTATGCGGTCCTTCATACTCTCGCCCATACCGAGAATGCCCCCACTGCAAGTCGAAAGACCGATAGAACGCGCATTGTCCAGTACCTCGAGCCTCTCCTCGAACGAATGCGTCGTGCAAACATTTGAAAAGAATTCGCGGGACGTCTCTATATTATGGTGATAACGTTGAAGACCTGCGTCCCTGAGGTATGCAAGCTGCTCTCTTCTCAGCGTGCCGAGTGAGGCACACGGTGTGAGCCCGATTTCTTTGACACGCCTTATGCCGTCGGCGATCATTCTGAGGTCGCGATCCGAGTTTATACCCCTACCGCTCGTTACGAGGCTAAACCGTTGCGCCATATTCTTCTTTGCACCTTCTGCCGCACGCGCCATGTCATCGACGCTGATGAGAGGATACACCGGCGCACCCGTCCTGTAATGTGCAGACTGAGCGCAGAAGGCGCAGTCCTCGCTGCATGCCCCGGACTTTGCGTTGACTATCGAGCAGAGCTCGACCCTGTTTCCCCTGAATGCCTCACGAATCTTCTGCGCGGCAGCAAAAAGAAACGTCCTGTCCGCATCAGAAACGACTGAAAGCTCTACCGCCGTGTCGTGGTCTATCGCCTCTCCAGAAAGAACTCTGTCCATTGCCCTGATGATTCTGTCGCCCATGGCGTCTCCTTTCGAGACACCCTTTTATGCTTGACGGGCCTGAAAAGTCAACCTCGTGATTTATGTTGGGTTGACAATGCAAAATAGCCTTCGAGTGGAAGCCTTGATAATCAGGAAGCAATGCACATCCGCAGCAGTGGACTCAGGTATTCTAAGGATAATGAAGGCTGCTCTAAAGGATGAGCGTTTTCACGGAAGTTGCAAAACTTCGTATCCGGCTCGTCTTTCAGAACGTGGGCGTTTTGTTGAAAAGGGTCGAAGGCTTGAGGCCGCCCTCACGATGATGTAGGTGATCTGGTTCGAGAAAATCCCGCTCAAGCTCGCCTCGGTGATCCTCACGCCGCCATATTTTATGTTCCCTGGAGAAAGCGCCGATGCCGCGCCATGGGCTCACCCGCTCGGCAAGGCACTGCGCTTTGGCCGCCTCCCATTCGGCGGTGAACTCACCGTTGAAGGCGCTTTTTGCTGGACTTGCAAAAGTCGATTTTGTCTCTCGAAAGGCAAGAGCGTATTTTGGGCGCACTTCATAAAGCTGTCTAGCCTGCTTAACGAAATGATCCTGATTCCTCAGGGGTGGAACTGAATAACCAACTTGTGCTGGGTTCGATGTCTTAAGCAACCACTGGCCTGCGCTTGTATGAAAGCATTCTGATTCTGTTTCTGAAATTTTATGGATTTCCTGTATCGGCCTTTGATTCGTAAGGCTTGGATATTTAACGAGTTATCAAAGAACAAGCCGTTCCCGGTGGACACGAAGCGGCGTTGAATCATGTTTCCCCGGCACTCTGGGTTCCCTCACTCCACCCGACGCGCGACAAAGAACTCATAGGCATAGAAGTCCGAAGACCTTCGGTGCATTTCAGGCTCTTGTGCAAGTAGGTCAAGAGCCGCCAGCGCTTCGACGTCGGCTTCATATTTAGCGCGCAGTTCCTCGATGCGAATTTCCATCGGTGTATAGAAATCTTCCCACCAGGCCTCGTCCGGCAAGGTGAAGTGGCCGATGAGCGAAAAGCCGCCTCTTTCGATTGCCGCCAGGACATCCGAAATCCGGCCCATGGCCGGATAGTCGGCATCGAAGCTCGCTTTGACCTCGGGGGGAGGGTCGTCCTTGCGCCAGACCGGCTCGGTGAAAGCGAGGTAGGCTCTGGGTCGCAGCAGCCGGCTGCAAACTCCAAGGGCTTTATCTATGCCGATGTTGTAGAGCGCTCCCTCGGACCAGACGAGGTCGAAGCTTGCAGGCGGCAGCATGGGTTCAGCCATGTCACCGACCATAGGCTGAATCCGCTCTGCCAGGCCTCTCTGAGTGACCGTCACGCGCAGACGCTCGATGCTCGGAGCATGGCAGTCCAGGGCCACGATGGACCCGGATGTTAGCTCTGCGAGCTGGAGTGTCTGCCCGCCGACGCCGCAGCCCAGATCGAGGACCGCCGGCGTGGGCGGCAGATCGCGACAAAGAGCAAGAGCCCTAGCGGCGCAGGCGCGGTTGCCCGGACCCTGGCGGGGGAGCGACTCGAAAACTTCAAAGAATATTCGCCGGAAACGTGGCATCAGCTCACTCATGTCTTAGCCCCTTTACCCGTAATCCTGCTGATGGAACACGCGTAATCGCTCCGCCGGCTCCAGTGCGTCCACAGGCCGAAAACACTCGGGCCGAGGATGGCGCACATTCGGCTGTCCCGCTGCAAGACGGCAATCGAGCAGGAATTGGCTCCAAATTGTAGATGACCACCTGTCCAAGGACCTGGTTCTTTGCGGTTTCCTCGGCACGGTTGACCGGATCCGCTTTTATGTCGTGCTTGCTCACCTTTCTGGATGCCTTTACCTCTCCTCATCCTTGGAAAGCTTCTGAACCCCGCAAGGAAACGAGTGGATGATTTTACGAAAAAACCGTTTTTAATGACAGTAGAAACGGCAAGTCTTTTTGGATGCTCAAAAGTGATGAAACTTTTCGCAACGAGTTTTTCGGTCGTTATCAGATTCGACCTTATCGAACGAACCTTTAATAGACAACTTTCGAAGCTTTACAAGATGCTGACACAGCTTGAGGCTTCCTCTCGAAGTCTCGTGCACGAGGTCGAATTTCCGGTCGTCAGAAGAGACCAGACCATCGCTGAGGCCGGTCGTATTAGCGAACGGAAAAGCTGACGCGACATCCGGAAGCATAACCTTTTCCGCCCCTAGTTCCCCGCCTGCTCCTACAAACCATCGCGGAGTTTACCTGGGCTTTTGCCGATACTTCCTGAAAACTCGCGGTGGGAATTTTCCATGGGTTTTATACGCAAGTCCGAAAGACCGCAAAACCTTTCAAAAACTAAGAGCTCCCGAGGGATGCTCCGAAGCGATCGAGCAGATTGACCTTCGCCTCGCCGTCATGGCCAAGATCCGTGAACACGAAGATAAATTGGCTCATCGTTTCAACCGTGCAACCAGTTTGTTACAGGCTATTGTCGTCCGCACGCCCTAAAGCTCTCTCCAGTGCCTTGAAGATTCCCTAAGCTATTCCGGCGATATCCGCTTCCGAAGTTGTTCCCGGTGCTGTAAAGGTCTGCTGTATACCTGGAGGAAGCCAAAACAACAACCGCAAAGACCGCCACAACGATTAATGTGCTAATTGTCTGGATAGCCGAGTACCACCCTTTTTACTCCCGATCATCTCCATGCGAATGCTTCCATCCCTTCGGCGAGATGTCGAAAGCCACGGATACCGCAAATCCTATCGGACCGCACGCGAATCCACCGAAGTTGATCGTAAGACAAAACACGGATTCTTTCCCTTTGAAGAGTTTTAAAGCCTTCTTCACCCAGTTTGAGGGGTCAGCCCTTGCAGTGATTTTTTCAAGGGCTTCCCGATACGCCGACGCCATTGTAGAAAACTCGTCGGCCTCGGAAACATAGCTGAAAAGAACATGCTCACACGTGTTCTCCTGGTCGTTACCGAGGATCAGGGTGCCACAGACAGGGCAATAGATGGACGGAGGATCCTGGCCGAAGTCTTGGCTTATGACGACGTGAGGTATGGGCTTTTCGCGTCTTGCCGATTTCATGGATTGTTCCTTTCTCTATAGGTTTGGATTCGCATCACACTTTGTGCGAACATTATAGTTTTGGCATTGTTTTACGAATGGATCTCTCCACTCCACGATCCAGATTTAAACGGAAGAGCCGCACCGTCAGCAAGGTTCCGGTGTTTCGCGCAGACCTCTATGACTTAGGTTCTTGCCCTGCATCTATAAGTTCGTTGATCGTCTCCAACGGACGGGGTCTTAGGTTGGGCCATTTTTGGTGCCTAATCCTTTTTGGTCATGAGGATTCGGTTGGTTGAATTACTGCCTAAAACCTAAACAGCGAATGTGCTTGGAAATCAGTCGCTTCAATGATGCACCTCAGTTAAACGGCCGTCAGAATGTGGTTCCGACAGAAAAGAGAGCATCAGCTCCGTGCCCATTACGGTTCTTCCCCTGCGGACGGGCGGCCAGTATTCACGTATCGTAAAGTCGTAGACCAGGGGATCCCGACGCGCCGTAAACAGGAAAAGCAGTTCCGTGAAAACACGCCCCGGCAGTCCTGACCAAGCACATTTTGAAGAATCCGCGCCGGTTTGTCGCTGGGTTGTGGGAAACGCGGTGCGAAAACTCTCCTTACGACGTCGCGTGTTCTGTAGGCGGTGGAGTTGGCAAGCAGTCCTTCGGTCTGAAGCCTGCGCGTGAAGTCATCGAGCGGTTCACCGGGACGCCAGTGTTCGAAGAGACGCCGAGTCTCTTCAATCATTCCGGCACCTTTGCTGATCGCGGTCGAGTCTTTCCGTTGCACTTCTTCATCCCTGGTCATGGTCATTCACGGCCTCCCTACGTCTCGGCCATGAAATAGGGGAAGCCGGGCTTATGCCTCGCAAACGCCGTATGGTAGACAGCGGCGGTTTTCCTGATCCCCGCTGCTGTCATCATGTCCTTGTCGGCGCCGATCCTTCTGGCTCCCGCAGCGGCTTAGCTCACGGCAAGTCGCCGGGCCAGCTCTTCCTGGCTCAAGGAAAACCGACGTCGTCTCTCATAAAAACGTTGAAAGGCTTCGACCTTCTGTGTCCATTCGCTGCACCTCTTGTTTGGACGGCAGACAGCGGTTTTTGCTCGAATATTAGAATATCTCAGATGAAAAGCAAGCGAAATCCACGGGTTGACAGAGACTGGTTTCAGGAGCGCCACCTGCCGGACTGAAGCCGTTGGAATCTGCGATTACTTTTCACTTCAACAACACAAAGCCGAGATGGGAAGCTGGGTTCCTTCGGACCCCGCCGAAACGGGGACGCGGCGGAAGAGGCAATGGGCACTGGGAACGGTGCCGTCCGTGGTGTGCCTCCATGTCCAATCCGCCAACTTCCGCTTCGAGCTGAGGAAGTTAGTTATGGACTTGGGCCGCTTTTCCGGCGAAGGCTTCTGCGGCGGCCGCCTCGGCCTCAGCATGGAGTGCCCCGAAATCCAGTTCCAGGGCGGCGTCCGGCTCCAGAAGGAACGCCAGTCTGTAACGGTCGGTTGCAAAAAGCTCCATTCGGTTCTCCCGTCATGTCGCGACAACTCCGGTTGATGCCGGGAAAACAGACGGCCGGTATTCGGGCGCGAACCTCGAACTCAGGCGGATAACCCTTTGGTTGGAATAACGACCGGAGACCCTCAAAAAGTGTCGAAGGGGAGCCATTTCGAAGAGGGGTGGACGAAACTAATATCAGATTTGACAAAATCATCTTGTGTGAAGAAAATTACTCGAACTCAAAATACGTTACTCGATAGACGAACGGACCTTTCGGAAAGAGATTTCTGAAACCAAGTGACTGACAGTCATCGAAGCGGCGTGGTACCTGAGGAGGGGTAGATTGATCGCCTTAGAAGGCGGCTCAGGAAGGGTAGCTACCCACCCACAAGGTCGGACGGTAGCGGCGGTTCGATGTGAGGGAAATCGATAAACGGTTGAAATCGGGGAAGCCGGCCTGGACCGAGGATAAGACCCCATGGCATCTTTGCCCGGACCGAGGTGATCGTTCGAGACGACAAGGGTGTGAAGGATCCTATCAGCATGCCGCCGAACTCCCTCAAAGCCCCCTGCAGAAGCGCACCAAGCGTGTCAAGGCGATTTACGAGCGCGATCCCGCCGACGGCTGGGTTCGGATTCCGATGCCTAACGCACTGGACCGCCGAAACCCGAACGCACCAAAGGAGAGGAGGGGGCGCGGGTTTATCTACAGGAACCGGCCGTCCGCTCGAAGGCGGCTACGACATTCGCTCCATACGGGAACCGCCAGGCCGTAACCATGTGAAGACGACCGTGACCCACACTCAAGTTCTGAACCTCGGGCCGGCGGGGGGCTGCAGCCCGGTTGACACGCTTGTCGAGGGAGCTTCTTATGCCGATCCGTACTAGACACCGAGTTCAATTCAGTTCTTGCCCGAAACCTGCGACCATGCCCAGAGTTTTTGGCTTTTTGCGCTATGTTTCGGGCGCGTATTGAGCGGACACCACGAGTCATGTTGGGGGTTTTATACGGCTCGGTTTAAACAACATTAGGCGAGAAGAGGGATAACATTGAAATGGCTCATTGTGATCATCATGATTTCGGCGTTTCTATGTCTTCCGTCAATTGCGCTGGCCGTAAAGGGTGTGGTGGTCTATGTCAAGAGCGGTTGCAGCTACTACATTGTTGAAACACCTTTGGGGTACACCCTGCTTCAGTGGTTCGGCGGTAGTATTCCATCACGGGGGGATGTTCTCGTTGGCGACTATGAATCCTATGGCATGAAGGATATTTACAACATTACTCAGGATTCTGAAACAAAAGTCTGGGTCGATAGTTTTTGGATGTCAAAAGACCATGTCATTGAGCGCTTTTTTGAGAAATGTCATTGAACCTTCTCACTCACAACTTGCTGTTCACTCCAGCGGCTGTCTGGTTTGCACGGCCAAAGCGGATGAGTAAAAGGTGCATGTGTGACGATAATTCCTGGTGTACTTTGGTACATCCAGGCTGGCAAAAACAAGGACATCTCTGGTCGTTGCCCGTTTGTCACAGTTGAGTCTTGTCCCCGATATTACCAGAGCGTTTCTCTGCTTGGGGAGGCGGGGAGTACGAAGATTGAACTCCACGAGGACGCGAGATCTTTTTGCATATCTGCACGCAAGCGATCTATGGCCGAGAACGGATGAGTATGCGACATCGGTCTCTGGGCCAGGGGACGATTCGCACCGGTTTATTAACTTCTGCCCCGAGGTGGCCTTTGACCGATTCGGGTACTTTGGCAGCTTCCTTGCGTCTTACAGTGATGAGGTTCACGCTAGTGTAGCACACACTCAACTCTCCAAAGAGCATGCACCTGGAAAGGATTGGCGGTGTGGGCCGCTGTGTCACCAGAACACCACACTGATTGTGGCCTCTATTCCGTTTTCACTTACTGGTCGAGCAATGTTACCCATTCTTCGTCAAGTGCTGAGCTACCTTGGTGGAGAAAGAACCTTGTCGAGCTTATAGTCGGACTTATGGTGACCATCATCGGTGGCCTGCTTCTCAAACTATGATGTGATCGTTCGAGATGGCAAGGGTCTGAAGGACCTTATCAAAATGCTGTCGACCTTCCTTAAGGCTCCTTTGCAGAAGCACCTCAAGCGTGTTAAGGCGCTTTACAAGCGCGATCCAGCCGACGGCTAGGTTCGGATTCAGATGCCTAACGCACTGGACCGCCGAAACCCGAACGCACCAAACGTCAGTAGGTGGCGCGGGTTTATCCGCAGGAGAACCTCTGGAAGAATAGCAGGAGGGATGAATATGGACGACATCACTAGAGGAATCACTCGTTCAGAGGGGGGTTCGTAAGACTGGCACAAGAATTTGACTGGGCAATCGGGTCACATGCCGCACTTTTCGACACCTTTTCGCTGGTCGTCGGCTCGAAGGCGGCTGCGACATTTGCTTCCGTTAGAAACAGCCAGTCCATTGCGAAGTCAAGACAAACCTGACCTACACTCACATTCTAAGCCTCCGGTCAGCGGGAGTCCGTAGCTTGGTTGACTCGCTTGTCTAAAGAGGTTGTTATGCCCATGCGTATTAAGACACAAAAATAAACCCAGTGTTTGCCCGGAACCTGAGACCATGCCATGAGTTTCTCCGCTTTTTGCGCTACGTTCCGGGCGCTTATTAGAAATGAGTAGTACGAGTCATGTTGGCAGTGTAATTAAGGATCCGCTTAAACATTTTTAGACATATTCCACGGGAAGCGAGCATGAAATTAAAAAGATTGGCGTTTTCATTGACAATCATAACTATGTTCGCTGCATCGGCAGCGTCGGCACAGGTTATGTGCCCAGACGGAAGTTTTGTGTCGCGAGGGCCATGCGTGATGTGTCCCGACGGTAGTTTCATCGGCGGTGGAGAGCGTTGCCAGATGGCGCCGAATGGACGGTTCGTTCCTCAAACACGGCAGGGGCCTCAAATGGCCCCTGATGGAACTTTCCTACCCGGGGGCCGCGGAATGACCATGTGTCCTGACGGTTCCTTTGTCGCAGGCTCACGTTGCGTCATGACACCGAACGGAAAGTTCGTTGGTCAATAAAGGTCAGGGGCGGCGCGACGGCGTTGGTCGTCGCGGCGCATTGTCTAACGATGCATTCCTAAAAAAGCTAGCGATAAAGTCGCGCAGCGCCCCTAAACTTTGACGTCAGACATTTTGGGGAGAAAGAATGTACTGCACTCAGTGTGGCTCGCCCGTACCGAATGGCGCAAGGTTTTGTGGCTCATGCGGTGCCCCACTGCAGCATGCATCCGCGGCCTTCAGTTCCGTTACGCCTGCGTCAATAACACCGTCTAAAAAGGTAGTACCACAAATTCGCCCTTGGGTACGGTATTGGGCGCGGATGCTCGACTTAGACCTGTTTTCTCTTGTCGGTGGCTATGTTATTGGCATATTTGCGCCGCAAGCTTACCTGGCAAAGAGGAGTGAATATCTAATTGGATTAACATTGCTCTTTATTTGGACATTTGTGGAATCGGCCTTGATAACAACCTTTGGGACTACCCCCGGAAAATGGCTGTTGAAGGTCCGGCTGACACGGGCGGACGGCTTGCCTATCTCATACTCAGAAGCGTTGTCCCGTAGCATTAAAGTCTGGTGGCGCGGCTTGGGAACGGGTTTCCCCATTGCCGTCTTGATCACGCTCATCATCGCGCATAGACGGCTTAAACGTAATGGTGTCACTTCTTGGGACAAGGAAGGTGGGTTCGTTGTAATGCATGAAAAAATAGGGGTAGGTAGGGCTCTTGCAACAATCGTACTCATCATTGCCTTCACTGTCCTCTGGGTGCTTGGAAGTATTGAAAATGTCTAACACCATGTTGGAGCTGGCGTCCCCCACTTCGCGGGGCCATGGCTAGACTTGGGCGCTAACCAGATCTCATCTTCACCTGTTTCTCCTTTTCGGCCAGTTTCCCAATTTGGGTTGCAGCTTGATCCTCATCGATGGAAAGAGGCGTCCGTCAACCCTCCAGCGTGCTATCGGGCTGGATCAGCCTATGTCACTTGGCATCCGAGATGCTCTCGGTGCCCCGGATCACCAGCCACAGCCGAGAACTTTTCCCTCCATAGTGTCGTGTCACCTAGGTGCTTAAGATCGCCACTTTCTTGCCGGGCCGGGCCTGCGTCACACGGCCGTCCCTGAAGGCCCGATCACGCCAAGAAAGGTGGTCCGCCCCGCGTGGATTCCATTGGATGATGCAGTTCACCTTAGGGTGTCGGCGAAGCTTCAGAAGCGTTTCCAGAGCATCGTGAGCCGAGTCGGTTCGCACCAGCAGGGGCTTTCGGGTAACCTTAAAAAGGGTGACTGCCAGGACATAGAATTAATCGGCAAATTCGGCGCGGACAGGACCATCATGGACCAGACCGTGCAGAACCTTTGCGCCAAGGGCAAGACCCCCATCGTTGACGCCCTGACTCAGGCCGGGGAGTTGCTGGCCAAAAACGAAAACGATACCACTGTGGTCCTTGTGAGCGACGGCCTGGAAACTTGCGGCGGCGACCCCTGCCAAGTGGCCGCTGACCTACGGGCCAGGGGCCTGAGGCTGGTCATCCACGTGGTGGGGTTTGACGTGAACCAGACCGAGGCTTCCTAACTCAAGTGCATCGCCACCGCCGGAGGCGGCCAGTATTTTCAGGCTGATAGCCTTGCCCAGCTCAGGGAGGCCCTAGGCAAGATCAAGGTCTCGGTGGTGGAACAGAAGCCCCTGCCTCCGGCTCTCGAGGCCGCGGAAGCTCCCTCGGTCCAGGCCAAGTCAAAGATCGTCAAGATCGCTGGGCCTGGCACCGTCAAATTGAACCTGGCCTCCTGGGCCAGGTTGCCCCGTTCCTGGAGCCTGGTGGAAGCGGAATCAGGCCAGGAGGTAGCCCAGGGCAACCTCGACCAGCTGAAGGGGAAAGCCGGCGAGTACCAGATCATATGGTTGCAAAGCGAGCACAAGCACAAACCGGTGCTGCTTACCGAGGTGGTGCGGGTGGAGAGTGGCAAAACCGTCGAGGCGGCCATCGACACCGGCATCAGAATCATCGCTCCCAAGGAGGTCAAGCCTTCCAAGCTCTGGTATCTGACCGAACCCGACGCAAAGGACAAAGTGTATTCGGTAGCAGAGAGCCTGGAACCCCAGGTAGCTCCGGCCGGAGTCTATGATCTTTGGTGGTGGCAGGACGAGCACAAGGCCACCCCGATGCGCCTGGCCCGGATCACGGTGGAAAGCGGCAAACTCAACGATCTGCTGGTGGATCATGGCATCAACCTGCAGCCGGCTGATTGGCTCAAGGAGCCTTACTTCTATGCCTTGGAGGATGACAAGGTTCTGCGCTTCACCTAAAAATGGAGCTCTTTCGGCCCCCAGATCGCGCCGCCTGGCAAATGCCGGCTGGTGTTGAGGCCCTCCGAGCATGGCAATGATGACTTGGTATGGGGAGAGATCGTGGTGCCTGATCACGGCTTTGCAGCCGTTCCCATCAACTCCGGGGTCAGGTTTCTGCACCGGAAGGATGCCAAGCCCCCCTATCGGATCATCTTCGTCAATCTAGAGAACAATCGGGAGTACATCGCCAAGGAGACCTGGGCCCCTCTGCCCCTACCGCCCGGGCGCTACCGTTTGGACTGGTGGGAAAAGGAACACGGCAGCAAGCGGCAGACATTGGCCGAGGATATGACGGTCGAGGCCGGAGTCATGCTCGAAGTAGAAATATAGGTCATCTCAACAGACCAGAAGGGGATGCGTCTGAGCCCAACGCAGAGGCGGCCCGCGCGTCGGGTGCCTTGATTTCTTCCACTCGTTGCCGCAAGCTGGTCGTCCCGCTCGATAAACCTTTAAGCTCTGCGCGCAGGGTATCCAGACGAAAGGAAGCGGCTGGTTCAGACGCGCCGGAACCGCGCCAACCCGGCCCTCCATGAGCACCGGCGGTACCGCTCATGTCTTTCCTCCTTCATAAGCATCATAGAAGACTAGGAAATAGGCACAAAGATTCTCAGGCACCTGGGTTTACGACGCATAGAGTCCCGGCCCCCGCCCAAAGCCACCGGCCCAACAAAGATCGAGAAATACGGCACCGACTATTCAGTGCCCCAGCTCGCCGCTTTCCAGAAGGGCTTTATGTCGCCCCGAGCCTGCCAATACATAACGGGAGCTGAATATCCGGAGGTTTTACCCGCCTTAGGCGTAGGGTACACATCTCTGGAGGGCCACGCGTTCGCCCTTGAACCTCTCGAAAGATCTTCGGGATTTTTCAAAAGGGGAGGCGAATTAAGGGAAGATGAAAATCATCAGCCTGATTGATGCCCCCCTCTGTCATAGAACGCATGCTCCGCCGTCTCGGGCTCTGCAAACCGCAAACAGTCCCATTCGGCAGCAAACCAAAAACACCGGAACATGGGCCGGTTGTCAGCGAACACTTCGACGACGGTCGGCCCGAATATGAAGAGCCCGCCATTGTTTGCCACTAGGCTTCGGCAGTGAAGACAGTCCCTGCAAGCCCTTACAGGAGCAGTTTGCCTGCGTTTCCGCCGGGTCCACGAATCCGAAGGCCCGCGCCGACACCTTGCCGTCCCCTTCGCACAAACAAGCGATTCCCGTAAACCACTTGCTTCATGTTTGGTGCATAT
This sequence comes from Desulfosoma sp., assembly GCA_037481875.1. Lineage (NCBI taxonomy): Bacteria > Pseudomonadati > Thermodesulfobacteriota > Syntrophobacteria > Syntrophobacterales > Syntrophobacteraceae > Desulfosoma > Desulfosoma sp. The sequence goes on along the minus strand of JBBFKY010000006.1, from coordinate 197,706 downwards.
TCGCCTCGACCCTGTCAAAGAATCGAGACTCGATTGCGCTTGACCCACCTCAGTACGCCTGCTACACAACAACGGTCAAAAAGCAATTTCCTATGACCATACCTTACGGCGAGGCCCGAAAAGGCTTTTCGCCCGGCGCTTTACCTGAACAACAAGTGCGAGCTGGACGGGCGCGACCCGAGCGGGTTTGCGAGTGGCGTGTGGTGCTTCGGGAAGCACGATCGCCTCTGGGGGAAAGGCCCGTTTTCGTTTCGGTGAGATCCATAAACGAAAACGGGTTTCGGCACATATTCGATGCCCGCTCTTACGTTCCGAAGATACAACATCTTGTAAAAGGCCGGTCTTAAAAGGAAGGAATCCATGCCAAGCCTGAAATCGTTCTTCACCAATATGTCCGCACCCATGCCCTGGCCTACCAAGATTCGGCTTCTCCTGCGGAATAACTTTATCAAGTTCAAGACACGCAAGAACTGCTGCGGGCATCACGGTGAGCCGGGATGCTGAGAAACCCGCAAATGATCTCCCGTGACGGAGTGAACAGCTGAAGATAGCCTGCCGGAGTTCTTTCATCGACAAACTGATGAACCGGCACCACAGCGGCCTCAGTGGGCATGAGTGAAACCCGATTACCCGTGACGGCTGCGACTTTGAAAGAGCGCCGGCCGAAGACATCCTGGGTAACGCCTTCTCTGGACCACGGTTTCCCATTTTCCTTACTGCTTTTCAGCTTGAGATCGAACTGTTTCCAAACGGCTCCTTGGAACACGCGAAGCAAAGCGGCATGCCAGCTTCTCATCTCCTCGGAAAGGCTAAAAGGAAAATGTCGGCCATGGAGCCGTTCTTTAATCCTTCGGGCCAAAATCGCAAGCTCTTTGGAGTCGAGATCCAGCTTTCCCAAATTAAAGAGGATTCTGTGCTTGGATCCTTTGGAAGTCCGGTAGGACTCGACCAATTCATGATAGAAATAGGTGGACCCTGATCGGGGATCTTTTCCTATGGTTTTTCGAATGAACATAGTCCTCGACGATTACCGTAACGTGTATCTCGACAGCAGTAGTGCCTTAATCCTTGAGATTGCGTCTATACATACAAGTATCGTTCCGGATGTATCATATTGAATTTCATTCGCTTTTGCGCTCTAGGGTCTCCTGTCCCAATTTCACTCGGCAGCTGCCCTCATAAAAAGCATCGAGATCAAACAATCTTCGAAGAGCTTCTCCAGCGGCCACTCGGCCCTGGTTCTTGTGGGCCATCGGATCAACAGGTGCACGGACCTCTACCAATAGGTGGAAACGCTTGTGGAGCTTCGCCGACACCCTAAGGTGAACTTCATCATCCAATGGAATCCACGCGGGGCGGACCGCCTTTCTTGGCGTGATCGGGCCTTCAGGGAGGGCCGTGTGACGGAGCCCCGGCCCGGCAAGAAAGTAGCGATCCTCAGCACATGGGTGACACGACACTATGGAGGGAATAGTTCTCGGTTTCGCCTGATGATCCGGGTCACCGAGAGCATCTCGGATGCCAAGGGGCATAGGCTGATCCAGCCCGATATCACGCTGGAGGGTTGGTGGACGTCCCTTTCCATCGATGAGGATCAAGGGATTCGGTTGTATGAAAAGCTGGGTCTGAGCGAACAGTTTCCCAGTGAGATCAAGACTTGGAGCGATTGCCCTCTGGAAGGTTTGCGACCAATACTCTGGTGTTGACCCTGGGCGGACTGGCTGACAACATCTTGCGCATTCTGAGGCAAAACGGGCTCCTTTCCCGTTTTTCGCCCGCTCGAATCGGGCCAAGCGGCGTCCCATAAAAACCGTGATCCAGAAACGGATCTCGCTAGCAGGACGCGTGATCCGAAGCGGTCGTCGGCTGAAGCTCCCGTTTGGTCGCCATTGTCCCGCCTTTCAAGCATTTCGGAACGTCTTTCTTAATTTTCGCCCAGGGCAAGACAATAACAAGTCTCTGCAAGTTCATGACTTAATGACTCAATGACTTAATGACCTAATGACTCAATGACTTAATGACTTAGTGACTCATTTTTCCCCTGGGTGAGGCAAGAGGGAGTCGATGCAAGAGCCTGGATCTATTCAATGCTCACGTTGAACGGGGACTCGGTATGCCCGAAAACAGCTCAATGATCCCAGTCATGACCACTTTTCTGCCACTGAAGAGTCGATGATTCGGGCCATCGGCTGAAACAGGGCATCGTCGACTGCTCAAAACGCGGTCATCATGCCCAAAGCTCAGTTAGCTCCACCACACCTCACGGATTCAGGGACGAGGCATTTGTCGCCCTGCCAGATAAGGTGCTCCTGGTTCCGCGAGCAGTGCCTCTGCTGCTGGGCGGTTTCGAAGCAGACGGATGAGAGAAGGCGTTTCAAATTGGGCATCGGGGTTGCCCCGAATGTGGGGCCGCGCGTAATGGAAGAATCTGGCTATTCCTTCGTTGGTCATTCTTTTCCGTCCAATCCTTGCAGAGGACTTCCGCCTGTTCCAAAACGAGCTCCGTGGCGCGAGCCTGCTTGTCCGGCGGATAGCCGTATTTTCGAAGAATGCGCTTGATGATCACCCGCATCTGGGCGCGGACGTTTTCCCTGACGGTCCAGTCGATGGTGATGTTGTTTCGCACCGCTTTGACAAGTTCTTGAGCGATCAGCCGCAGTGTCTTATCGCCGAGGACGGCTACCGCGCTATCGTTGGCCTCCAGCGCGTCGTAGAAGGCTACCTCGTCCTCGGTGAGCCCCAACTTCTCGCCTCGCCGGTCCGCCTCGCGCAGTTCCTTCGCCAACGCGATTAATTCTTCGATCACCTGTGCTGTCTCAATGGCCCGGTTCTGGTATTTCTTAATGGCATTCTCAAGGAGCTCTGCGAACGACCGGGCCTGGACGACGTTCTTTCTTCCGCGTGCCTTGATCTCGCCTTCCAAAAACTTGCGCAGCAACTCGACCGCCAAGTTCCTTTGCGGCATGCCGCGCACTTCCGCCAGGAACTCATCGGACAGGATCGAGATGTCCGGCTTCTTTAGTCCAGCGGCAGCGAAGATATCGATAACCTCATCCGAAGACACCGCCTTTGAGATGATCTGCCGGATAGCGTGTTCAATTTCTTCCGGGCTCCGTCGATCGTCTCTTGTGCTCTTGGTCAGCACGGACTTCACCGCCTGGAAGAAGGCCACATCGTCCCGAATCTCCAACGCCTTCTCATGCGGAACGGCCAGCGCAAACGCTTTCGACAATTCGCCAACCGCCCTCACCAGCCGGTTCTTGCCGTCATCTTGGGCCAGGACGTGCTCCTGCGCTGCCGGAAGCACCGAGAGCCGGTCCTGAGGCCCGCTGGTTTTCCAAATCGACCAGTCGAAACCAAAGAAAATGCCGCAGCAGATCTCGTACTTCTCCAGCATGACGGCCACAGCCTCTTCCTGATCGATGGCTGTCCGGCCCTTGCCGCCGCTCTCCGTATAGGTAGCCAATGCCTGTTTCAGCTCGTGCGCAAGGCCAAGGTAATCCACCACGAGCCCGCCCGGCTTGTCCTTGAACACACGGTTCACCCGCGCAATCGCCTGCATCAGGCCGTGGCCGCGCATCGGCTTGTCTACATACATCGTGTGCAGGCAGGGGGCGTCAAACCCGGTCAACCACATGTCGCGGACGATAACCACCTTGAAGGGATCCTTCGGGTCCTTGAAGCGCTTTGCCAGCTCCTCGCGGCGCGACTTGTTGCGGATGTGCGGCTGCCATTCAACAGGGTCCGATGCCGAGCCGGTCATTACGATTTTAAGGGTTCCTTTGCGATCGTCATCATCGTGCCAGTCCGGACGGATCGCCGTAATGGCCTTGTAGAGTTCGACACAGATGCGACGGCTCATGCAGACAATCATCGCCTTGCCATCCATCGCCTCCAGCCGTCGCTCGAAATGCTTTACCAAATCCTTGGCAATCAGCTTCAGTCGCTTCTCCGTGCCCACCAATGCCTCGAGTTGCGCCCACTTGGTCTTGAGCTTCTCCTTGTGCTCGATTTCCTCACCTTCGGTAACTTCTTCGAATTCCTCGTCGATACGCGGCTTCAGTTCCTCGGGCAGATCTAATTTTGCGAGTCGGCTTTCGTAGTAGATGGGCACCGTCGCTCCGTCTTTTACTGCGCGCTCGATATCATAGATGCTGATGTAGTCGCCGAAGACGGCACGGGTGTTTTTGTCGTTAAGTTCGATGGGGGTGCCGGTGAACCCGATGAACGAGGCGTTCGGCAATGCCTCGCGCATATGCCGCGCGAACCCATCGATGAAGTCGTATTGGCTGCGATGCGCTTCGTCAGCGATTACGACGATGTTACGGCGGTCCGATAGCAGCGGGTGTCGATCTTCACTATCGGTCGGGAAGAACTTGTGAACCGTCGTGAAAATGACGCCTCCTGAAGCGGTCTTCAGCAACTCCCGCAGGTGTGCCCTGCTTGCGGCCTGCACGGGCTGCTGTCGAAGCAATTCGTGACAGCGAGCGAACGTGGCGTAAAGTTGGTCGTCCAGGTCGTTGCGGTCAGTGATCACCACCAGCGTTGGGTTTTCCATCGCTGGATGCAGTACGATTTTGCCGGCGTAGAACGCCATCGTCAGGCTCTTGCCCGATCCCTGAGTGTGCCACACAACACCGACACGGCGGTCACCGAGCTTGGCGTCTTTCGGACTCTTGGAAAAATAGGTTCCTTCGCTCTCTCGCACCTCCCAAGGGGAAGTGGGAGGCACACAGGCGCGAATCGTCTCCTGCACCGCCACATTCACGGCATGGTACTGGTGATACCCGGCCATCTTCTTGACCAGAATACCGCCGCCCACATCCTCGAACACAATAAAGTGCCGGATCAAGTCCAGAAACCTGCGCTTCTCGAACACGCCCTCAATCACGACCTGAAGCTGAGGCAACCGGTTGTCTGCCAGTTCTTCGCCTTCAATAGTCCGCCAAGGCATGAACCATTCGCCGGTGGCCGTAAGCGTACCGATTCGCGCCTCCACGCCGTCTGAAATCACCATCGCCTCATTGAACACAAACAGCGAAGGAATCTGCATTTTATAGGTCTGAAGTTGGTTGAAGGCCGACCAGATTGTGGCGTTTTCGGTGGCGGCGTTCTTAAGTTCCATCACCGCAATGGGCAGGCCGTTGATGAACAGTACCAAGTCTGGCCGTCGTTCGTGTTGGTTCTCGACCACGGTGAACTGATTCACGGCGAGAAATTCGTTGTTCTCAGGATCATCATAATCGAGCACGCGGACCAGATCGCCGCCGATCGAGCCGTCTTTTCTCTGATACTCGACCGGCACACCCTCGACCAGGTACTTGTGGATGGCGTGGTTGTTCGCCACGAGCGACGGCGAGTCGGGGCTGGTCAGCTTGCGGAAGGCTTCCTCCAACGCATCTGCCGGCACCTGCGGGTTGAGCCGCTGGAGCGCCTGCCGCAGCCGATATTCAAGCACGACTTGGTGGTAATTCTCGCGCTCCGCTGCGGGCATGCCGGGGGCGATGTCCGGACCGAAGAGGGTTTCCCACCCCATGGCTTTCAGCCAATCAAGGGCAGCGGATTCGATGGTGGATTCGGTCATTGCGCCCATACGTTCTCCGGTTCTGGTGCGAGGGATTGGGGATTCTCCCGATCGAATGCCCAGCGGGCAGGGTTGTCGAGAATGTATTGCGGGATACGGTTCAGCGCATCCTCGGTGCGGATAACGTGTTCGTAATAATTGCGTTGCCATAGGCGGCCGTTTACGGGCAGCCAACCCGATGTTTTAACGCCGGGGATATACCCATTGGTCGTCATCGTTTTAAACCATTGGACGATTTCCGGTAGGGGCGCACACGTTGGGGCAGACCTACGTGTCTGCCCTAATGACGGGACGGTCGCGCCCCCAACGGGTGCACCCGGTAGGGGCGCACCTGCGTGTGCGCCCAAATTATTGGGGCAGACACACAGGTCTGCCCCTACGGGGGTTATCACGATAATACCGTGGAAATGGTTGGGCATAACAATGTATTCATCGGTTTGTACGTTTGGAAATTTGCGATTCAATTCCGCCCACCATTTTTTTACCATCCGCCCCGCCTCGTTCAACCGCATGTTTCCATCCACCACCTCGCCGAACAGGCACGACCGATCCTGGGTGCATATGGTAACGAAATACGCGCTCGGGTGCGAATAATCTTATCCCTGCAGGCGGATAGAACGGCCATGATGTTTCTGCGGATCATATTTCATAACCCGCGCTCCTTCAGAAACCGCTCCGCATCCTTCACCCGCAACTTGCCGGAGATCAGCTTGGGCAGCAGCGCATCGCGCAACCGCTGCGCCAGCACCACCTCACCGTAGTCGCGCCGCTCGGGTCCCGGTGCATCGGGGGCGATGTCGCGGCCATGCACGGCCCGCCAGCCGATAGCCTGCAGCCAGGCGAGGGCGGCGGATTCGACGTCGGATTCGGTAAACAATGTTTTCATCGTTGCACCTTTGTAGGAGCCTTATCTTCTGGGTGCTGCGGCTCGTACATCCAGAAGTTGATGGGATTCTTCGGGTCGGGAGTCCACAGGCCCCGCTTTCGCCTTAGGCTCACCCCAAGTTTGCGCTTCTTGCAGCCTTCGTCGAGATGTTGCAACACCAAAAACCTCTCCATAGAGCTAGGCGACGCATCCGATGACTCGTTGCAATCGTCAAAAAGCCGAAGTTGCGGTTCCCTCACAACCAGCCACTTCTGATAAGCATCGAACTGATATCTTGAGAACACTGCCATGCCCGCGAAAAGGTCTGCTAGCTGAAGCAGTGGTTGTTCTTGAGACGAAACCGAGCTTATCTCTTCCAAGCCGAACTCACGGCGGAGTCCGATACGAAACTGACCTGCGGTGAAAACCGATCGTTCGACTTCCAGGCGATCAGCGACATTATCAAGGCAGTCCTGTAGGGTCTTCCAGTCCATCGCGGTGTGTTCGTCGGGATGAAGCCGCCACACTGCGTCGTCTGGCCATCGGCTCCGCAGAACGTTACGAAAGAGGTGATAGTACATCCGCTGAAGGTTGGCGATATCGTCGCGGCCGGGTATGTCATGGCGGCTATCTTGGATATCCCATATCATGACATCTACCCGGAGTCTTCGATTAAGCGCATGTTTTATCGTGAAGTCACACATCCTCTGGGCGCAGAACCGCTCTCTCGCCTGGCGAAGCTTCGCCCATTTGAACTCGCTAATAGTTGATTGGACAAGAACATCATTTAACTCCCTGTTAAGATCATCCAAGGCATCAACCGGTACCGTTACCAATCCCAGGCTTCTGAAGCGCCCCTTGTTCCAATTGGACTCGTCGCTGAAACCGACGTGCGTGACGCCTAGGCTAGTCATAACCCGCGCTCCTTCAAAAACCGCTCCGCATCCTTCACCCGCAGCTCGCCGGAGATGAGCTTGGGCAGCAGCGCATCGCGCAGGGTGGCGAGGGTGCGGGATTCGCGCTCGTTGGCGACAATGCGCTCATACAATGGACGCGTTTGGGTGTCAAATGCTTGCATCACAGCGACAGGTGGCAGCACAAAAGGTATCGGTCGAAAACTCGCCTTGCTGATTTCTTGGAAGGTCGAGCCGTTTGCTCGACTCACAATGTCATCGTAAGCGAAGCTAGCCCAGAGCAGGAGAAATAGATTCGACACACCTTTTCTGGGTTTCATAGCGATGAACCCTTGGTTAATAGCGACTGGCACTTCTGCAATTGCGAGGTAACCAATAGGCGCACGTGAGGAAAGCAGAACGGTGCCTCGCGGTAACAAGCCGGAGCTGATTTGGGCAAGGCCGGCGTCTGTGATCTTGCGCTCCGTTTCAAGCAAAACAGGCACTGACAGCCTCGATAAGTCTTTGGGAGTGGCCCAGTAATGGGTTCCGCCTTCCCAGTATGCAGGTTCCTTTGTGCTCGGCGTACTACCGCCGACCACATCCGCAACCTCCCCGATTGTCCGCACCCCCCACCCCTCCGGAATCTCCCCCAGCTCCGAATCCACCAGCCGGTCGGGGAAGAGGTCGGCGTAGGGGCGGGTTGAGAACCCGCCCGTACCGGGGAGGCCGGGGTCGCGGCCTTCCATCTTGGCGCGCACGGGCTCGAAGTCCACGAACCACGCCTTGAACAGCGCCCGGGCCATCGCCTCCAGCGTCTCGCTCATCCGCCGGTTCAACTCGATCTTGTCGTCCAGCGTGCCGAGGATGTGGGCGATGGCGCGTTGTTCGGGGAGGGGGGGAATAGGGATCATCCAGTGCTCAAATGTTTGGGTAGTGATCGTCTCAAAGACGGTACCATAGCTAAGCGCCCGCATCTCTGCTAATGTGCCCTTCAAGGCATAGAATAGAAAATCATTATCTAGACCTTCCCCTGGAAGAAGGGCATAGCAAGTCTGATTAAATGCCATCGCTTGGCCGAGTTGGGCAAGGGCGCCAACTGTGCCGCGAGCCGTTATGACCACAGTACCCTTGGGCATTAGCTTCGCCGCGCTTCTATTCAAGCCCTCTTCGCTGATAAACTCTTGAGCATGAAATAGGTAACGGCCCGAAACTGCCGCAACATCTTTAGCCGTGGCCCACGGGATGCTCCCATTCCAGTATTCAGGCACATAACGGCTCGGTGTTCCGCCTATAACCGGGGTTGCGACCTTGGAGACCGAAGCCCTTTTCCACTCACCCGCCATACCCAAGCTCCTCCATGTTCCTGACGATCGCCGCATCCAGCTCTGCCGCCTCGGACTGCTGCTTGCCAGCGGTCCGGACCGGATTCATTCCTGCCCCTCCAGCTGCCGCAGGAGCCCCTCGACATGCGGCCTGAGCGCAGGAGCGTCGCGGCTCGCGGCTTGCCAGACAATCTCGGTGTCGATTTCGAAGTATCCATGCACTAAGACGTTGCGCATCCCGATCATCTTCGTCCACTCGATGTCCGGAGCGAGCGCGCGCACGTCCTCCGGCAGGGCACGGGCCGCCTCGCCAATGATCTGTAGGTTGCGTATGAACCATCCCTGCAGCAACTCGTCGCTCTCGAACTCTGCCCTGCCCCGGAGGTGGCGCTCGATGGCGGCAATAGCTTCCAGAATGTCCCGCAGGCGCTCCTTCGGGTCTCTCATAGGGGCACAGCCTCCTTGAGCACCCGGTCGCGGACGCGCGCCTTGAGGCCGCGCTCGGTCACCACGTCCACCCGGCGTCCCACCAGGCGCTCCAGTTCGTATTGGAGCCCCCCAAGATCGAACAGGCTGCGTCCCGGTTCGAATTCGACAACCAGGTCGATGTCGCTTTCCTCGTCCGCTTCGCCGCGGGCTACAGAGCCAAACACGCGCACGTTGTGGGCGCCGTGCTTGGCGGCAATCTGCAGGATCTCGTCCCGTTTCTCCTTCAGCAACTGCTCAAGGGTCATAGCCCAGCTCCTTAAGGTTCTTGACAATGGCGGCGTCTGACCTGTCAGCCACCAGCGCACGCGACGGATCTCATGTCTACTCCTCCAGCTGCCGCAGGAGCGCCTCGACGGCGCCCTTGAAAGCGGGCAGATCGCGCTCCACGGTCTTCCAGACCTCCCCGAGGTCTACTCCGAAGTACTCGTGAACCAGCACGTTGCGCATGGCGACGATCTGAGACCAGGGAACCTCAGGGTGCGCCTCGTGAAAGGTCCGGCCCAGGTTGGCCGCCGCCTCACCGATGATCTGAATGTGGTGGAAGATCCAGACCTGGATGAGCTCGTCCTGCTCGAAGGCCTCGCGGCCTCGGGAGGCGTAGCGCTCGATCCGAGCGATGGCATCCAGGATGTCCCGCAGGCGCTCCTTCGGGTCTCTCATAGGGGCACGGCCTCCTTGAGCACCCGATCCCGGATGCGGGGCTTGATGCCGCGATCGCTCACCACGTCCACCTTGCGGCCGAGCAGCTCCTGCAGTTCGAGCCAGAGCGCCGCGTGGTCGAGCAGGCTGCGTCCGGGCTCGAATTCGACAATGAGATCGATGTCGCTTTCCTCGTCCGCTTCGCCGCGGGCCACAGAGCCAAACACGCGCACGTTGCGGGCGCCGTGCTTGGCGGCGATCCGCAGGATCTCCTCCCGTCTCTCCATTAGCTGCTCAAAGGTCATAGCCCAGCTCCTTGAGGTTCCTAGCGATGGCCGCATCCAGCCGCGCGGCCTCGGCCTGCTGCCACCCCGTACCTGCCGAGAAACACACGCACCGCACAAATAAACGCACACGTGCATTTTTATCGACGGCGCTCAAATATATGAGCGGTTCTCCAAAACTTATGAGCGCGCTCATATTTTTTGCCCCCGCTCATATCTGGCCGCCTTTCGCTCGCCGTGACGGATGAGGCGTCCATCCTCAACGAGCCTGGCTAGCAAACGCGTCGCTTGGTACGGGCCGATCCGGCACAGCTCCGCCGCCACCTTGCGCGTGATACGCCTGTGCTTTTCCACATACTGCAGTACCATCTGCTCCTGCTGCAGCGGTTCGAAGCCCCGCTGGCGCACATAAGCCGCAGGCTTGCCTAGGCGGCGGTAGGTGGTGGCCGAAAGGTGCCAAGAGCGCCCCTTGCGCTCGCCCCGCGCCTCAATAAGACCCATTTCCACGAGGCGGTTGAGCACAGCCCTGACTTCGGCTGCCGGTTTCTGGGTGAAACACACAGCTTCCTCGGTGGTCAGACGCCGGTCCTGCCAAAGGGCATTCAGGATGAGCAGGTCATCCAGTCCAAGTCCACGTCCGGCTCGGGATTCCTCAACTACCAGACGAACAAAATCGAGATTGGCCTCGCCGCCTGGGAGAAGGAGCACCACCCCGCTTTCATTGCTGCGTTCATAAGACGGCACGGGCCGGCCATTGCGTAGCTGCTCGTAAAAGATGGTATCGATGCCCCGGGCGGTGCGCTCGACGATGCACGCCCGCTTGAATGCGTCGGCGAGCAAGGGGTTACGCGGCCGAGGCTGCGTCACCAGCAAGTTGTCCAACCTGACACCCTAGGGGAATCCGCCTGGGTTTGAGATTTCCATGTGGTCAGGGTGCCATTGCACGTGCACAGCCCCAAGACGAGTATAGTCGCGATGCACCAGCGCATTGGCCAATCCCTCTCGAAAAGCCGCCGGAGAATAATCCGGAACACCGATCCGGAAAAGTCCTACCTGGATTTCCTCTTCTCGGTTCCGAGCGGCAAAGCGCTGTTCGAACTCTTCCAGGACGCGCAGGAGCGGCCAGCGGAAAAAGTCGTTGACCTCCACTTTTTGCCCCTTGAGAACTTGGAAGGCAACTTCGTGGGTAGGGAGGAGCCGTCGCAGCGCCTCTTCCTTGCCAAAGAGCAAAAGGCCTAGCACCCGAATGGCGTGGACTTGGTCGTTGGCTTCCACCGCTCCCAGCGCCTTGGCTAGATCTAAGTCGGAGAGCTGGAGGAGCGTCACGTCGCCGTTTCGGCGTTCGCGGATACTCCGGCGAAAGCGCTCAAATGCCAGCGGATCTAAATCCCCCCAGCGGGCCTCGGGTATCACCAGAGCCGAGTAGTCCTCAACGCCCCGGTCTGCTTGCCGCGCGTGCATTTCGTGGAAGTACATCGGGACGCAGCAGGGTTTGCCATCACTGCCCAAGGCGCGGCGGAGATACTTCCCGCCTGTGGTAGCCACGGGGGTTGGAGATGTAGGCACTTCGATGGCTAAAACCTCTTTGTCTTCCCAAGGCACGACGAAAACACGAACGCTCAGCGATGGACGCGTGCGATTGGCGATGAGTGCAGCAAGCCGTAAGGGATCGGTGCGACCAGATTCTTGTCTGGGGCGGGCACCGGTCACGCGCCCGTCATCCTCGACCCCAATGAGGAGCCAGCCGGGGGTGCTGGCCGAACGGTTCGCTAGGCACACAATGGCTTCCACCAACTCGTTGTCCGAGAGAGCATTGCGCTCTTCTCCTTTGAACTCAACGTCCAGCGCCTCGCCACACTGAAGAAGCTCTTGAAGCTGTTCCGGCGTCATCGTCCCAGATTCCAAAATCCAAGTTTTTTTAAATTTGCCTCAATCGCTGCCTCCAACCGCGTCGCCTCGACCTGTTGATCGCGCAGTTGGGCCACGAGCCGTTGCATCTTTTCCTCGAAGGGCTCATCGTCGTCCTTGACCGCTTCGGTTCCGACGTAGCGGCCCGGCGTGAGCACATAGCCGTGCTTGCGGATCTCCTCCAACGTGGCGCTCTTGCAAAAGCCGGGCACGTCCTTGTACTCACCCACCGCCTTCTCCCCTCTCCAGGCGTGGTAGGTGCCGGTTATCCTTGCGATGTCCTCATCGGTGAGTTCGCGGTGGGTGCGGTCCACCATGCGGCCCATTTTGCGCGCATCAATGAAAAGTACCTCGCCGCGCCGGTCCCGGAAGCGGCCGTTCTTCTTATCCCGGGCCAGAAACCACAGACAGGCAGGGATCTGCGTTGAGTAAAAGAGCTGCCCCGGCAGCGCCACCATACAATCCACCAGATCGGCCTCGATGATGTTCTTGCGGATTTCGCCCTCGCCCGATTGGTTGGAGGACATCGAGCCGTTGGCGAGTACAAAGCCAGCCACGCCGGTTGGGGCGAGATGATGGATGATGTGCTGCACCCAAGCAAAGTTGGCGTTGCCCGCAGGCGGTATGCCGTATTTCCAGCGTTTGTCGTCCTTGAGGTATTCGAGCCCCCAATCGGACATGTTAAAAGGCGGATTGGCAAGGATGAAATCGGCTTTGAGGTCGGGGTGCAGGTCGCGGCGAAAGGTGTCGGCGTGTTCCTTGCCGAGATTGCCGTCGATGCCGCGAATGGCCAGGTTCATCTTGGCCAGTCGCCATGTGGTATGGTTGGACTCTTGGCCGTAGATGCTGATGTCACCGATTTTGCCGCCGTGGGATTCGACGAACTTTTCTGACTGGACGAACATGCCGCCTGAGCCGCAACAGGGGTCATACACGCGGCCTTTGTAGGGACTGAGCATCTCGACAAGGAGTCGAACGACGCAGCGGGGCGTGTAGAACTGACCACCCTTTTTCCCCTCGGCACTGGCGAACTGAGAAAGGAAGTACTCGTACACCCGGCCGAGAATATCCTTTGACCGATTTGCCTTGTCGCCCAATCCGATGTTGCCGATCAAGTCAATCAGTTGGCCGAGCCGCTGCTTGTCGAGACGCGGGTGGGCGTAGTCCTTGGGCAGCACGCCCTTGAGTGAGGGGTTTTCGCGTTCGATGGCGAGCATGGCGTCGTCGATGACCTTGCCGATGGTCGGCTGCTTGGCGTTGGCCTTGAGGTTCGACCAGCGCGCCTCTTTGGGCACCCAAAATATGTTGACGGCGCGGTACTCGTCGGGATCTTCCGGGTCGGCTCCCTGGGCTCGTTCCGCTTCCAACCTGGCGCGTTGTTCCTCGAAGGCGTCTGAGATGTATTTGAGGAAGATCAAACCGAGCACGACATGCTTGTACTCGGCGGCGTCCATGTTGGAGCGCAGCGCATCGGCGGCACGCCAAAGCTCAGACTCAAAGCCGAGATTCGCGCCGTTGTTCGTGTCTTTGGCCATGTCAGCTCTCCTCTCCGGGGAAGAATTCCTGTAAGAGGCACTTGCCCCGCTCGCCCAGAGCCCGGGCCAATTCCTCAATCTGTTTAAGTGCCAGCGGTGGTTTATGTTTTTCGAGTTCGCTCGTCATCTGTGCTCACCCTCCGGAAACGTCAACTTGCCCTGACCGGATATCTTCTTACAAAAGCTCTACAGTTGGGTCTTTGCGAGCTTGGCAGGCTCGGATAGACCGTTCTCCCATCGGTTGACGGTCGCTTAACTGACGCCGAGCTGCCGCGCCAGGTCTTCCTGGCTCAAGGAAAGCTCACGTCGTATCTCTTTTACCAATGCCGAAAGACTTCGACCGTCTGTGTCCGTTCGCTGCACCTCTCGTCTGAATAACAGACTACGGCTCCTGCTCGAATTTAATGACGTATGTTATATCGTTGGCAAGAGAAAAGCAAAGGAAATCCGTGGGTTGATCGAGTCGGCTTTCACGATCGCCATTTGCCTGACGGAAGCGGATTGAAACCGAGATATTCAGTTACATCAGCAACATAGAGCCATGCCGGAACCACGATTCCGTGGACCTGCGCCGAAGTCAGGATGCGCCGGTACAGGCAGGGGCCGTCGGGATGAAATCCCTCCAGTCGGTCAATGGCCGGAAGGCGGGTCTCTGGGTCGTCGAAGCTCAGAAGCTCCCCGTACACGGGCCCCCAGGGCGGGCCTGTGCCCTTCTTCGGAGGCCGGTTGGGGATTAACTCGGGATTGGGCGTGTGGGCCACGACGCGCGCTTGCGTGGCCGCGTCGGCGGGCGGATTGTTGGTCCCGACGGTGAGGATGTCCTCCTCCGGAACAATCAGGACGGGGATTCCGGAGGGTGTCTCGAAGAGGCGGCCGCGGACCACGACGTCATCCACGGTCAAGACGCCTCGGCAGAAGCGGTCGTGGTTCCAGAAACCGTGCTTCGGTATGCCGTGGACGAAGAGTCTTAGCATTCCGTTTGTGTTTGCGTTCGAGGGTTCTGTTGGATTCATTGCTAGGTGTCAGGTTCCGGATGATGAAAGCGAACCTCTTCAACGGCCTCCTTGTGCACCCCTAAAATCAGATTGTGCCCCCTTCAGCGACGTGTTTTGAGGGACTTACTGGACTAAAATCGGTCAGTGTGGGCTCTTTTACGACAAACTTCCGCTAACTCGCGAATGAAGGCTTCGCGCGGGCACGGAGCAGTAAAGCTTCTTTCCGTAAACGCCTCAGGGTCTTCAACTAGCGCTACATTGCAGCGGCTCGGTATGCGATTGGCGCAAATCGGCGGGAAGTCATGTCGAATCGGGTCAATGAGCTCGCGGGCGTCAGGCGGCACGGTCATGCCGGAAACGACAAGACCCCGAAGGGATCACCCCACGGGGTCTTACGTTCGCGAAAAACCGCTGAAATTCACGGATGAATTCTTGGCTCCCCGGGACGGACTCGAACCGCCAACCTAGTGGTTAACAGCCACCCGCTCTGCCGATTGAGCTACCGGGGAATGGAGGCGCTTTCAAAAAGGTCTTCCCGAAAGCGCCGCGCATCAGTAGCAAAGGCAGGGCTTTTTGTCAAGGGCAAACCCAACCGCTACCACAAGATGTCCGAAATCCTCTCAAACCGCTGCATCGAAGACCGTTTCGAACCAGGGGCGAGGCGATACATCGCCCCGCCAAACTGGAACCTGGAGTTTTTTCCGGAACGTCGGCTTTCGGCCGGCAAGTCGTGCAACCTGAAGGCCCTCGCTTCCAGGAAGACAACCGCTTTCGAACACCGTTCCGGGACGCCGAAAACCACATGCGCCCTTCAACACTCAGTCTTCCTTGGCTTCCTCGGCTTCCTTCTTTTCGGGCTCACCGCTCATGGCACAGCGTCGCAGCAGCTCTTCGTATTCTTCGTCCACGCGACGCTGAATCTCTTCAATGTCCTTTTCCGTCAGGTGCCGAAAGCGGCGCTGCACCTTGAAGTATTCACTGACCGGCTTGGGTTTCGCGATCTTTCGTGACAAAATCCATTTGCCGTCAATGACTTCATAAAGCGGAAAGACTTTGCTTTGCACCGCCAACCGAGCCACCTCGATGGCCAAATCCGTTTCATGACGCCATCCCGTCGGGCACGGTGAATAGATGTGCAAATACGCCGGTCCCGGAATCATGGCCGCCTTTTTGACCTTGTTCATGAGATCCAGAGCAAAGGCGGGTGACGCGGTGGCCACGTACGGAATGCCGTGAGCCGCCGCAATGTAGGCCACGTTCTTTTTCCAGGTGCGCTGCCCGATGCTTTTCTTACCCGGAGGTGACGTGGTGGTCATGGCTCCGTAAGGGGTCGACGAAGAACGCTGAATTCCCGTGTTCATGTAGGCTTCGTTGTCCAAACAAACATAGATGAAATTATGTCCCCGTTCCAGAGCCCCGCTCAAGGCCTGCAAGCCGATGTCCGCCGTGCCGCCGTCCCCCCCGTAGGCCAAAAAGACCACATCGGGTTGATTGATTCTCCCCTTGCGGTTCAGCGCCTTGTAAGCCGATTCCACACCGCTTATAACCGCTGCGGCGTTTTCAAAGGCCACATGAATCCAAGGCACCCGCCACGCCGTCTGCGGAAAGGGCGAGGTGACGATTTCCATGCACCCTGTGGCACTGGCTACAATGACGTTTTCTCCCAAAGCCTTAAGCACTTGACGCAGCGCCAGAATCTCGCCGCACCCCTGACAGGCTCGATGGCCGGGAGAAAGCGGTTCCACTTCGGGGAGCTTCTTCGGGTTGAAGCCCTTGAAATCCTTGAGTGCTTCCGCTGCGATGCCCATTTATTCCCTCACATTCACGATTTCGTATCCCATGGGAAGGCCCTTGGCGAGTCCATCACTCGTCTTGGCCGCCATCATCTCAAAGTCTTCTACCGTCACATCCCGACCGCCCAAGCCGGCAATATAATTCTGCACATAGGGCGATACTCCGTGATCGTAAAGAGCCGCTTTGACTTCCGTGCACAGAGGGCCGCTTCGCGTGCTGAAGGCCATGGCACGATCCACCACGGCCACCGCTTTGGCCGTCTTCAAAACATTGACCAGTTCTTTGGCCGGAAAAGGCCGCCATAGTCTCAAACGCACCAGCCCCACATTCCGGCCTTGGGCGCGCATCTTGTCCACGGCCGTCATGGCCGTCTCGGACACGCTGCCTACGGTCAAAAGCAGAATCTCGGCACCTTCGGTCTTATAGGTTTCCACCGGGTGATACGACCGCCCGAACTGCTTTTCAAATTCCTGCCACGCTTCCACAATCACGGGCAAGGCCCCGTTCATGGCCTCATCCTGAGCCTTCTTGGCTTCCGTGTAAACCTCCGGCATGCCCACAGGCCCGAAGGTCATGGGATTTCGAGGATCCAGCCGAATTTGCGGCTTATACGGCGGAAGATACCGTTGCACTTCGTCCTTGTCCGGAAGCCAGATAGGCTCGATCATGTGCGTCAAGGTAAAACCGTCCAGATTCACCATCACAGGAAGAAGCACGCGAGGATCTTCAGCCACACGGTAAGCGTGCAACAAAAGGTCCACCACTTCCTGACCGTTTTCGGCCACCGTTTGAATCCAGCCCGTATCCCGGGCCATCATCATGTCCGAATGGTCGTTCCAGATGTTGATGGGGGCGCTCAAAGCCCGGTTCGCCACCGCCATGACGATGGGCAGTCGAAGGCTCGAAGCAATGTAGCAGATTTCGGCCATCAGAGCGTAACCCTGAGAGCTCGTGGACGTGAAGGTGCGCGCGCCGGCCGCCGCCGCTCCCACACAGGTGCTCATGGCACTGTGCTCCGATTCCACGGGCACAAATTCCGCATCCAGATGTCCGTCCGCCACCAATTCCGAAAGGTGTTCCACAATGTGCGTCTGCGGCGTGATGGGATACGCCGCGATCACGTCCACATCGCATAACCCGACCACTTCGGCCGCGGCGATGGAGACTTCCATTCCCACTCTCTTGCCCATCTTACTTTTCCTCCTGTACCATTTGGATGGCGTCCTTGGGACATTCTCGAGCACAAATGCCGCAGCCCTTACAGTAGAAATAATTCGCCTCGTAATATCCCTCGGCCGTCCGAGAGTACACCATATCCGGGCAAAAGATGTAACACTGGCCGCATTTATTGCACAGCTCGTAATTGGTCACAGGGCGCATGGAGCGCCAGTCTCCCGTTCTGAGCCGAGCCGCCGTGCCGGGCTCCGTCAAGGTGCACCCTAACGCCAGGTCCTTCCAACTCACGATTCCCGTTTCCTTGGCCACCGTTTATCCCTCCACCACCGTCTCTTCGTAGGCTCTTTGACAGGCTTTGAGATTCTTTTCCGCAATGGGTCCGAAACGCTTTTCCATAGGGCTCCTGAGAGCCTCCATGGAAATCACTTGTGTGGCCTTGATGAGCGCCCCCAGCATGGTTGTGTTGGTGATAGGCACCCTGAGGGTTTCCACGGCGATGGTACTGGCATCCACCACGGCCAGACGTCTTTTCAAACCCAGGGATTGCCGAATGTCTGCGGGACTGAATTTGGTGTTGACAATAACGATGCCGTCCTCGGGAACCCCGGCTTCCACATCGACGATCTGTAACAAGGTCGGATCCAACACCACCACGATATTGGGGCTGTAGACCTTTTCCCGTGTTCGAATCTGCTGATCGCTCACCCTCACAAAAGCCATGACGGGAGCCCCTCGACGCTCCGGGCCGAAACTGGGAAAAGCCTGGGCAAATTTGCCCTGTTCAATGGCAGCCAGGGCTGTCAGCTCCGCAGACGTCACGCCTCCCTGTCCGCCTCGACCGTGAAATCGAATCTCCACCATAGACATACTCCATATTCTTCGCTGGTTCAGGGCAGGACCGCTTACGCGGCGGTGTCTTGTGGGGGGAGCGGCGAAACGGCCCCGAACGCGTCTTTTCGTTCCCGCTCACCCCACGACCACTCAGGCCTTTATATCGAGTCGATTCCTTGAGGGTCAAGCCATTTTGTGCTTCATTGCACGTGCCGACGCCCCTGCAGGGCTCTTTCCAAAGTGACCTTATCTGCGTATTTGACATCCCCTCCCATGGGAATGCCGGAAGCGATACGAGAAACCCGCACGGGAACCTTTTCGAGCAGCTTCATCAGATAATGCGCCGTCGCTTCCCCTTCACCCGTGGGGTTGGTGGCCAGAATGACCTCCTGAACCTTTTCCTGTTCCAAGCGTTTGAGAAGTTCAGGAATACGCAGATCATCGGGGCCGATTCCGTCCAGGGGGGCCAAAGCCCCTTGCAGCACATGATAACGCCCTTTAAAGGCTCCCGATTCTTCAATGGCCAAAAGGTCGGCGCTGGTTTCCACGACACAGATTTCCCCCGTTTGACGGGAAGCATCGGCGCATATACCGCACAAGGATCCGTCCGTGAAATGGAAACACACGGGGCAGGTGCGAATCTCCCTCTTCAAACGTTGCAGATTTTCCGCCAACCCATGCACGTAGTCGTCGGATGCCTTCAAAAGAAACATGGCCATCCGTGTGGCGCTCTTTTCCCCTATCCCCGGCAACTTCGTCAGCCTCTGGACCAGTTCCCGCAACACGGGCGGATGGGCCTTGGTCACCATACACACAAACCCTTTCTTGATACCGGCACTGTGACTTTTTCAAAAAGCTAGAACAAGCCGGGAATGTTCAGCCCCGGTGGCAGATTGACGCCTCCGGCCAGTTTGCCGATTTCTTCGGCCATCATCTGCTGTGATCTTTTCAAAGCCTCGTTGACCGCGGCCGTGACAAGATCTTCCAGCATTTCCACATCCTGAGGGTCCACCACCTGAGGATCGATCCGGATCTTCAAAATTTCCTGACGCCCATTGGCCACCGCCGTCACCATGCCCCCTCCGGAAGACGCTTCCACCGTGCGATGAGACAATTCCTCTTGGACTTCGGCAAGTCGTTTTTGAAAATTTTTGAGCTGTTGTAACGGATTGAATCCTTTCATCCTCTGTTTCGCCTCCTTACGTCTTTTGGTCGCCCGGCTCGGGGCGGCGTCGAGCGGACTTGTGCGGCCGAACCGGTCGTATTTCGACCAGTTCCCCCCCCAAGATTTCCAAAGCCTGTTGCACCACCGGATGACGCAACACCGAAGCCGCCGTATGGGGGGATTCCTTTCGAGTCCGCGCACTTGTCTGGGGTCGAGTTTTCTTTATGGAAAACTTGATCCGCCAATTCGGCCGTCTCCCTTGAAAGTACTGGGTCAAATACCGTAGAAGCACCTGCTCCGTTTCGCCGTTCTTCACGCTTTCTTCGTAGATTTCCAAAACCTCCACCGTCATCTGGTTCGGCGATGAGACCCTCGCCGTGCTCTGGGTAAGCTTCGCCCCGATGACGGGATCCCTCTGCGACAGCCATCGGCAAAAATCTTCCCAACTCTGAACCGCCTCTTCCAGAACCGGGCCCGCACCTCCCTCCAACAAGCCTTCCTCAAACTTTTCTT
This sequence comes from Desulfosoma sp., assembly GCA_037481875.1. Classification (NCBI taxonomy): domain Bacteria; kingdom Pseudomonadati; phylum Thermodesulfobacteriota; class Syntrophobacteria; order Syntrophobacterales; family Syntrophobacteraceae; genus Desulfosoma; species Desulfosoma sp. The sequence goes on along the minus strand of JBBFKY010000006.1, from coordinate 177,710 downwards.
GATCCATGATCTCGTTCAAGGGCTCAGAAAAGGGACTTTCAACGGGTGGCAGGGAAGTCTCGACGGAGTCCCTGGAAGGCTGTTCAAGAACGTGAGAAAGTGATGGTTTTTCCGGGAGCATGGGCTTCCGGGATGGTGTTTGTGCGGGCTCAACGGTCGCGCTTCCAGGAAGAAATCCCTCCTCAGACACGCTGCTGGGTTCCCGCAGGCTTTCGAAACCCTTTTCTCGGCTCAAAGCTGAATCGGCCAGCGAAGGTTCCGGCTTTCGATGGGGACCTTCTCGATCGCCTTCTTCCAGCCGCCTTAAAATGTTTTCCAGAGTTTCCGCTTTCGGAAGACAGGCCAGCCGAAGAAGCAACATTTCCAGGGTGACTCGAGGAAGCGAGGCCCTTCGAATATCCTCTTCTCCGGATACGAGAACTTGAAAATACTGGAAGAGATCTTCCACCGTGGTGCGATCCACCAGGCGTTGCAGTCTTTCTTGTTCCCGAGTCAAGCTTTGCGGCGAAGTTTTCGAGGCTTTCGATCCAAAAGACAGCACCAAAAGATCTCGAAACACTTCGCACAGCCTCTGACAAAACCGACGGCTGTCCATCCCACGCCGATAGATACGCTCCACCACATCCAAACACGCCAGGGGATCTCGACCCACAACAGCCTCGGCCGCTTCCAGAACGCTTTCTCGATCCACAATGCCTAAAAGATCCAGAAGTTCCCCGTCTTCCTGATCTTCCCCTTTGAGGGCCAGAAGCTGCTCCATGAGGCTCTGAGCATCCCGCATGCTGCCGTCGGCTTCTCGAGCCACCGCATCCAGAACCGAGGGCGATAAATCCACACCTTCTTGCTGCGCGATTTTGAGCAAATGAGCGAGGATTTCCTCGGTGGTGATCCTTCGAAAATCATATCGCTGACAGCGGCTGAGAATGGTGGCCGGTATTTTGTGCGGTTCCGTGGTGGCAAAGATGAAAACCACGTGGGACGGCGGTTCTTCAAGAGTTTTCAACAAGGCATTGAAGGCTTCCGGCGTGAGCATGTGGACTTCGTCAATGATGTAAACCTTGTAGGCGCTCTTGGCCGGCCGGTATCGAACCGTTTCCCTCAGCTCTCGAATGGAATCGATACCCCGGTTGCTGGCCCCGTCGATTTCCAGCACATCCACCGCTTTGCCTTGAGCGATTTCCAGGCAGTTGGAACAGCGGTTACACGGAACCGGAGTCACCCCAGTTTCGCAATTCAAGGCTTTGGCAAGAATGCGGGCCACCGAGGTTTTGCCGACGCCTCGAGCTCCCGTGAAAAGGTAGGCATGGGCAATGCGACCAGATTGGACGGCATTTTTGAGGGTTCGGGTCACATGGGGTTGCCCGACCACTTCCTCAAAGGTTTGAGGCCGCCATTTTCGGGCCAGAACCAAATAGGACATGGGGATGTCGGGGGCATGGGTTCGTGGAACACAAAAGTGGCGGAGAGAGAGGGATTCGAACCCTCGGTTCCGCTTTTGACGGAACACACGATTTCCAGTCGTGCCCCTTCGGCCAGCTCGGGCATCTCTCCGCAGCGCACTCCATCACATGATGGCAAAGAACAATGGAACCTTCGCAAGCTTTATCGATCCGCGAAACTGGCGGAGAGGGTGGGATTCGAACCCACGTGCCCTGCTCTTCACAGGACAAGTCGATTTCGAGTCGACCCCGTTACGGCCACTTCGGTACCTCTCCGCATCCACGGCGGCTGTCTTTCCGCCGCTGCTGAAAAAACCGGGCAAGGCGTTGCGCACATTCCTCGCTTCGAACCCCACCCAAAGCCGAAACACTATGCTGGAAACACCCTGGCCTTGTCAAGTCCACAACACCACCGGCAGCTCCCGCCTTGGAATCCGAGGCTCCAAAGACCACCGCATCCACCCGTGCCTGGATCAAAGCCCCAAGACACATGGGACAGGGTTCCAGGGTCACGTACAGAATTGTGCCTGAAAGTCGGTAGTTGCGTAGCAAGGCCGAGGCTCGCCGGAGCACCACCATTTCCGCATGGGCCGTGGCATCCCTTAGAGTCACCGTGAGGTTATGGCCACGCGCCCACACCACCCCGTCCCTCCCCACCAAAACGGCCCCCACCGGCACTTCCCCACAGGCCGCCGCTCGATCCGCTTCCTGAAGACTTAAGCCCATGAAATACTCATGATCCAAAACGTCCTGCACCCGTCTTGCCCTTTTCAACCCCGCCCCGTTCTCTTGGAAATATTCCGAAACATTCCCGCTCGCTTGCTTTGGGTCGCCTTGCTTCTTAGTGTAGCTTCAAGACAGGAGCAACTCAAACGCCGGAGGTTCCCCATGACTTTCAAAGATGCCGATCGCGTCCTGCCTTTTTCCCATCGCTGCGGTCTGTCCCAGGTGTATCAGCCCACTCACGCCCATGAAACCCCTAAGAAAAATCCTTGTCCCGACTGCCATTTCTGCCAGCAATGTTCTGAAACTCGCTGCCACGCGTGCCGGAGAAAGGGCTCCCCGAAACGGCGTTTGAGCTTTTCCGAACAAATCGCCCTCTACGAGAGCCTTAACGCTCAACATTCTTCTAAAAAATCCTCCTAAAAACACCCGCTTCATGGAACGGGACAAGGAAAATCTTGAAAACGCAGGAGGGCTTTCAAATTAGGCCAAGCTTACTTTTTCCATGTGATGGAGCGGACTTGCATTTTTTCTTTGACAGATCCTTTCGCCTTTTTTAAGTAAGGAATTGTTTTCACGAACTGTGGCGCGCCGCAGGATGTTCCGTGGGAAGGTGCGCCCATCGAGGTTTCACCGTGGTGGACATGGGTTCCGCCATACGATAAGAGGCGACTCGACGCGTAGATAGGTAAACCCCGAGTCAAGGAGGGACATCCTGGAACGGTCAGCCCACTTTAGGAAAGGCATGAGTTCCGCCGGCCAACACCCATTTCAGGCGCGCCGGCGTTGGTTTGTCAACCTCTTTGCAACCGCGGCCACCCTGTGCACCTGTCTCGCATGGACTTCCTGCTCAGAAGCCCTCACCGTTTCCATCGGAGAACCTTATCGCGGTCGTCTGGTTAACGGTATCCCCTTCCCCTTGGACATGGGGGGATACAAGGTTCGGGATCCGGAGTTATCCTACGCCACCCCTGAACTGATCGGGAGCCTTTTGGACGCCATTGAAGTTGTTCGGGAGAGGTATCCCAACACTGTAGATCTTTTCATCGGTGATTTCTCGGCCGCCGATGGAGGACGTCTGAAGGGCCACAAGTCCCATCAAAACGGGCGGGATGTGGACCTGGGCATGTATGCTCTCGGAAACCAGCCTCTAGACCAGTTCATTCCCATGCATGCCGGGAACCTGGATGTGCCCAAGACATGGACACTCATCGAAGGCCTGATCCGCACGGGACGGGTTCAGTACCTTTTCGTGGATCGAAGAATTCAGAAAATGCTCTTTGAATATGCTCTATCCCGAGGGTTTGACGAGGATCTTCTGAACCGGCTGTTCAACGATGTGGGTCACGGTTCGGCGGACGCCGCCATTCGCCATGAGCCTCGTCACAACGACCATATTCACGTGCGCTTTGATGCTCCGTGGTCTTCTTTGGCAGCCCAGATAGACCCTTCAGACATCGAAAAAAGAAATATTATCGAACTGGCTCAGGCCGGCTTTCTTCCCAAGAAGGTTCTCTATTATGTAGACAAGCACCAGAGCGATCTGCCGACTCTGGCTCAAAGTTTCGGAGTGCGTCCGGAAGACCTCGCCCGCTGGAATCATCTTCCTGCCCATGCCCGTCTGGCCCCTGGAACACCGTTAGTCTATTATCGTCGTGCCTTTGAACTGGAACCGGTGCACCTTGCGGAAAGCTTAAGACTCCGTCACCTTATCCCTCTTGAACCCGTGCGGGTCGCTTCGGTAGCTTCCTTGCCTCCCGTCGATGTCAGTTCCTGGGTGCGTTCCGAAGTTCCAAAGTCCTATGAAAAGACACACACGGTCCGTCGTGGAGAAACCCTGCAGTCCGTCGCTCGCCTCCATGGGCTTACCCGCGCTCAACTGGCTCGCATGAACAACCTTAACGAAAAGCAGGCTCTGCGACCAGGATCAAAACTCATTGTGGCCCGAACCCACTCCGGCGTGGATAACCTTAACAAATGGGCGTCGTCACCCAGCTCTCGGACTCTGCAAGGCAACCCAAGTGCCGCGGCATCTTCCGAAAAGAGCCTGCAAAAGAGTGCCCGCACCCATGTCGTTCAAAAGGGGGACACGCTTGCTGCCATTGCCAAGAAGTATGGCGTAACTGTGAGCGATCTTCTGGAATGGAACAAGCTTTCCAGCAAAATCAAGCTTACCACCGGCATGTCTCTAACGGTTTCCCCGCCTGAAAAGGAAACCAAGGTCGCACCGCAGCCAGCGTCAAAGACTGCCTCGCAAAAGGAAAATTCCAACACAGCCAAAGAAAAGGCAGCCCCACAAAAAGCTCCCCAGGCGGTCCCCCTGCAGAAAACGACAACGGAAAAAGGAACCTCTTCAAGAGATGCTGCGCAAAACCCCGACACCAAAGCTTCCAACGTCAAGAAAAACCAACCGGCGGTGCATACGGTGGCTCCCGGTGACACCCTCAATGCCATCAGTCGAAAATACAACGTTGAGATGAAAGACATCCTTTCTGCGAACAAAATCAGCGATGCAAAGAAGCTCAAACCCGGACTCAAATTAAAAATTCCCGAACGCTCCTAGCCTAACCTGTCCGGGAACCGGCCCCCAAGGTCTCTAAAGCCGTTTCAGGGTAGGGGCGAGGCGGCGCCTTAGCCCTTCAATCCTGAAACCGTGTTTTTTCTTGGATCGCGGTCGTCCGGTGCGTGATGTGTGGGCGGCATGCCGCACTCCAGTGGGGAAATTCGTTTTTAGACAACCTGATAGGGCTCGACTTTTTTCTTCCCTTTCCGATTAAATTTTGATACCCACGGTCTCCCCCGGCGGGCACGAAGCCTTGTGTGCCCGTTTTTGTTTTCTTTGGGGCGGGAAACCTTTGAAAGGCTTGTCTGGAGAGATTGATGATGAAGGATCTGACGAAGCTAAGAAACATCGGCATCAGCGCTCACATTGATTCGGGAAAAACCACCTTGACGGAGCGTATTCTCTTTTACACTCGGAAAATTCACGCCATTCATGAGGTCAAGGGCAAAGACGGCGTGGGCGCCACCATGGATTCCATGGAACTGGAAAAAGAGCGCGGTATCACCATTCAGTCTGCAGCCACGCATTGCCTGTGGAAAGACCATGCCATCAATATCATCGATACGCCTGGGCATGTGGATTTTACCATTGAAGTGGAACGGGCCTTGAGGGTCTTGGATGGAGCCGTTCTGGTGCTGTGCGGCGTGGGCGGCGTGCAAAGTCAGTCCGTAACTGTAGACCGGCAGATGAGACGTTACAATGTGCCAAGGATCGCCTTTGTGAACAAGTGTGACCGCGCCGGCGCCAACCCGCTCAAGGTGGCTGACCAGCTTCGAGAAAAACTTGGGCATGTGCCTGTTCTGTTGCAGATTCCCTTGGGTTTGGAAGCGGAGCATCAAGGTGTTGTGGACCTGATTCGCATGAAGGCCGTGACTTTTGAAGGTCCCAACGGTGAAGACGTTCGCGAACACGATATCCCTTCAGAATTGCAGGCTCTGGCCCTGGAAAAGCGCGAGGAGATGCTGGACACTCTGTCGCTCTTTTCCGATGAACTCACAGAAGCCATTCTGGAAGAAACGGTTACCGAAGACATCATTCACCAGGCCGTGCGCCAGGCGACTTTGAATCTTCGAATCACCCCCGTTCTTATGGGTTCCGCTTACAAGAACAAGGGTGTGCAGCCGCTGCTGGATGCGGTGCTGCGTTATTTGCCCGGTCCAGCCGATGTGCAGAACACGGCTCTGGACGCGGACCGGGACAACGAAGAAGTCCCCTTGAAATCCAGCCCGGATCTGCCTCTTGTCATGTTGGCCTTTAAACTGGAAGTCACCCGCTACGGTCAATTGACCTATGTGCGTCTTTATCAGGGATCCATCGAGAAAGGTTCCACCATTGTCAACACCCGCACCGGCAAGGTGTCCAAGGTCGGGCGCCTTTGTCGCATGCATGCCGATGAAATGGAAGATATTGAATCCGCTTCCGCCGGCGACATTGTCGCCCTTTTCGGCATCGACTGCGCTTCAGGGGACACCTTTACGGACGGAAGCCGACGTCTGACCATGACTTCCATCTACGTTCCGGAGCCCGTCATTTCCTTGGCTATCAAGCCCAAAGACAAAAAGGCCGAAATGAACCTGAGCAAGGCTCTCACGCGTTTCACCAAGGAAGATCCCACTTTTCGTTCCTATCTGGACGAAGAAACGGGAGAAACCCTCATTTGCGGCATGGGGGAACTGCATCTGGACGTGTATGTGGAGCGCATGCGACGGGAGTACGGGGCCGAGGTGTCCACCGGTCAGCCCAAGGTAGCTTATCGTGAAACCATTACCCAAAAGGCGGATTTCGATTACACCCACAAGAAACAGACGGGAGGTGCAGGGCAATACGGTCGTGTGGCCGGATTCATTGAACCTTTGGAAGAAGGCGATTATGAATTCGTCAACCGCATCACCGGGGGCGTGATTCCTCAGGAATTTATTCCGTCCTGTGACAAGGGATTCCGCGCCTGCCTTAAAAAGGGGTCTCTTGGAGGCTTTCCCGTCACGGGGGTTCGAGTGACGATTCATGACGGCAACACCCATCCTGTGGATTCTTCGGACCTGGCTTTTCAGCAGGCAGCCATCGGAGCCTTCCGCCAAGCGTATGAAAAGGCCAAGCCGCAACTCATGGAACCCCTCATGCGCGTCGTGGTGGAAACCCCTTCCGAATTCCAAGGCGCGGTTCTGGGCACCTTGAACCAACGCCGAGGCATGATTATCAGCACGGCGGAAGACGGCACTTTTTCAAGTATCGAAGCCGAAGTGCCTCTTTCGGAAATGTTCGGCTATTCCACCGTGCTTCGGTCCGCAACCCAAGGCAAGGCGGAATTCACCATGGAATTTGCTCGCTACAGCCCTGTGCCTAAAGGCATCGCCGAGGAGATCATACGAGCACGGAAAGAGGAACTGGGCCGGAAAAACTAACCTGCTTTCTTGACTACCCTTTAACCGGTCTTGTGGGGTAATATGGATTGGCTGGGCCGACATGCAGGGACATGGACCCGTCTCCTCAGACATTATCAAAGGAGTGTTTTTCATGACAGCTTTTGACGGATCATCGTCTTTTCCGGCAGGACTGATTCACTCTTGCCTTGGAGATTCACTGCGTTCCGGGCAAATGGGCGTGCTTCTCGCCCGGGCGGGTGTGGGCAAAACCGCCTGTCTGACCCTTATCGCCCTGGAAGGGCTTGCTCGGAACGAAAAGGTCTTGCACATCTGCATTGACGAACTGCCTGACAAAATCAAGATTTGGTATGAAGAGTTGTATCGAAACTTCAGGAGCACCGTGAAGGACGAAACACTGCTGAAGAACCTCAAAGAAAACATGGTTTCTTCAAGGTTTATCATGTCGTATCTGCATCACACGTTCACTCCGGCCAAGCTGGAGGAAAGTATTCAGAATTTGCGGGACCAGGTGATGTTTCATCCGACTCTGATCGTTTTGGATGGGCTGGACTTTGAGCGGGTTTCCCGCAAGCAACTGGAATCCATTCAACAGACGGCCGAAAACCATGGTGCCGCGGTCTGGTTTTCATGCCGTATTCACCGGCACATCGACATCACCAACGACAAGGGCGTGCCGTACCCGTGCCATGAACTGGATGATCTTTTTCAGGCCATTGTTCTTCTGGAACCGAAAGCGCACGGCATTTCCATGGTTGTTCTGAAACACGGTGAGGACTACCAACCGGCGCATCCGGCTCTGACCATCAACCCTCGGACTTTTCTCGTCACTCAAGCGCAGGAAGGCACGATGGCTCAACGCTCCCTGTAAGCCCGACGTCTTTTTTCTCCTCATGCGTTCATCCAGTCCCTACACAGCCGCCAATCGGGGTGGGAACCAGGATGACACACAGGGGCCCGGGAGGTATTTTGGTGGAAGACGATCTCATCACATGTCTCACGCGACAGGTCAAAGAGGAAGTTCTTGAAAACTACCTGACCCAAAGACGCCTCATCGAGCTGGAAACGGAAGACCTGGAGGCTCAAGCGGAAAAAGTGCGCGCTTTGGCCCAGGAAGTGGGCAAACGCTTCACGCGCCTCGGTTACCTGACCATGGATTCCGAATTGCTGGAACACCTTGCAGGTCTTCTGGAAATCCCTCGGAATTCATACTGGCATGAATGCCTGCAAAAACCTTTTGCCCCCGGTGTGCGATTCATCAAGGTGATCGCCCTGACTCACAAGGGTAAGTTTCGAAAACTGTATTTGGAATCCTACAACCGATTGCTCACCTGGATGGGCAAATACCGGGATGCTTTTAACGACCTGGAGTTGGAAGTGCGGGCTTTGAACATTAATATTCAGGCTTTCCAATCCAATTTCGACCTTTTGACGATTCTCAACTTTCTCAAAAGCCTGGATGTGTGCGGCCTGGAACACAAGCATTTTCTGGGAAGCAACTTTACCGCGGAAGAAATCATGTCCGTAGAGAAAAAACTTTACATTCATCCTCAAAAAATCGAACGATTCCAGCTGCCGTCTCCTCTCGATCTTCCACCGGCATCACTGGTTCAAGAAGATTTAAGCAAGCTGGCCGAAGAGGTGTTTCGCAGGCACCATAACCAAATCAAACGCCTGATACGATGAAGCTTCCGTCTTCAGAAGTCGGGACGCACAGAAACTCGATGCATGGTCAAACTCTTCAAAAAGGCTGAGAGATTCAGAGATGCCTCAAGACGATCTGGACCAACTGACCCTTCTGGGACGCCCCTCACCACTTCCAAAACATCCCGACGAAGCGGTTTTGGAAACCTTTGCCAACCCGCATCCAGACGTGGACTACGTGGTGCGGCTTACAGCCCCCGAATTCACAACCTTATGCCCACTGACGGGTCAACCTGACTTTGCCGTGATCATCGTCGACTATGTGCCTCGAGAAAGGCTCGTGGAAAGCAAATCCTACAAGCTCTTTCTCGGAAGTTTTCGCAATTACGGAACATTTCATGAAGCCTGCACGGTGACCATTCTCAAGAGATTGCAACAGGCCATGAATCCCAAGTATTTGCGTGTGGTGGGCCTTTGGTATGCTCGCGGAGGGATTCCCATCGACGTTGTGGTGGAAACAGGACAGATTCCTCAAGGATGCCGTCCCCTGCCGCTGGAAAAAACCAGCTACAGGGGAGGTCGTGAATAGCCTTTAGCTTTTTTGAACCTTTCTTTATGGGCTTTTCAAGACTTCTCGAAATTTTCTTTCGATTTCTTTGATTTTTTCAGCTTTGACAAGAAAAGCCGTGCCGGAATCGACACAGAGCGGCAGGGTGTCATCCTTGTCATTCGGCTGTCTTTGGAGCCAGGTCAACACGCCGAGCCCCTTGTCCTTTTGGAAAAAGGCCATGCGGTTCATGTCCTGACTTTGTCCGCAAGCTTCCTCAGTGGGAACCTTTTCCTCGTATTCCAAATCCTCCCATTCCCAAAACAGGGGACGAACACGCCAGGATTCCTTGAATCGGCGCCGGGTACCATCGGCTTTCACCTGGACCCACGTGCCGCCGTCTTCAAGGATCAGTTCACCTTTTTCTTCACCCACGTTGTATTCCACACGTGTGACGTCTTTGGAGTTCAAAGCCACGAGGGATCGATCTTCCACATCGCGCACCGTCTTAGGCAGTTCCTTGAAGATGGAGGCATCGACGGTCACCGGAGTCTTGAGCTGGGAACTCAGGGCCACATAGGTTTCCGGTTGATCTTTTTTGCGTCCCAGCTGAATGGATTGTTCGGAACCATCGAAGCCTCGCAGAATCACCTGGACCTCGAAAGCCTCCCCTTGCCATGGAGCCTCTTGACCGGCAGAATCCAAAAAGGTTTTGGCCCGTAACCACCGTAACTGGTTCAGAACGTTTTCCACCTTGGTGTTCTTCACACGCCTTTCAGGCTCTTCCACACAGCGCCATGTCTCTTTATTTTTTTCCTCTCGAACCAGCTCCACACGGCGTCCGTCAGCCCAAGACACTTTGAGGCCTTCAATGTTATCATCGTCAAAGGTCAAAAGATCTCGACGACGAAGATCTTCCGGCGTTTTACTTAAACCCTGTACCTGGCCTGCAGCCACAAGAAAAACAGCATTTTCGTCTTCTTTAACGGCATAGCGGCTTTCCCCTGAAGGGTTTTGGGACCCGAACCGCAGACGATGCCACGTGTCTGCGGAACGAAACCGCACTGTAAGGTGAGGGGCCGCAAGCCCGTAAAGGGCCACGTCCTTGGCGGCTGTGTCCACCTCACGGCTTTTTTCCAATTCCACCAGAACATGAACCAAGGTGTCTACAGCGCCTTGATCGGCTTCGGTGTCGAGGGGCTCTTCCAAAACCCATGTCCCGTCCTTTTTGACCAGGTGCACCCTCGGCTTGCCTTCGGCCTCGAGGAAGAGTTCCTCCACGTTTTCCGCTTTCACCGTATAAAGTTTGTTCTTAACCCTCTCCGCCTCGTCCTTTTCCCGCTTTTTGACGACTTCAAACCAATAATAGTAGCCGCCCAGAACAATCAACACGAGCAGGTAAATGATCGAATGACGCCACTTCATCGCTGCGACCTCCGCACACGGTAAACCCCGAATCCTGCAAGCAACACCATCATAGGAACCGCGACCACGGATGTCCAAAAAACCATTCGAGCTTGGTTTGCCGTGAGCATCAAGGTCTGAGCTTTTTGCTTTCTTGGTTCTATCGTGATGAGGGTTTCCTCATCGGCCAGAAAATGCATCATGTTGAGGAACAAATCCGCATTGCCGGAAACACCGAAATGAGTGTTGTCCACAAAGTCCGAATCCCCAAATGCGACCAGGTATCCCAAGGTCGGCTTGGACTTTAGGGGGTCTTTGTCGCCGGTTTCTTTGTCGAAACCCTGAGTGCCTTCTTCAGCTTTGAAGGATGCCGTCTCTTTGCCGCCAAATTGGCTGATGTCCACGGCCGCCAACACGCCAAGGGACACGGGACCGGGTTTGTCTATGCCTTGTTCAAAACTCGCCTCCCCTCGATAGAGCCGTTCCAGATCCGTTTCCGCCCATGCATTTTCCGATGTGGAGGCTAGGGTCACCAGGGTCACGCCGTTCGGGGGAGGATCGGCGGCGGACACGGACCGTGCCTCGGAGTAAAAGGTAGCCACATTGAACCCTTGTGTGATCTTGTGCGCCCCATAGTGGGTCACGACGGGCATAAGGTAACTGCCTCCAAAGACGCGACTGAGTTTATCGATGATCATGTCGTTTCCGAGAACAATACCGTATTTTTCCAGCAGAGAGCGCACACCGCCGTCTTTTTCGGGATCGAGAAAGAAAACCGCCTTGCCGCCTCGCAGCACATACTCTTCCAAGGACGCCACCTCTTCGGGAAACAGGGTTTTTTCAGGACCCGCCACGATCACCACAGCGGCATCCTCGGGCACCCGAGGCTGCTGCATCAAGTTGAGCGGCTTCACCTGAAAGTTTTCCTTCAGCAATGCTGATTTGGCTGAAGAATATCCCCCTTTGTGCATTTCCTCCGGGGATCGCTCCCCATGCCCCGTGAGAAAATAAATGACCTTGTCCTCGTCCCGGCTAAGTTTAAAAAGCGCGTTGGTCAAAGCCTCTTCATCGGCGCGAGGGGCGATTTCCTTACGTCCCTGACCTTCAACCACCAACACCCCGTAGTCGCGAATTTCGTATTGGCGGGCCAGTTGTGGTTCTCTGTCGGGATCGATGAATTCATAGTGAAGGTTCTTGTTGTAGTAACGGTAGGTTTCCAGCAGGTCCTTAGCACGTGAGGCGTCGGAAGCACCGGAGGCAAAAAAAGCCTTGATGGTCACAGGCTCTTTGATGGACGCCACCACTTTTCGGCTCTGTTCCGATAAACTGAACTGTCCGGTTTCCGTAAGGTCCGCTCGAAGAGGATGTCTTTCGGCAATAAGAGCGACCAGCACCAAAATGGCCAAAAAAACCAAGGTGGAAAAAACCGCGCTGGATCCGTAATGCAGCCGCCGCGATTTTATAGTCTTCGGCATCTTTCAAGGCCTCCATCGTGTCTTGTGGGTTCTTTCGATCAACCACGCCACCGGTAGGATTCGATCTGGCGCACGGTGAGAAAAAGGAAAAAGCTTATAAAGATCCCGTAATAGAGCAGGTCTCGAGAATCCAGCACCCCTTTGGAAAAATTGTCGAAATGGCGAATGATGGAAAGATACTCCGCCAGCCGCACGGATGTGGGCCCCATGATGGAACTCAGCCAGCCGATCACCCAAAAAAGCAACAAGGCGCCGAAGGAGATTACCGCCGCCACGATCTGGTTTCTGGTCAAAGCCGATGAGAACATACCCAACGACAGAAAAGCCGCTCCCATCAAAAACAAACCTGCATAGGCGCATAGCATCACTTTCCAATTGGGATCAGCCAAAAACCCCAACAAGGCCATGGACGGCAGGGTTCCCAGAAGCAAAAGGAACAAGGTCGTGAGCACTCCCGCAAATTTGGCCGCCAACACTCCCTTGTCAGTGACGGGCAGAGTGAAAAGTAGTTCCATGGTGCCTGAACGCCTCTCTTCAGCGTAGGTTCGCATGGTGAGCAAAGGCGCCGTGAGCAAAAGAACGACGGCAAGATCCATCAGCACGGGACGCACCACCATATCCATCAGGTTCATCTGGTGGGCCATAAAAGGGTTTTGGGCGGCTTGAAAGCTCACCATGCTGTAATAAGCCAAAGCCGTATAGAAAAAGTAGCCGTTCAACACGAGAAAGATAAAGGCCACCACGTAAAAGATAGGGGAGGCAAAAAGCACATATAGTTCCTTGCGATAAACGGCCCAAATACCTCTCATGATTCCATCGCCTCCTCATGCTGGGATACCCGAGTTGTTTCGGCGACCACACCCTGTTCCTGCGAGGGTTCTTCTGTCACCAAATGCATAAAGATATCTTCAAGGCTCAAATCCACGGTTTTCAATTCCAAAAGATCCGCGCCGTGCTGCACCACCGTGCGCGCCAAAGCAGGTCGAAGGTCGGCGTGACGATCCGTTTCCACAATGAGCCGTGACGGTTCGCCCCCTTCCACGACAACGTTCAGCACTCCGTCCAAACGACGTAAGGATTCGGCCAATCCCGTGCCATCCCCACAAACCGTCAGATGAACCGTGGCCGACTTTTGCAATTGGGACGTGAGGGCTTGCGGAGCATCCGTGGCCACGATGCGGCCCTTGTTGATAATGAGCACCCTTTGGCAAATTTGAGCCACTTCAGGCAAAATATGGCTGCTCAGCAGCACCGTGTGGTCTTGTCCCAAATCCTGAATGAGTTTTCGAATTTCCACGATCTGGGTGGGATCCAACCCAATGGTGGGTTCATCTAAGATGAGCACCGGGGGGTTTCCCACCAACGCCTGGGCCAATCCCACCCTTTGTCGGTAGCCTTTGGAAAGATTTCCGATGATCCGGTTGCGGACTGCTTCCAAGCCGCACACGGCCACGACCCGTTCCACTTCCTTTGTCATGCTTTTCCAAGGAACCCCTTTGACTTGGGCTACAAAGGAAAGGAACCGACACACCGTCATTTCGTTATATAAAGGAACGTTTTCTGGCAGATATCCAATGCGCCGGCGGACTTCCAAAGAGTTTTCCAGGCAGTCCAAGCCGTCCACCTTGGCGGATCCGGCTGTAGGCGGCATGAAACACGTGAGAATGCGAATGGTGGTGGATTTACCGGCACCATTGGGACCCAAAAACCCTACCACCTCGCCCTTGGCGATTTCAAAACTCACATCCTGAATGGCCGGAACCGTTCCATACCACTTGGTCAAACCTTGGGCTTCAATCATCCTTGTTCACCTCTTTGCACATTCAGGCTCATGAAATGATTCGAGCTATTTAACGCGGCTTGATTAGGCCACATAGATGCGAGCTTCACGCTCTTGTCTGACAGTCTTCGTGCCTACGGAAGTAGCACACACCGCACACAAGTATTCGTGAAGTTCCCCGTCAGGAAGAATCAAAAGAAGGCGACTTCGCACCGGCATGGCCTGCCGACATCGCGGACAATAGAGGGCTGTGGCATGAAAATCTCGGTATTGGGCGGATTGACGGTCACCCCACACGATCGGCACTCCTTACCTCTTGGCCCATAAGCAGCCGCCGGTTTCAGCGGCACACCAAGGACTTGCTGTGGCACCATAAGATCTTATCCGCCAAAACGACACCAAAATCGACGTCTTCAGATTCTTTGGAACCCGTCAAGGCGCAACAATATAGCCACCCAAAATCATTGCCCTGTAGGGACGGATCCATGGATCCGCCCAAAACCAACACCCTGTAGGGGCGAACCATGAGTCCGCCCCACAACTTTTCAGAAAAGCCGCACCCTCTTTTTCCGTCAATCGTCCCCACAGATTCCGCCTCTCACTGTCCTTACCCTTCGGCAACCCGAACGGACGCTCCTACGCGTCCCCCTAGGAAAGGCGGCATCCTCAGCATCGATCTTAACGGTACTCGAACCTTAGCGGGCGGCTTCCCCTGCGACTCGGTTCTTGTCTTGATGTCGCTTGGTCCACGGCCACTTACGACCTTTTTTTTCGGCCTTTTCTTCCTCAATGGCCAGAAATTCCTGAAGAAGCTCTTTTTGGCGGGGCGTGATTTTGGAGGGAATGGTGACATCCACTTGGACAAAGAGGTCGCCTCGTCCGTAACCTCGAAGAGAAGGCACCCCTTCCCCATGAAACTTAAGCACTGTTCCGGGCTGTGTGCCCGGTTCAATCTTGATGATCTTTTCGCCATCCAAAGTCTTCAAGAGAACCTGGTCGCCCAGGATGGCTTGCACGAAAGAGACGGAGATCTTGGCATAGAGGTCGTTGCCGTCCCGTTCAAAAATTTCGTGAGGCCGTACTTTCAGCCGCACGTACAGATCCCCCGCCATACCCCCGCGATAACCGCTTTCGCCTTCACCACGCAAACGGAGCCGTGTTCCGGAATCCACACCCGGCGGCACTTTTACATGCACTTTTTTCACGCATCGGAGTCGTCCTTGCCCGCCACAATCGCGACAAGGGGTTGTGATCACACGGCCGGCGCCATGGCAGCGCGTGCATGTGGTGGCAATACGGAAAAACCCTTGACTTTGCACCACCTGTCCCCGCCCTCGACACAAGGGGCATGTGCTTTCCGAAGATCCCGGCTCCGATCCGTTGCCTCCGCAGCGTTCGCACTGCCGGTACGTATCGATTTCCAAATCCTTTTCGGTGCCAAAAACAGCTTCTTCAAAGGAAATTTCCAGCTCGTAAAGGAGATCGTTTCCAGGTCGAGCGCTGGTTCTCGGCCTTTGAGACGTCCCAAAATTGAAGGAAAAAAACTCCTGAAAGATGTCCCCGAAGGAACTGAAAATATCCTCAAATCCTTGAAAACCTTGAAAGCCGGCCCCACGTAGTCCTTCATGACCGAATTGGTCGTATAATTGACGTTTTTGAGGATCTCGAAGCACTTCGTAAGCTTCCGCCGCTTCCTTGAACCGTTCCTCCGCTTCCTTGTCCCCCGGATTGCGATCGGGGTGGTATTGAAGGGCCAGCTTTCGATAAGCCTTCTTGATTTCTTCTTCGCTGGCGTTGCGAGAAACACCAAGGATCTCGTAATAGTCCCGGGTCGATGCCATCGTCGCCATCACCTGTGTTTGAAAAGCTCTTTAGGGTTTCTTTCAAAGGACGGCAAAACCGAAGGTTCCATAAGCATGGTGGGGCCGCTTGTCAAGCAAGGTGCTGCCGTGCACGCTGTGCATAAAGGTTTTTTCCCAGTGCTTCCGCCCGTTGCGCCAGGATTTCCCACTGTTCAGGGGAAGGATCCTTTTTCAGAAGCCGGTGCAGGCGAACAAAAAGAAAAGCATCCCCTTCCTCTAGGGCCAAGGGCAACAGTCGTTCCAGTTCACTCCTCGCCTGAGCCTTTTCATAAAAATCCACGGCATCGTGAATCAGCCCCGCTTCTTCCAGAGCTCGACCCCGGGAGAGAAGATCGTCCAAAGCCACCGCCGTTCGATTGAGCCATTCCCGCTTTTCCAAACAAGTCATGACGCTCCGGTTTCCCATTCCAGCTTCACTCCATGGGCTTTGACGGCGACGCTTCAATCGAGCTCTTCGTCCTGTTTTCGACTTTCCTCGGCTACGGCCTCTTCCATGGTCTCTTCCAACGACCCGCTCTGAGCCGACTCTTCCAGGACTTCCTGAATCTCTTCGGAACTGGAAGCAATGCGACGACGCCGAGCAAGCTCACCGGTTTGGTCTTCTTGAGCTTCAAGTTCCAGAATGTTCTGGGGTGTCACTTTTCCGGCGGCAATCTCGCGAAGGGCGATGACCACTTCTTTGTTTTTCGGGGCATCGATAAGGGGGGGCGCCCCTTTGCGAAGCTGAAGAACGCGACGGACCGCCAAATGCACCAAGGCGAACCGATTTTCTACTTGTTTGAGGCAATCTTCTACTGTGACGCGAGCCATGGCGGCTCCTCCTTTCATGCTTTTCAGCACGGATTTGGGTGTGCAGCGTTCCGTTGCTTAGCAAAATCGACGCCGAAGGTGCAACAAAAAAGAACCCGGACAGAGTCCGGGTTCTTGGGAGTGCCCAGGAATAGCCCTGGGATTAATACATGTCATCCATGGGCGGGGTCGGGCTTTCCTTCTTTTCCTTGGGTTTTTCGGCGATCATCGCTTCGGTGGTGAGCAGCAGGGACGCGACGCTGGCGGCATTTTGCAGAGCAAAACGCACCACTTTGGTGGGATCGATAACCCCGGCTGCAATCAGGTCTTCATAAATTTCTTTTTCTGCATTGAAGCCAAAGGCTCCTTCACCTTCGCGCACCCTTTCCACCACCACGGAACCTTCATGGCCGGCATTGTCGGCAATCTGGCGCAACGGCGCCTCCAAAGCCTTGCGCACGATGTCCAGGCCGAATTTTTCCTCACCCTCGAGCTTCAGATCTTCCAAGGCCTTTTGGCAGCGCAGCAAGGCCACACCACCACCCGGCACGATGCCTTCTTCCACGGCGGCGCGGGTGGCGTTCAGAGCGTCTTCCACACGGGCCTTCTTTTCCTTCATCTCCGTTTCCGTAGCCGCCCCCACACGAATCACGGCCACGCCACCCACCAGCTTGGCCAAGCGTTCCTGGAGTTTTTCGCGATCATAATCGCTGGTGGTTTCTTCGATCTGCACACGGATCTGCTTGACCCGCGCCTCGATAGCTTCCTTGGATCCAGCCCCATCCACAATCGTGGTGTTGTCTTTGTCCACCACCACACGTTTGGCGGATCCCAAATCCTTCAAGGTCACATTTTCCAACTTGACGCCCAGGTCTTCGGACACCACCTGACCGCCGGTCAAAATGGCAATGTCCTGCAACATGGCCTTGCGACGATCCCCAAAGCCTGGAGCCTTCACGGCGCATACCTTTAAGGTGCCGCGCAGTTTGTTCACCACCAAGGTGGCCAGGGCTTCGCCTTCCACATCCTCGGCAATAATGAGCAGCGGCTTGCCCATCTTGGCGATCTGCTCCAGAATGGGCAGCAAATCCTTCATGCCGCTGATCTTCTTTTCATGGCAGAGGATGTAAGCATCTTCCAGGATCACTTCCATCTTTTCGGGATCGGTGACAAAGTACGGGGAAATATAGCCCCGGTCGAACTGCATACCTTCCACCACATCCAGAGTGGTTTCCATGCCCTTGGCTTCTTCCACCGTGATGACACCTTCTTTGCCGACCTTGTTCATGGCTTCGGCAATGATGTCTCCGATGGTGGCGTCATTGTTGGCGGAAATGGTCCCTACCTGAGCGATTTCCCTCTGGTCCTTGGTGGGCTTGCTCATTTCCTTGAGGGCCTCAACGGCTTTGGCCACCGCCTTTTCAATGCCGCGCTTTAAAGCCATGGGATTATGGCCGGCCGCCACCAACTTGAAACCTTCATGCGCAATGGCCTGCGCCAAAATGGTGGCCGTGGTGGTACCATCTCCCGCCACATCACTGGTCTTGCTGGCCACTTCTTTGACCATTTGCGCGCCCATGTTGAGGAACTTGTCCTCAAGCTCGATTTCCTTGGCGACCGTGACACCATCCTTCGTTACCGTGGGCGATCCAAAGGTTTTCTCAATGACCACATTACGGCCCTTGGGACCCAAAGTCACCTTGACCGCATCGGCCAAGATGTCAACGCCCTTTAAAATCTTGGAACGGGCTTCACCGTAGTATTTGATTTCCTTCGCTGCCATGATGCCTCCTCCTCATCCATGCGATCAGTCGAGAATGGCCAGAATGTCGTCTTCACGCATAATGAGAAGCTCTTCGCCTTCCACCTTGACTTCCGTGCCGGCATACTTGGAAAAGAGCACTCGGTCACCTTCCTTGACCATCAAGGGAACCACATCGCCCTTGTCCAAGAGCTTCCCTTTACCCACGGCCAAAACCTTGCCTTGCTGAGGCTTTTCCTTGGCCGTGTCAGGGATGATGATACCGCCTTGGGTCCGTTCCTCTTCCTCCAAACGTTTGACGATCACTCGGTCATGCAGTGGACGTAACTTCATGGCTTCTCACTCCTTGTAAACCTTGAAATGATGTTAGCACTCGCTTCCGCCGAGTGCTAACATTTCATAAAGATCTTTGAGCCGTATGGCAAGTTCGAAAAAGGAAAATTTCGGGGAAGGAAAAGGAATTTATGAAAAAAGAGGGAAAACGTCGGCCTTTGATCTCTTGGTTTTTTTCGTTTTTTTTCTCTTTCTTTTATGATTTTTTGTGGCACAAGCTTTCATGAACCGGGGCACTCAAGGATGTTTTTCGGCGTATCGGGCCAAGGTGAACAACAGGTCGGCCAAGCGGTTCAGGTAAGCCTGGACGAGCGGGTCTTCCAGCATGCCGGCTTCCTTCATGCCTGCTGCACGGCGTTCGGCGCGCCGCACAACGGTCCGCGCCATGTCCAGAGCGGCGCTGACGGCGTTGGTTCCTGGCAGCACGAAATGCCGCGGAAGAGGCACTTCTCGCTGCAGGTCTTCGATCCATTGTTCCAGCCGATGCACATGGTGGTTTTCCACCTTCCACTTACAGCGTTCTTCGGCGCTGCAGGCCAGTTGAGCTCCAAGAAGGATCAAATCCTCCTGAATGGTGTGCACCAGATGGCGCACCGTGTCATTGGTGCTCAAAGCCTTGGCCAGTCCCAAAACGGAACTGGCCTCATCCAAGGTGCCGTAGGTCTCTGGTCTTAGACTTGCCTTGGAAACCCTTTCCCCGGTCAACAGGCTTGTCTCTCCACCGTCGCCTTTCTTGGAAAATGTAAAAATTTCCACCGTCAACTCCCTTCCCTCATGAGCTACATGATGTGCCCTTGAACCGCACCCGGTCGAACCAATCATCCTGAAGTTCTCACGACGTTTCACGACGATGTCTGGTTCCGGTCATTCTGAGAATCCCCCAGCACGGGAAAAGTGATGGCAAAGATGCTTCCTACACCCAGGGTGCTTTGTACATCCAGCTGGGCGTTATGCAGATGCACCAATTCCTTCACCACAGCCAACCCGATACCGGAACCCCTCACAACCGATCCGCTTGCGTCCACGCGGTAAAAGTCGTCAAAAATGCGCCGCAAATCTTCTTGGGGAATGCCGATCCCCGTATCTTCCACAGCCACACGAAAACGTTCAAGACCTTCCCACGTGCCTCGAACCGTCACATGGCCTCCCGGTCGGTTGTATTTGACCGCGTTGGAAAAGAGATTATGAAAAATGCGCAGCAACTTGTTGTAATCCCCCAGGATTGGAACGGGCTCCAAAGGGATGTCCACGGCAATGGTCAGGCGATTGGTTTGGGCCAAGATTTTGAGAAGGAAAAGGCTTGTTCGAAGAACTTCCTGTAGGTCCACCCTTTCTTGACGCAGGGTCAATTTTCCCGATTTCAGTCGCGTGTAGTCCAGCAATTCATCCACAAGGATCATTTCTCGACTCACGCCGATCAAACAGTAACGAAGGAACTCTTCCTGCCTAGGTGTCAACGGTCCCCATTTGCCTTGAAGCAACTTTTCGAGAAAAGCCCTTACAGGAATGAGGGGTGTGCGTAGATCGTGACTGACTCCGGCCAAAAACTTATCCTTCAACTCATCCAAACTCTTAAGATCCTGGTAGGCCCTTTCCAATTTTTCCAAAAAGCCTTCTCGTTCGCTAACGTCGCGAATCACGCGCACATAGCCGAGCCAATGATCCTTGGCATTTTTGAGGGTGCTTAAGGTGGCCTCGCCTTGAAAGAGGGATCCATCTTTGCGACGCCATTTGACGGTAACGCGGTCTGCTTCTTTCGTGGCCTCCGGAAAAGGCGCCGTTGAAGCTCTGGATTCTTCGGCCATGAGATCAATGATGGAACGCCCCAGAATTTCTTGGCGTGTGTATCCGAAAATACAGGGAAAAGCGGGCTCGTTGACATCCACAATGATTTCTGAAGGATCGGTCACCACAATGGCATCGCGGCTGGTTCGAAACAGGGTTCGGTAGTATTCTTCAGCCGTGCGCAAAGCTTCTTCCGTCGCCTTTCGATCGGTAATATCCCGAATGATGGCGTAGACAAAATTAGGTTCACCGGTGCCTTCGGGAACCACTCCTGCTCGAAGCCATCCCACCTGAACTTTTCCATCCTGACGACAAAAATGGACTTCCCCTTCCCATGGCCCTTGAAGCATGAGCGGCCAGACGGTGTTTTCAAATCGTTCTCGATCCACGGTGCAGACTCGGTCGTGAAGTCTCGTGAGGACGATGTCTTCTCGACGTTGAAAACCGAAAAACTCGTAAGCCGAGGGGTTCGCATAAACGAAGCTTCCTTTTGAAGAACACAGAACCACGGCATCCTGAGCATGATGCACCACGGTTTGAAATCTCTTGAGCTTTCGGTGCTGGGTGTTCAGAAACACCACCCCTTGGTTGAACCCGTCGGTCAATTCGGCGATTTCGTCCCCGGACGTCACCGGCACTTGAACATTCCAATGTCCTTGGCTGAATTCGTGAAAAGCCTCCTGAAGACGTCGAAGAGGTTGCATGAGGCGCGAAGCGGCAAGCCAGGCCACCACCAGGGAAAGCAGGACACTCAAGGAGCAAGCCCAGGCCACACCCGAAAGCAGGGCCGAGGAAGGAAGGCCGGCATGGGATGAGGGCACGGCCATGGCAAGAGGCCACCGAACCTTGGGCAAGTGGCTGAATGCCACCAAGATTTCTTGGGCTTCAACCGTTATGGAACCGGGATCCGGCTTTCGAGCGCCCAGAAAGATCTGTCCGAGCCTCACAGCCAAATCCTCTTGAAGTTTCTTGTCCGCCCATGATGCTGACTTGACCACCAGGGTGTCGGCACGGCCCAGTTTGCCTAAAACCACCACGAGGTCGTTGAAAAGTCTTTGAGGCACAGGAGCCGTTTCCGTCAAGGATGACATATCCACAACAAAGGTCCAAGGGCTCCCCCCTTCAATTCGGCTCAACCCCAGCTCCACATACACCTTTCCCGCATCCGCCTGTTCAAAAGCTCGAATGAAACAACCTTTGGGAAAAAGAGCCAAAGGCTCGCATGCCTCTAAAGACGTCGCAAGAAGGCGTTCATCACCATGGCTGAGAAGGATTTGTCCGTTGGTATCTCGATACGCCGTCGCCACGATCCAGGGGAAAGTGTGAAAAAGATGACGGGAAACCGCCAAAAACGACGGCTTTAGGGAGACATCTGTGCCTTGTTCAGGATTTGTCTCTGTATCTGAACGTTTTTGCAAGCCAGGCGCGGCGCATGTTTCCAGCTGACGCAAAGCGTCTTCCAGATTATGTTCCACAAAATGAGCCACGGTAGCGGATGCCGTGGAGAGTTCGTCGATGGTTTTCGACCGAACCAACCGGGTTGCATGCCGAAAGAGAAAGCCGGCCGTGATCGTGAGGCTCACCGCGGTGACGCCCACGATGGCCGCAAAGATTTTCGTCCTTAAAGACCACCGGCGCATGGCTTCGCTCTTCACTTCTCAAACGGCTGTGCTAAAGTGGCGCACGCTAATGTTTGTTAGTTTCTTTCATAAAAAGCTTACAGCATTCGAAGACGAGGAGACAATGAAAATAGCGGTCATCGGGACGGGCTACGTGGGCTTGGTAAGCGGGACCTGTTTTGCGGAATTTGGACATCAGGTCTCCTGCATCGATATTGACATCCAGAAAATTCAGCGACTACGCGAAGGCCAGGTGCCCATCTACGAACCGGGGCTTCAACCCATGGTGGAAAAAAACAGCGCCGCCGGAAGGCTAACCTTTGACTTTGAGTTCGATCCCTATATCGGGGAGGCCGATGTGATCTTTATTGCCGTGGGTACTCCGGCTTCGCGTCGAGGCGACGGCTATGCGGATCTGAGCTATGTGTTCGAGGCAGCTCGAGCCATCGCCCCGCGCCTGAGGGATTACACCGTGGTGGTCAACAAAAGCACGGTGCCCGTGGGAACCGCTCGGCAAGTGGCACGCATCATTGCTCAGGAAAACCCCAAGGCCGATTTCGATGTGGCCAGTAATCCTGAGTTCTTGAGGGAAGGAGCGGCCATCGCTGATTTTATGCGCCCCGACAGGGTTGTTCTCGGCGTGGAAAGCCCTCGAGCCGAGGAAAGGCTTCGAGCCATCTATCGGCCGCTTTATCTGATTGAAACCCCTTTTGTGATCACCACCATTGAAACAGCGGAACTCATCAAATACGCTTCCAACGCCTTTTTGGCCACCAAGATCAGTTTCATTAATGAAATGGCCAACCTATGCGAAGAAGTGGGAGCCGACGTGCATGCCGTGGCCAAAGGCATGGGCCTGGACGGAAGGATCGGGAAAAAGTTCCTGCATCCCGGTCCCGGTTACGGTGGATCCTGTTTTCCAAAGGACACTTTGGCGCTTCTAAGAATTGCGCAGGAACATGGCGTGGCCTGTCGCATCGTAGAAGCGGTGGTGGAAGTCAACGCGGCGCAAAAAGCGCGTATGGTTCGAAAGATTCGTGCCGCTCTGGGCGGCTCGGAGGCAGGAAAAGTCATCGCGGTTCTGGGATTGGCCTTTAAACCGGAAACCGACGACATGCGAGAAGCCCCCGCCTTGACCATTATTCCGGCGCTCATGGAACACGGAGCCATCGTGCGTGCTCACGATCCCCAGGCCATGAAGGAAGCCGCCAAACTGCTTCCGGAAGTCATCTATTGTTCATCCCCATATGAGGCCTGCAAGGGAGCCCACTGTGTGGTTTTATTGACGGAGTGGAACGAGTATCGGGCTTTGGATCTGCCTCGCCTGAAGTCTCTTTTGGCCGAACCCGTTTTTGTGGATCTACGCAACGTGTATGAACCCGACCAGATGAAGGCTCTGGGATTCCGCTATGATTGCGTGGGCCGAAGAGTGCCGGAGTCAAGAAACCCTGGTAGGCATTGAAATCATGCTCGAGTCCCAAGTCTCCTAAGTGGTTTTTCAGCGGATCTTTAGGGTGGCTAAAGCCACAAGGGCCAGAAGACCGGAGATGATCCAAAGTCGAATAACCACTTTGGTTTCTGCGATCCCTCGGTGTTGCAAATCATGGTGAAGAGGCGCTCTGTAAAAAATACGGCGCCCCAGCCATCGAACCCCAATCTTGTCCTGAATCTGACTACTTAAAGCTTCAGCAACGAAAAGCCCCCCGAGAATGGGAAAGAGGAATTCCTGTTTCAGCAGCACCGAAACGACCGCCATCGTCCCTCCGATGGCCAAAGATCCTGTATCCCCCATGAAAATCTGGGCCGGATAGGCGTTGTACCAAAGAAATCCCAAACCCGCTCCGATGAAAGCCGCTCCGAAAACCGTAAGTTCCCCCACACCTTTGAGATAAGGATAAAAAAGGTAGGCGGAATAGATGGTGTTGCCCTGCACGTAAGCAAACACGCCAAGCACGCCCATGACGAACAAGGACGGTGTGATGGCCAACCCGTCCAGGCCGTCGGTGATATTGACGGCATTGGAAACGAAAATGACGAACAGAAAAATGAACAACGCGTAGACGAGAGGATGCAGGGTGAAGAGAGGAACCTTGACAAAAGGAACATAGAGGCGCACAGCCATGTCCTGTCCCACGGGAGATAGGGGACCGACCATGATCCAAGCGAAACCTCCACTGAAAAGGCTCTGCAACGCCAGTTTCGTGCGCTCCGATAATCCTCTGTTTCCGCTTTTTTTGACGATTTTTCGGTAATCATCGGCAAAACCCATGAGAGCATGCCAGAGCATGGCCAGCATAGGCCATTGCAGAAAAGGATTCCGCCAATTACCCCATAGGCCCATGGAAAAGACCACGGCCCCCACAATCAAGACGCCGCCCATGGTGGGCGTACCGCTCTTGTCGTGAGTGGCCAGGCCCGTTTCCCGATGCTGATCCTGAAAACCCTTTCTATGCATGTGCAGGATAAAAGGTCGGCTGAAAACGAACACGAAAGCCGCTCCGGTCAGGGCCGCCATGATCGCCCGAAAGGTAAGGTAATTGATCAGCCTTAAAAAGGAAAAGACCTGCCATGATTCCAGAATCGCATTAGCCAGTTCGTAAATCATGTCTTTTTCCTGACAACAATTCCGGGTTCGGTCTCGTCGGCGGCCCGGCTCATGGAACCGCGACGACGGCACAGCTGCATCACCGCATTGAAGTTTTCTCGAATGACGAAATGGGGACGAAAGTCAGGAGCGGTCAAAATAAATCGGCTCAATTTTTGAGAAAGCTCTTCGCACGGCCAAATCACCTGCCTTTCCATAAGTCGGCGTACGCCCATCAAAGCGGCATTACGCACTTGCCAATGGAAGGCCTCCCCGAGCTTCAAAAGCGCTTCCAGAGCTCGGCCGTCGGTTCCCACTTCCCCCAAAGCCCGTGCCGCTTCCACCTTGACTTCAAAACATCGATCGTCAAGCTTTTTCAGGAGGACCTTGAGCCAGGGTTCCTTCCCCGCCAAATACCTGCCGAAATGAGAAACGGCACGGCACGCCTGAGCCCTCACTTCATAGTAGGGATCTTCCATGGCGGTCATAAGCGCCTGCTCCACCGAAGGGTCCAGACGGTTCAACACCATCAGGGCAGCGATCACGTTGCGGCGAATGAAGCCCACCTGTTTGAAATCACCGCCGAACCAGCGTTCCAGCCTTGAAGCCGGTGTACGATCCAAAAGCATATGAAGCAGTGTGCCTGTTTTTTCTTGATATCGAGTCAATCCGATGAGTTTCACACCCAGGTTGCGCACGGCCCAAGACGGATGCACCAGCAAGGCTGCAGCTCTGTAACGATAATAGGCCAGGTCTTCCGAAATTCCTGAAAGATGCTCGGGATCATAACCCGTGGGATCGGCTTCGTAAACTTTCTGTAAGCGGCGTAAGAGCTGATTGTTGGTGAGGAGAGGGGATAAGGTCTCCAAAGGCTGCGTGCTCCAGCCGTTGTCAAAAGTGCGATCGCCGTAAAGTTCACTCAAAATTCTGGCCGCCGCCTGTTTTCTGAAGAATTGACGGGATTTTTCGGACATTTCCTTGAGGCCGGCCTCATCATCAAGAAGCTCCAAAATCTTGGCCGCCAAAACCTCTCCGTCAATCCGGTCCTGAAGTTCTCCCTTTTCCACCACCGTGTCTTCAAAAAGCACTTCGGCAGCTCGAGCTCGCTTCATAGCTCTCGCATTCATGACCTGATGGTCCCCTGGCAGATTCGCTTTGGGAATCAGCAGGGAGGGCTTGCCCAGCCTGGCCAGTTCATTGAGGCTTCCTGCGCCGCTGCGACAAACGATAAGATCACTCACGGCATAAACTTCGGCGATATTATGAAAGTAGTCCTGGCGATAGTAAAAATCGCCGAAAGAGGCGAGAGTTTCTTCGTCGTAGCGCGCCTTAAGCAGGGCTTCGGTGTCTTGGACGGCGTGGTAGTCTTCCGAAGCGGCCAAGCCCATGCCATGGATCACGAAAATCTTGTCGCGATGCTGGGACAAAACAGCCAAGGCATCCACCACGGCCCGGTTGATGGTGCGGGCTCCTTGAGACCCGCCAAAAATAAAGACCACCTTCCGTCCTTGGGGCAGGGAAAAAGACAGTCTTTGACGAGCTTCCTCCCTCGGAATTTCCAGAATGGAATGGCGTACGGGGTATCCCACCACGCAACCGTTTTTGGGAAAATAGGCGAGGGTTTGAGGAAAAGTGAGGAACACAAGGTCCGCGTAGCGACCGAGAAGCAGGTTCATTTGGCCTGGGACACTGTTCTGTTCATGAAGAAAGATCTTGACCGGCCCGATGCCCAGGGCTTTGAGCACAAGGCCTGCCATCACAATGGGCGCGCTCACGTACCCTCCTGTGGCGATGATCCAATGGGGTCGAAACGTCGCGAGAATCCACAGAGACTGGACAAGCCCCAGTGCCAAGGCCACACCAAAACGCACCAAGGTCAAAGAAGGTCGAAGCCCTGGAAGACCCCGTGAAGACACGAACCGTAAAGGCATGCCCGCCCTTTTCACAATGACGGCTTCCGCCTTGCCCGCCACACCCACGTAGAGAAAACGGGCGTCCGGTTCCCGCTTCTTGACCGCTTCCGCAATGGCCAAAGCCGGATTTACATGGCCTCCAGTCCCGCCGCCCGTGAGCACAACCCGTCTAGGCCCCTGAAGGTCTTTTCGCCACTGTCGAGCGCACCACCATGCAGGGACGGCGAAACCCGTACACAACCCCAATATGGAAATCACCCAATAAATCAAAGTTCCTCCATCGGGCTCACCACAAGCTCACCGTGAAAAAATTCCCGCAGAGCCTCTATGGAAACGGCTCCTTTCCGCAGCACTTGCACAGAATAACGAGTCCCTTCAAAGGCTACGGCCAGGATGGTAGAAGGAGGGGAAGGAGGCAAAGGCCCAATGTCCACAAGACCGTCCACCTCGGTCAGTAAACCGGATGAAAGTTCCGCCGGATTCGATACCACAGCCTCACCGGAAAGGTTCGCGCTGGTGGCTACCACCATCCCCCCACAGGCTTCGGCCAGCAAGAGCGCCACCGGATGGGCACTCACACGCACAGCCAGCGTTCCTTCTTTTGACGTCAGGTGCTGCGGCACGTTCATGGAAGCTTGCAGCACCAAAGTCAGAGGCCCGGGCCAGAAGCGTTTGGCGATGCGATCTAAAGGATTCGACCGCCACTGAACCCATTTTTGAACCGTCTCCACATTGGAGGCAATCAGCGGCAGGGGTTTGTGGAGCGGTCGACCCTTCAACGCATAGATCCTTTCAAGAACAGCGGCGTTACGGGGATCGCCACCCAAACCGTAGACCGTCTCCGTCGGATAAATCACCACGCCGCCACGGCGCAAAAGCTCTTCCAAATCCCTAGGGAGTTCATCAAACGGAGCCATCCATCGCCGCAGCGATTTCATAGAAGTCCCTGAACCCTTACGGAGGCGTCGATCTTTTCGTTTTTGGCCAGAACATCCGCCGCCATGTCCGCCTTGTGGTGTCTCAAAGCTTCCGCCAAGTTTTCGTAGGAAAGAGCCAAAATCTGGACTGCAAACAGAGCGGCGTTTCTAGCCCCGCCTTTCCCGATGGCCATTGTGGCCACAGGAATGCCCGGGGGCATCTGCACCGTGGATAACAAGGCGTCCATGCCTTGAAGAGGGGAAGAGTCCACCGGAACTCCTATAACCGGAAGGATGGTCTTGGAGGCTAAAACGCCTGCCAAATGAGCGGCCCAACCCGCCGCCGCAATGATCACCTTGAGGCCCCTTTCGGCCGCCGTGGCGGCATAGTGCGCCGCACGTTCCGGAGTTCGGTGTGCCGAAAGTACGGCCGCTTCAAAGGGCACATCAAATTTTCGAAGCACCTCAAAAGCCCCTTCCATCACCGGAAGATCTGAATCACTTCCCATCAAGACGCCCACAAGAGGTTTTCTGTCTTCCATGTTTCCCCCAAACAGAATTTGGTAAATCTTTTGTGTCTTCAACCTGTTTTTTTCAATCTCTGCCGATGTCTTTGCGATAATAGATGCCTTCAAATTGAATTTTTTCCATTTCACGATAGGCCACAGCTCTGGCTTCGGCCAAGGTCTCACCAGAACTCACAATACCTAAAACTCTACCGCCCGTGGTGACCAAAGTTCCATCCTCGCTCCATCCTGTGCCTGAGTGGAACACCAGACACCGGGAATCTACCATTTCAAGACCCTGAATGGGCACACCGATTTTGTAGCGATCCGGATAACCCTTATACCAACCTTTCTTACCCTTGGTGCGACCGCTGACAGCTATCAAACATAGGCGGTAATGAGGATCCCACTGCAAGGGCACATTCTGAAGCCGTCCGGCCAGAATGGCTTCGCAGACATCCACCAAATCCGTTTTCAAGCGAGGAAGGATGACCTGAGCTTCAGGATCCCCTAGGCGAATGTTGATTTCCAGGACGTAAGGCGTGATGCTTGAGCCTTCCTGCACCAGCATGAGACCTAGATAGAGGATGCCACGATAAAGGATGCCGTGCTTTTCCCGAATGCCGTGAATCAAAGGCCTGGCAACCCGGCTCATGATGATTTCCACGAGTGCGTCATTCAGCCACGGATGAGGCGAATAGGAACCCATGCCGCCTGTGTTTTTTCCCTGGTCGTCATCATAGGCGCGCTTGTAGTCCTGAGCGGCCACCATGGGAACAAGGCTGTACCCGTCGGAAAAACAGAAAAAGGACAGTTCTCGGCCATAGAGGCGCTTTTCAATGTCCACCCGGGATCCGGCGTCCCCAAAAATTCTAGCTTCCATGATGTCGTGAACGGCCGCTTCCGCTTCAGCCACATCGTTACAGACCAAAGATCCCTTGCCGGCCGCCAACCCGTCGGCCTTGACCACCACCGGGTATCCGACGGAACGCACATAGGCACGGGCTGCGTCAGGATCGGAAAAAACGGCAAATTCCGGCACGGGAATCCCCAAGTCTCGAAGCATAATCTTGGTGTCGCATTTGCTGGACTCCAGCCGACTCGCTCTTCTATTGGGCCCGATAATGGCTAAACCCCGACTTTCAAAAAGGTCCACGATTCCGGCTGAAAGAGGCTTCTCTGGGCCGACAAAGGTCAAATCGATCCCTTCCTTTTGGGCAAAATTCGCAATCTCTTCCGGCTCCTGGGCATCCACGCATTGAGCGATCTGCGAAATGCCGGCGTTGCCATGGGCGACATAAACCTTTTTGACCCGATCGCTTTGCGTAAATTTCCAAGCAATGGCATGATCCCTACCGCCGCTTCCCACCACAAGTATCTTCATAAATCCCTTCCTCACGCGCTCAGGCATCAAGAACACGAAAGCGGGGAAATCCCCGCTTTCGGCACCACGTCTACAGTATGGCTATCCCTTACCGGCTCTCGAGATATCGACAGATCGCCCCATCATAACGGTGGGTTAGACAAAAAGCCTTGGCGGCCAATCGAAGCCGTGTGGCCGCCGATACCTTACCACCCGTGGCATCCATTTCCTGAAGGACAGCTCCGTAATCTTCGGGATCCGTGACCACCACCACATGGGCATGGTTTTTTGCCGCTGCGCGAATAAGCGCCGGCCCCCCGATATCGATGTTTTCAATGGCATCTTCAAAGCGACATTGGGGATTCGCAATGGTCTTTTCAAAAGCGTACAGATTCACCACCACCATGTCGATGGGTTCGATGCCGTGCGCCGCCAATGTCTCCATGTGCTCACGCCGATCCCTCATGGCCAAAATCCCACCGTGGATTTTGGGCTGCAGAGTCTTGACACGACCGTCCAACATCTCCGGAAAACCCGTGTAATCCGACACCTCTCGAAGAGGAACACCGGCTTCCAGAAGAACCTTGGCCGTGCCGCCCGTCGAAAGCAGCCGAACCCCATGCCGGACCAAGCCCTGAGCGAAAGGCACCAAACCTGTCTTGTCTGTCACGCTCAACAACGCCTGTCCAACGGCCACCATAAACTCCCCCTCCCCTCTGTCTCCATTGACCGAAAAGGGCTTTCTTCGCCTCAAGCCGGCTTTTGCTCTTGAAGCACTTTGTCAAACAGAGCCCAAGCCGCCTGCACCACTTTGGAATCCTTGGGAAGCCGGCTGGTGGGTTTCCCTTCCATGTCGAACTGAACCAACAGTGGATCCGCAGGTATGGTATAAATATTTCCGTTGGAAAAGACTTTCACCACTTCTTCGGGCCACGCTATGGGTTCCTGAACTTGGTTGACCACAAGAATCTTCTTACCCACCCTCATGGGCAAGGAATCCACCAGTTCCGAAATGCGACAAGCAGCCGTTAAGCCTCGACGGCTGGGATCGGAAACCAGCATCAGTACATCCACATCCTTTTGGGTGAGACGACTGAAATGTTCCATGCCGGCTTCGTTGTCAATAACCAGGTACTGGTAGTTTTTCATCAGGCGGTCAAGAAGGCTCGCCAACAGATTATTGGCTGCGCAATAACAGCCGGGTCCTTCAGGCTGGCCCATGGCGATGAGGTCGAACCCGTCACCTTCCACCAAGGCTTGTTCCACTTTCATTTCCATGAAGATGTCCTTGGTCATACCCGTAGGCACATCCTTTTTCATCATCTCCCTGGCTTGGGATAGGGTTTCCTCCAGACGAACCCCCAAGACCTCATTGAGGTTTGCGTTGGAATCCGCATCCACCGCCAAGACGGGCTTCATTCCTTTTTCAATCAGATATCGAATCAAGAGGCCGGCGAGGGTTGTCTTGCCCGTACCCCCTTTGCCTCCAAACGCCACCGTTAAACCCATGGAAGACTCCTCCTTCTTGTGCGCCCATGTTTTCCCTTTTTGGATCCAGAGAAACATCCTATTCGCCAGCCTACCCTTGTGTCAACCACAGCTCCGCGCCCTGGCTTGGTGTCGTGGTCCGGGCCAAAAAAAAGAGGTGGAACATGGGTTCCACCTCTTGAGTTTTCGATTCCCGAGGAATGTTTCAGTTCACGGAAGGCCTTGGCAGCAGTCCGGCCGCCTGCAAGATCTCGGGCACCTTGTGTTCCCATTCGATGGCCATCAGGTGAATGCCCTTGACTCCTGGGATTTCCCGAACCTCCTGAATCTGCTCCACAGCAATCTTGATGCCTTCATCCGCCTGCTTCTTCTTGTCCACGCCCTTCAGACGATTGATGTAATATTCGGGCACATCCAGACCGGGCACGAAATTGGCCATATAACGAGCCATACCGACGGATTTCAAAGGAGTGATCCCCGCCATGATGTAGCACTTTTCGGTGAGCCCTTCTTCATGAGCTATGTGCATGTATTTTTTGAATTTTTCCATGTTGTAGATGCACTGGGTTTGAATGAAGTCCGCTCCGGCATCGATTTTCTTGGCCAACCGAGTCACTCGAAATTCAAAAGGATCCCCAAAGGGGTTGGCGGCCGCTCCGATGAAAA
Organism: Desulfosoma sp.; assembly: GCA_037481875.1. Classification (NCBI taxonomy): domain Bacteria; kingdom Pseudomonadati; phylum Thermodesulfobacteriota; class Syntrophobacteria; order Syntrophobacterales; family Syntrophobacteraceae; genus Desulfosoma; species Desulfosoma sp. The sequence goes on along the minus strand of JBBFKY010000006.1, from coordinate 146,167 downwards.
ATTTGGGCACCCCTTCCAATTCCTGCCCGCTCAGCATCTTGCCTTCATCCCGAAGTTTTTTCACGATGCTGATCAGTTGCATGGAATCCACGTCAAAGACGTTTTTGGATTGCGGATGATCCCCGAAGCGGTTGTGGTCTCCGGAAAGACACAGGACGTTTCGAATGCCCAGCGCATAGGCTCCAAGAAGATCACTTTGCATGGCGATGCGGTTGCGGTCCCGACACACCATCTGCAGGTTGGGTTCCAGGCCCATGTCCACCAGCAGCTTGCAAACCGCCACGCTGGACATACGCACCACCGAGGTTTGGTTGTCCGTCACGTTGATGGAATCCACCACACCGCGCAAATAACCAGCCTTCTTTTCAATGACTTCGACTGAAGCGCCGCGAGGAGGACCCAACTCACCAGTGACTGCGAAATGCCCTTGAGTAAAAACTTTCTCCAGGTTGCTTCCGGCTTTCATAGTTTCAAATCCTCCCTCACGATCTTACGAGGACCACCATCGCGGCTCGTGGACCAATCCTTGATGGGAAACACGGGGCGGAGCTTCTCCAATTGTCCGAGTTCCACCATGCGGTCGTAGATCAAATGCCAAATACAGTCGATCTCCGGGCTCACTTCACATTTCTTGTTGGCGGATCCTCCGCACGGCCCGTTCATGAGGCTCTTGGAGCAACGCGCAATGGGACACAAGCCGCCGAAGTTGTGGATAATACAGTTGCCACAGGATTGACAGAATTCCGCCCAGACACCGTGTTCCAGAGCACCGCCGATGAAGGTGGTGTTCAACATGGGGTACACGGGAATGGTGTACCTCTTGGCGATGAACTGAGGGCCGACGCTGCAGGCCATGGACAAAACCGCATCAAAACCATTGTCCTTGAGCATAGGAGCCAGCTGATCCACATACTCGGGATCACACTGACGCTCCAACGTGTGTTCTACAACCTCCAACGGACGCCCTTCTTTTTTCCTGGCAATCCGAAGCGCGGATCCCAAGATGCCCACTTCCTTGGTGCCTCCGGCACAACAGACCGTCACGCACCCCTTGCAGCCGACCAGCAACACCTTCTTAAAGTCGGCTACCATCGCAAGGATTTCCTCGATGGGTTTCCTTTCGGCAACAACCATAAATCCTTCCCTCCCTTGGCGCGTCCTCGGATGCCGTACACCCGCGGACTGGTCCGTCACCCGTGATGCGGGCCGGCTCGGTCCGCACCCCCACTGCGCGTTGGCTTATAGCAGTCCCAAAAATTCACCGATCACACGGCTTCCATCCACGACACACATTCCTCGGACCCCCGCAAAGGGCTGGGGCCGAGGGCTCGAATCCGCTCCGTCATCTCACGCGCTATGGCCGCAAACCTTGGGCCATCGGACGCCGATACGTTAAACATTTCCACACGTTCCGGCTCCAGTCCAATGTCCTGCAAAATCTTTTTGACCGCCATCACTCTCCGCTTGGCTTTGATATTGCCATTGCGGAAATGGCATTCCCCCTCCATGCAGCCGGCCACATACACCCCGTCGGCTCCCGTCTCGATGGCTTTCAACAAATGAATCATGTCCACGCGCCCCGTACACGGCACATTCACGATGCGCACGTTGGGCGGATAATTGAGCCTCATCGAACCTGCCAGGTCCGCTGCCGTGTAGGCTCAGTACATGCAACAAAAAGCCACGATTCTCGGTTGAAAGTCACTCATCGGTAACTCGCTGTGGCATGTGACCCTTGGGCCTCCTCACGAACCCGGAAGCCTCCATGGCATGTGTGGCGCGGATAATGAGACAATTTTCACAGAGAGACGTATATCTAATGGGCTTTTTATTGTCAAGGTGCCTGACGCGTTCCGTCATGTTTTCATTCGGGATGCGCTAAGATCAGGTTTTTACGGGTCTCTTTCCACAAAAAATCACAGCGGGAACAAAAAAAAAGCCGAATTCGGTCCAGGCGTTCCACAGTGGGGGCAAAATGCATGAGGCACCGTGAATCATCACAGTGAAAAAGGGAAAAGGTATGTCCCGTTTCATGAAGGGCCACCTTGGCCAGTCTTTCATAGTAATGGTCCAGGCTCACATCTGTGCCGTCCGGATTGCGGCGCAGTCGAAACCCGGAAACTACGGCGCAGCGTCCCCCCACCTGGGCTTCCCCGAAAACATACCGTAAAATGGGAACTCCCAAGTCCACGGACAAAACGGCAAGGATTTTCCTGTACGGCAGGGGCGCACTCCATTCCTGAAGGTGGGCGATGAGCTTGGAGGCATCGTATTGACGGCGCTCAACAACGTAACAAGCCTCAGGGACGGCTTGACGCTCCAGCCTCGTGACCGCTAACCCGAGCACCGCCTGAAGATTGGCGGCCACCATACGCACCGCCGCTTCCCCCACGTCTCCTATGGGCACAATGCCAACGGCGGCCTCAGACCGCCTCTGGGCAAAACCCTCAAGGTCCTCGGCGGCCTTCACGTGTTCCCCTGCAGCCCGTATTTTCTGATTTTATGGTGCAGCGTCGTGCGGTTGATCTTGAGAATGCGTGCCGCTTGGCTGATGTTTCCGCGGCACTGGTTCAAGATCCTCTGAATATGAAACTTTTCCATCTCTTCCAAGGACCTGGGTTCCACACCCCCCGTTGTTTTTTTCAAGAAGGCGAAATCCTCTTCGGTGAGAATCCTTCCCTGAGCCAGCACCACAGCCCTTTCCACCGCGTTTTCCAGTTCTCGTACATTGCCGGGCCAATCATAAGAACACAGTAGATCCACGGCTTTCTTATCCAGGCCTTCCACAGGCTTATTGGTTTCTTTTCGAAAGCGGCGCAGGAAAAAATCAGCGAGAATGGGAATATCTTCTCGGCGCGCTCGAAGCGGAGGCACTTCCAGCTCCACCACGTTGAGCCGAAAGTAAAAATCGCGACGAAAAGAGCCTTCCTCGATGGCCTTGACCAGGTCCCGATGGGTTGCGGAAATGAGGCGAAAATCCACGGGAATGTCACGAGTCCCTCCGACTCGATGCATTCGATGTTCTTCCAACACGCGCAACAGATCCACCTGCATTTTCATGGGAATCTCGCCCACCTCATCCAGAAAAAGGGTGCCGCCGCGCACCAGTTCCAGCCGTCCCTTTTTCGCCTTGACGGCTCCCGTAAAGGAGCCCACCTCATGTCCGAAAAGTTCGCTTTCCAAAAGGGTTTCCGTGAAGGCGCCGCAATTGATGGCGATAAAGGGAGCGTAACGGCGCGGGCTGCGCGCATGAATGGCCTTGGCCACCAGTTCCTTTCCGGTTCCTGTTTCGCCCTTGATGAGCACCGGAGAATCCACGGAGGCAACTCTTTCGAGCATATCAAACAGGGCCTGCATGGCCGGGGACACGCCGATCATGTCCTGGTAACGTTCCACAGCCGCCGTCGCGATTTGTTCTCGAAGGAGAATGTTTTCGTCGATGAGCTTTTTGTGCTGCAGCAGCTTTTCCACCAATAGGGCCAGCTGTTCCGGTTCAAAGGGTTTCATGAGGTAATCGTTGGCACCCAGCTTCATGGCTTCCACCGCACTTTCCACAGAACCATAGGCGGTGATCATGACCACCATTGTGCCGGGGTAACGTTGCTTGATTTCTTTGAGGACGTCGATGCCGTTCATATCCGGCATCTTGATGTCCAAGAAGATCAAATCATAGGCGGCTCTTTCCACACTCTCCAAGGCTTCGCGACCTCCCGAGGCGGCCGCCACCTGGTATCCTCCCTTTTTGAGCCAGGCTACCAGAGATTCCCGAACAATCAGTTCGTCATCCACCACAAGGATTTTGAAACGCCCTGCCATTAGGCTTCCCGCCCTTGTCCCGAGGTTTTCGATGGAATGGGAAAGCGCACCGTAAAGCACGAACCTTTTCCCACCTCACTCTTGACGTAAATAGAGCCAAGATGTTCTTTCACGATACCATAGACCACGGAAAGACCAAGCCCCACACCTTTGTCCTGGCTCTTGGTGCTGAAGAAAGGTTCAAAAATCTGCGACAAAAGTTCCTTGGGAATACCCACACCGGTGTCTTCCACGTCCACACGCACTTCGCGGCGCTTGGTATCCAAGGCCGTCCTGACGGCCAGGCGCCCTCCTTCCGGCATGGCTTCCAAGGCATTGAAAACCAGATTGATAAAACATTGTTGAATCTGCCCGGGATCCCCCTCGATTTCCGGCAAGGTATCGTCCAGTTCCAGGACCAAATTCACATGCTGCAATTCCATGCGATGTCGGCTCAGCAACACCACGTTTTCTAGGACTCGGTTGATGTCAAAGGAACGCCGCTCCAACTTGCATTGGCGGGCAAAAGAGAGAAGATTGGACACAATGGTGCTGCAGCGAGCCGATTCCGTATCGATGAGCTGGAGATAATACTTGAACTGTTCCAGATCCGAGGGCGAAAGGCCTTCATCCAGCTGGCGGCGCATGAGCCTCGCCAGAGCATGAATCCCCGATAGAGGATTGTTGATTTCGTGAACGGCACTGGCCACCAGTTTCCCAAGAGCAATCATCTTGTCTTCGTGAATGAGCCGCGCCAAATCCCTTTTGAGGTCTTGGGTCTTTTGCTCCAGCTTTTTTTGAAGCTCGTTGGTGATGTCCCTTTGGACTTCCAGGATTAGGTCCACAGCGCCGTTTCGGCCCTTGAGGGGCAGAGTGGTCACCTCACAATAACGCATTTCATTGTTTCGGTCGTAATGTTCGTGAATGGCATGCCCGACACAGCCCGTCTGCAAGCATTCCTCTAATGGGCAAGGTGAGCTCAACTGAACACACGGCTCTAGGGATCGGTGCGAAATCTGATGGCAAAACTTGCCAAGAAGCTCCTCTTTACGGATCCCAACCCAGTCAAGAAAGGCCTGGTTGGCATCCACGATCTTTCGATCCGGCTGAAGAATCAGCACCCGGTCTCGAATGCTGGAAAACATGCTTTCCACGATCTGTTCCACCAGTTCCAGCTGACGTTCACGCAAGAGGAATTCTTCTTGAAACCGAATAATGTCGCCAAAAAGGCGTGAAATGGCGGATTCCAGCACGCGCACCTTGGCGGGGCTGTGCTTGATGAAATCATCGAGAAGCTCTTCTTTTCCCGTGAGCTGAATGACCAGATCCAGGTCGGGAATCTTGTAAAAATCCTTGTAATCGGTCGTGACCATAATGCCCATGGCCTTGGCCCGCTGCACACCCACCGCTTCCTGATTGGGATCCGCTACGGCCACAATCTGAGCCTTCAGCCTCGGAAAGCGTCGCTCATCCATCATTTCCAGCAACGCCTTGCACCGCCGGCCCCCTCCAATGACCGCAATGCGCATGGGTCGATCCTTGTCTCGGCCTGGCATCCTTGTCCCTCCCCACTCCCTTCCAGCCTTTTCACAAAGCCTTGAATCCCAACCAAATCTGGTCCCTGCTGAAAATAACAACAGGCTGTTGTTTCTTTCACCATACCCTGCAAGAAACCGCAAGGTCAAAGGCGTGTCCGCTTTTTAAAAAATGACTCGGAATTATTTATGCTTTCGAAGAGTTAAGCCTTTCTTTTTGTTTCAGGACCGTTTGGCATACTTGATGCTCTTCCAATGGGTAACCTATGACCCTTGAAAGGAGGTTATCCCCATGAAGGTGACATCGATTCACGACAAAAAAGCCAGGGTTCGGGTTTTCGGTCTTGAGGGGGACCATCCCTGTGTGTGGATGAAGGCCGGTGTGATCAACTTCAAGCTGTGTGACAACGCTTATGATTGCCTCACGTGTTCCTTTGACAAGGCCATGTCCCGAAGGTTGGAAACCCTTGAGCCTCAGTTTCAATCATGGCGCTCCGAATATCAAGAAAAAGTTTATGCCCAGAAGGAATGTCGGCACATGATCACGGGGCGGGTACCGGTGCGTTCCTGCGGGAATGCCTATGAATGCGCCACCTGTGAATTTGATCAGATCCTGGAACACCGCACCATGACCGAGGTGCTTGGGGTGCCTAAGTTGGAGCGCGTTTCGGGATTCTTGATGGCTGACGGCTACTATTACCATCCACGCCACACGTGGGCTCGCGTCGAACATGGAGGATTGGTGCGTTTTGGGGTTGATGATTTCACCATGCACTTGTTAGGATATATTACCCATGTTCGGTTACCCAAGTTAGGCGTTCATGTGGAAAGGAATGTTACGGCATGGACGTTCCGGCGAGAAGAAAAGATTGCGCCTTTTGTAGCCCCTTTGGACGGCGTGGTCGTTGCAGTGAACCACAAAGCCGTGGAGAACCCTCGGATTGTTAAGGAGGATCCCTACGGGGATGGGTGGCTCGTGGTTGTGGAGCCGCGCCATCTTAAGAAAGAACTGACGGAACTGTACGCCGACCAGGCTGCTCGAACCTGGCTCAGCGCCGAAGTGCACCGGTTGGAAGCCCTGGTGGCTCCGGAAAGCGAGCTGCCTTTGGCGGCCACCGGTGGTGAGGTGGTTGAGGACATTTATGGCAGCGTGCCGCACCTCAAGTGGGATCAACTGGTGGCGGAGTTTCTTGCGCCTTAGAAAAAACGTTCCTGCGAGCCTAGGCGTCTTTGAAAGCGCTGAAGTGTTCCCCTGACGAGAACGGAACGTGTGTTCCGTTCTCTTTTTTTTGCCTGGAGGTGGCTATGGAGCACGTGGTGGAAGAAACCTTTTTGGAACCCAACTACGATGCGACGCAGCGGGTGTCGGCTTTAAGCGGCATACAGCCGGAATTGTGTTACCAGTGCCGCAAATGCACCAGCGGGTGTCCTCTGACCTTTGCCATGGACTATTATCCGGATCAGATTGTGCGCTATCTGCTTTTGGGTCTGGAAGAAAAAGTTCTTTCCAGCGCCACCATCTGGGTCTGTTCCTCCTGTGAAACCTGCACCACACGATGCCCGAACGATATCGACATCGCCGGCCTTATGGACTACCTCAAACAACAGGCCCATGCCAGAGGTCTCGTGGACCCGAGGGCTAACCTGACCTATGCCTTTCACGAAGCTTTTCTCAGCGACATCGGTCGACGCGGTCGCATCTTTGAAACCGGGCTTCTACAACGCTACATGCTTTCCAGCGGTGCCTGGAAAGCCAAACTTAAAGAAGGCACCTTCTGGGATGAAATTCGCTTGGGTCTCGCCTTATGGCGTCGAGGCCGACTGCCTTTGCGAGCCCACGGCATACGCCGAATGTCGGATTTGCAGCGCCATTTTCAAAAACCTATGCAATCCCCCGAAGCAAAGAACTCTTCGGTATCTTCCTGATCCCTCACAAAGGAGTGGTTATGTTTTCCGTGGGTTACTATCCCGGATGTTCTTTGGAAGGAACGGCGCGCGATTATGCCGAATCCATTGAGGGCGTTTGTCGCGTGCTGGGCATTCAACTTATCGAGCTGGACGATTGGAACTGTTGTGGAGCTACGGCGGCTCACAGTCTAGACCAAGAACTTTCGGTGGCGTTACCGGCACGAAATCTTCTTCTGGCCCAAGAGCAGGGACTGAGTGATCTTACGGCACCGTGCGCCCTTTGCTATAACCGATTGAAAACAGCCGAAAAAGCCTTGAAGAAAAAGGCATCTCGGGATCCTTTGGCCGAAGGGGAAGTTCCGGTTCGTGTTTGGGATCTGGTGGAGTATTTCTGTCAGCCTTCCATCCTGGAAGAATTGGCGCGGAAAGTCGTTCGTCCCCTAACGGGTCTTCGGGCGGTATGTTATTATGGATGTATGGTGAACCGACCACCCAAAATCACCGATGCGCAAGCATGGGAAAACCCGACGAATATGGATCGTCTGTTGGAAACCGTGGGGGTGGAGGTTCTCGATTGGCCATACAAGACCGACTGTTGCGGCGCCAGCCACGCGGTGGCTCGGCAGGACCTGGTCATAGCCTTGGTGGGCAAGCTTCTCAAAAGGGCTTCCGACCAGGGCGCTCATTGCATCGTGGTTTCTTGCCAAATGTGCCATGCCAATCTGGACATGTACCAAAACCGCATTCTCCATCAACAGGGGCTCACCATGCCCATACCCGTGTTTTACTTCACAGACCTCATCGGCCTTGCACTTGGAGAACGCAGCGCTCGAGACTGGCTCAAACGCCATATAGTGGATGGTGAGCCCGTACTCACTTCCGTTGGGCTTTGACAAAAACGCAACCATCGACTTGAGTTGAAACACGGTACCTGAAAGACGACAGGGAGGCGTCATGAGCGCGCAATCGACATTCTCGGGGTCCGTCAACGGTTCGGTTATGGTCATTGGAGGCGGCATTGCGGGTATGCAGGCAAGCCTGGATTTGGCCAACAGCGGTTTTCGTGTCCTGCTGGTGGAAAAGGATATCAGTATCGGCGGCAACATGGCCAAACTGGATAAGACCTTTCCCACCAACGATTGTTCCACCTGTATGATTTCGCCAAAACTTATCGAAGTGGCCAGCCATCCCAATATCGATATTCTCACACGCACCAACGTCATCCGTTTGGAAGGTGAACCAGGGCGGTTTCAGGTGACATTGCGGCGTGAACCTCGCTATGTGCTGGAAGACCGCTGCACAGCCTGCGGAGAATGTTTGCGCGTATGTCCCGTGGAAATTCCGGCCGAATTCAATCAGGGGCTCAACACCCGCAAAGCCATTTATCGTCATTTTCCTCAGGCCATCCCTTCCACCTTCGCCATTGACAAAAAAGGCATGGCGCCTTGCAAAGCGGCCTGTCCCGCGGGGATCAGTGTCCAGGGCTATATCGCCCTCATTGCTCAAGGCCGGTACCAGGAAGCTTTGGATCTTATTCGCAAAGATAATCCTTTGCCGGCGGTGTGCGGCCGTGTGTGCCATCATCCATGCGAAACCGTGTGTAATCGAGGATCCGTGGATGAACCCGTCGCCATCGATTTTCTGAAAAGGTTTGTGGCTGACTGGGAAGCCAAAACAGGCCCGGGGCCTTTGCCTCCACGAAAGGAACCCAACGGACGACGTGTGGCTATCATCGGAGCTGGCCCCGCCGGATTGACGGCCGCCTACTATCTGGCCTTGGAAGGCTATAGTGTGACCATCTTTGAGGCCATGCCGGAGCCTGGAGGATGGTTACGCTACGGAATTCCCGAGTACCGCCTGCCCCGCCATGTGCTCCGGGCGGAGATCGAATACATTCAAAGGCTCGGAGTGACCATTCGTACCAATACCGCTCTGGGAAAAGACTTTCAGCTGGAAGACCTTCGCCGAGAAGGCTACGAAGCGTTCTTTCTGGCCATCGGCACTCAAACAGACCTGAAACTCAATATACCCGGCGAAAATCTTCGCGAAGTTTACACCGGAACAAGCTTTCTCAAATTACTCAATAGCGGCCAAAGGCCGCCCGTCGGCCGTAAGGTGGCGGTGATCGGAGGCGGCAACTGCGCTATGGATGTGGCTCGATCCTGTTTACGATTGGGAGTGGACGAAGTCCATCTCTTTTACCGCAGAAGCCGTGAAGAAATGCCGGCCAATCCGGAAGAAGTGGAAGAGGCCCTGCACGAAGGGGTCCAGATGCATTTTCTGGCGGCTCCGGTGGCCGTCCATGGGGATGCGGAAGGGCATGTGAAAGCCATTGAATGCATTCGTATGGAATTGGGAGAGCCGGACGAAAGTGGAAGACGCCGTCCGATTCCCGTGGCGGGATCTGAATACCAGGTACAGATCGATAGTGTCATCGCCGCTGTGGGGCTCATGACCGATCCCGCGGTCATCGAGGCTATGGATCCGGAAAGCCGCCCCTTGGTCAGTCGCTGGGGAACCTTTGTGGTGGATCCTGTGACCTATGAAACGAATCGACCGGGTGTTTTTGCCGGTGGAGATGTGACATCGGGACCCGCCACCGTGGTACAGGCCATCGCCGCCGGCAAAGAGGTGGCCGTATCGATCGATCGATATCTTCGAGGCGTGGATTTGAGGGAAGGCCGATGGACTCCAAGCCGCACGGCACCATGCCCGGAAAAACCCGTTCGAAAAGTGCCTCGATTCGAGATGCCTCGCTTGGACGCCAAGGAACGAATTCATTCTTTTCAGGAAGTCCAGTTGGGCTTTGATGAAGAAACAGCTCGGGCCGAAGCGCAAAGGTGCCTTCAGTGCGGAGTGTGCAGCGAATGCTACCGCTGTGTGGATGCGTGTCTGCCGCAGGCCATCGATCACAACATGATGCCCCGAGATGAAACCGTGGAAGTTGGGGCTATTCTTTACGCGTGCGGCTTCAGCCCCTTTGATGCGGCTCAAAAAGCCGAATACGGCTACGGGCGTTATCCTAATGTCATCACCAGTTTGGAATATGAACGCATTCTCGCCGCTTCGGGTCCCACGGGCGGGCATGTGCGGCGACCCAGCGACGGCGAGGTGCCTCAAAGGATCGCATGGATTCAGTGTGTGGGATCCCGGGATGCGTCCATCGGCAAGGATTACTGTTCCAGTGTTTGCTGCATGTACGCCACCAAACAGGCTATCGTGACCAAGGATCATGAGCCCGACGTGGAAACCACCATTTTCTATATCGACCTGAGGGCCATGGGAAAAGGTTTCGAAAGGTACTGGCAAAGAGCTGAATCGCAGCATGGTGTGCGCTATGTGCGGTGCCAAATCAGCCGATTGGTGGAAACCGTCGACGGCCACAATCTGGAAATTTCCTACGTGGACGAAAACAACACTCTACAAAAGGAAATTTTTGACATGGTGGTTCTGTCCGTGGGGCTCTCGGTGACAAACGAGGCCAAAGAAACGGCTCAGTGTCTCCAAACCGCCGTGGATCGATTCGGGTTCATCGTTTCGGAACCGCTGGATCCCATCCAGACTTCGCAGCCCGGCGTGTTTTCCTGCGGCGTGAGCACCGACCCCAAGGACATTCCGGAAACCGTGGCTCAGGCCAGCGCAGCGGCCGCTTCAGCCCAATGCTTACTTGCGTCAGCCCGTCACACTCGAACCACACCTCCCATGAACGTCCAAGAACGTTCCATGCCCGGAGATATTCCACGCATTGGGGTTTTCGTGTGTCATTGCGGTATCAATATTGCCGGTGTGGTGAATGTGAAAGCCGTGGCCGACTATGCCGCTACTTTGCCCAACGTGGTTCATGCAGAAGACCTGCTTTTCACCTGTTCGACGGATTCCACGGAAAAAATCAAAAAGATCATTCAGGAAAAAAACCTCAACCGTGTCGTGGTGGCCTCCTGCTCACCTCGAACCCATGAACCCTTGTTCCAGGAATGCCTGCGGGAAGCCGGAGTCAACAAATATCTGTTTGAAATGGCCAATATTCGAGATCAGTGTTCATGGGTTCACGGCACGACGCCGGAAGAAGCCACAAGAAAATCCAAAGACCTGGTGCGCATGGCCGTGGCTAAAGCACTCTTTCTTGAACCCCTGCATGAAATGCCGGTGCCGGTGACCCAAAAAGCTCTGGTGCTCGGCGGCGGTATGGCGGGAATGACGGCCGCGCGTTATTTGGCCGACCAGGGGTTTTTTACCTTCCTGGTGGAACGGGAACCGGAACTTGGAGGACAGGCACGGGCCTGGATGCGTTTTCATCCAAGCGGCGTCGATGTCACCAAAGCCGTGGCCCAAGCCGTGGAAACCGTGCTCAACCATCCCAACATCCAGGTTCTCACGGCCTCGGAAATCACTTCCTTTGAAGGCCATGCCGGGCACTTTATCAGCCGAGCCAAGACTCCTCAAGGCGAGAAGATCCTGGAGTACGGGGCTTTGGTGGTCGCGACAGGCGCCGAAGAATACCAACCGAAGGAATACGGTTACGGGGCGGATCCTCGAGTGGTCACCCAGTTGCAATTGCAAAAAATTCTCGCTGAACACCCGGACACCATAGAGAAAAGCTCCCACGTGGTCATGATTCAATGTGTGGGGTCTCGAGACGAAGAGCGACCCTACTGCAGTCGTGTGTGCTGTACAGCGGCTGTGGCCAACGCTTTGAGGATCAAAGAAAAGAATCCTAAAGCTCATGTCTCCATTCTTTACCGAGACATTCGAACCTTTGGCACTCGAGAACTTCTATACCGAAAGGCGCGGGAAGCCGGGGTTCGATTTCTAAGGTATCAGCCGGAACAAAAGCCTCAGGTGACTTTTGAAGAAGACGCCGTGCACATTCGCGTGTTTGACCAAAACCTGAAGGAAAACATACAGCTTCGATGCGATCTTCTGGTTCTGAGCGCCGCGATCGTGCCCAGGGCTTCCAATTCGGAGGTGGCCGGATTGTTTAAGCTCAGCACAGACGCCGACGGCTTTTTCATGGAAGCCCACGTGAAACTTCGACCCTTGGATTTCGCCGCTCCGGGGCTCTACCTCTGCGGCTTAGCTCACAGTCCCAAATTCCTCGAGGAATCCATCGCCCAGGCCAAGGGAGCGGCGGCTCGAGCCGCTACCGTGCTCAGTAAAGAACAGCTTTTCGTAGGCGGTCGCGTCGCTGTGGTGGATTCGGCCAAATGCGCCGTCTGCCTTACCTGTGTGCGTACCTGTCCTTATGAAGTCCCTGTGGTGGTGACCCCTACCACATCGGTTCGCCGCTCAGCTTACATTGACCCGGCCAAATGCCAGGGATGCGGTGCTTGTGTCGCTGAATGCCCGGGGAAAGCCATTCAGCTGCAGCACTTTACGGATGTTCAGTTGATCCATAAAGCCGTCGCCGCCGTCTGCCAGGATTCCCAGGGCGCTTAAAAAAGAAAAGAGAAAGCCGTCTGTTTTCCCGGTCCACAACAAGAATGAAACTTGACGTTGCCTCTTTTTTCACATAGAAGGAACGTGTCTTGTGGATCATTTACCCGCAACATGGAGCATCGAACCTTCAACCATAGGCCGGAACAAGAGCCTTTTTCTTCGCCAGCCGCCTTAGGGTGATAGGCGTCGCATGGGTATGCCGCCCCGAAGGGGGGGTGTTTTTTGTCCGTTGAGCCATCAAAGAGTTGAGGGGAACCGTATGACACAAACACAAGAAAAAAAGAACAAAGGCAATGTCCTGGTAGTTGGAGGCGGGGTTGCTGGAATGAACGCCGCTTTGGACCTGGCGGCCCAAGGCTACCACGTGGATCTGGTGGAAAAGGAAAGAGAGCTGGGAGGCACAGTCGCCAAACTCCATCGGCTTTATCCTCTGTGCAGCTGCTGTAAGGCTGCCAATCGGGCAATCCTCTGCAAACTCGATCCCAACATTCGTGCCTGGACGGAATCCAGTGTCGCCAGTATTTCAGGTTCCACCGGGGCTTTTCAGGCCGTCATCAAAGGGCCTGCCGGAGAAACGCCCATTCAGGCGCAGGCGGTGATTTTGGCCTTAGGTGTGGAACCATTCGATCCTCAGGCCTATGACACCTATGCTTACGCGGCCTTTGAAAACGTGGTGACCAGCATCGAGCTGGAATGGCTTCAAAAACCCGTAGGGCCTTTTCAGGGTGTTCCCAAACGGCCTTCCGACGGACAACCTCCCAAAAAGGTGGCATGGCTGCAGTGTGTGGGATCCCGTGAAATCAATAAATGTGATGCTCCCTATTGTTCCTCCGTTTGCTGCATGTACGCTTTGAAAGAAGCCGTGCAGCTCAAGGATGCCCTTCCAGACGCCGAAACCACCATCTTCTACATGGACATGCGCACTCACGGTAAAGGCTACGAGCGGTACTTCGATCAGGCCAAGGAAAAGGGCGTACGCTTAGTGCGCAGCCGCATTCACAGCATTGAAAGGGCAGCCGGCACCGAGGATCTTGTTTTGGAATACGTGGACGAAAACGGGCTTAAACAGACGGAGACTTTCGACCTTGTCGTGCTTTCCGTAGGTCTGCGTCCTTCCGCGGAATTGGAAGGGCTGGCCAAGATGTTGGGGGTGTCCCTTTCGGAAGATCATTATGTGGCTTCGGAAACCTTTAAACCCTGTGAAACCAATGTACCCGGCGTCTTTGTTTGCGGCGGTGCCGGGGGACCACGAGACGTCCATCAAAGCGTGGTGGAAGCTGCCGCCGCCGCCGGCAAAGCATCGGCCATGCTCAAAGGTGTCTCCGGAAACGGAGCCGTCCCGGAATTTCGTGATGTGCGAGGAGAAACACCGGCTGTGGGCGTGGTGTTGAGCCTGTGCCCGTCCAAGCTGCCTGAATTTGAAGCCCTTCTGAATCCCTTGGCCGATTTCGTCAAGGGTCTTCCTGGAGTTTCGTTTGTGGAGCGTTTGGACCTTCAGGACGCAGCGGCCCTCGGACGCCTTGCCGAACGCATCAAATCCGGAGGGGTTAACCGTCTCGTGTATGCCAGCTGCACCCCCATCATGCACCAGGAACTTATTGAAGGCGCCATGAAGGAAGCAGGTCTGAATCCGAGCCTTTACGAATTCGTGGACCTGCGCGCCCTCGGCACAACGGCTGTGGAGATGCCTCGACTGGAAAACCTCTTTCGAACCGCCGTGCTCAAAGCTCGCATGCTGGAACCTTTGACCTATACAAAAGTTCCGGTAAAGAAGTCTGCTTTGGTCGTCGGAGGCGGGCTGGCCGGCATGCAAGCGGCTTTAGCCTTTGCGGAACTGGACGTCCCGGTGACCTTGGTGGAAAAGAAGGAACGCTTGGGAGGCCACGCACACAAAGTGCGATCCGCTTGGAAAGGGGAATCGGTCCAGGACCTGCTCAAAGCCACCATCGACAAGGTTTCTCAAAATCCAAAAATCACTGTGCTGACCTCCGCTGAGGTAGTGGGGGCTCGAGGCTTTGCCGGCAATTACATCACCACTGTGTTGCAGGGTGGCCAGAAGAAAGAAGTGGAACATGGCGTTGTGGTTTTGGCCACGGGAGCCCATTCTCTGAAGCCGCAAGAATATGCCTACGGACAGCATCCGGAAATCTATCGCTGGAGTGATTTTACCAAGAAAACCATCGATGATCCCAACGCCTTTGCTTCCGCCAAATGCGGCGTCTTTATCCAGTGCGTGGGAAGCCGAGAACCGGAACGTCCCTATTGCAGCCGACTCTGTTGCACCTTTGCGGTCCGCTCCGCCATCGATCTCAAGGCCAAAAATCCGGACATGGACATTTACGTCCTGTACCGCGAAGTGCGCACCTTTGGTGAAAGGGAAAGAATCTATAAAGAAGCCCGAGAAAAAGGTGTCTTTTTTATTCGATACGACCTGGATTCCAAGCCTCAAGTCAGTGTGGAAAACGGACAACTCAAAGTTGTGGTCACGGATCCTATTCTTGGCCGTCCCATCGCGCTGACGCCCGATTTCATTTCCCTGCAGACGGCCATCATCCCTGCAGAAGCATCGAATCTAGCCGCCATTTATAAAGTTTCTTTGGACACGGACGGCTTCTTTGCTGAATCCCCTGCCAAGATGCGACCTGTGGACGGCGAGACGGAGGGTGTCTTTTTTGCCGGCCTGGCTCTGGCTCCAAAGCCGGTGGAAGAAAGCCTTGCGGAAGGCTGGGCGGCGGCGGCGCGCGCCATGCGTCTTCTCAGCCAAGATATGATGCTCGTTGGAGGTGCCGTGGCGGAAGTGGATCCAGACAAATGCGCCGTATGCCTCACTTGTGTGCGCACGTGCCCGTTCCATATCCCCTTTATCGACAGCCCTCAAGGCCATGCCTTCATCGACCCAGGATTGTGCCAGGGATGCGGCATGTGTGTCAGTGAATGCCCAGGCAAGGCGATTTCCTATCGACGGTTAAGTGATGACCACATTGCTGCCATGGCCCGGAGCCTTTTGGGATCCGCCGTGCAGTGAGGACCGGGTTCGCGGCTTGAAGAAACAGATGACAAGGAGTGGTCCAATGAGCGCCTTTGAACCGCAAATCATCGCGTATTGCTGTGCTAACTGTGCCTCGTCGGCCGCCCAGATTTCTGAAAAAATGGGGCTGACCCTTCCTGACAACGTTAAGGTTATTCAGCTCCCGTGCACGGGTCGGCTGGACAGCCTACACCTTCTGAAAGCTTTGGAAGCCGGGGCCGACGGCGTCTATGTGGCGGGATGCCAGACGGACAGTTGCCAGTATAAACACGGCGTTGAAAAAGCCCAGAAGAAGGTGAAGTACGTTCAGGACATGCTAGGAAAGCTCGGCCTGGAAGCCGATCGAGTCGCCCTTTTTCACATGATGGCCGGAAAAGGCCAGGAATTTGTGGACGCAGCGAAGACCATGGTGGAAAAGGTTCGTGCTTTAGGGCCGAGCCCGCTTAAGGATTAAGGAAATGCCGCCGGCTTGACGCCGAGTAGCGGTGCAATGGAAAAGGGGGTGATGGGCCGAAGCCCATCGCCCCCTTTTTTTGGAGCGGACACGTGTCGGTCCGCCCCTCCAAAGGCACAGGCGCCTACAGGAGATCGTCCTTGCAAAATCTTCAATCATGAATCTTGGCCGTATCCGGATGCCACAGCCCAAGACCAATGGCTGCACCCATAGCATCAAAACTCTGGAAGGGCGCATCGGTGTGTGCGCCCCAAAAAACCTCCGGCACCCGGACGTTTTCGGCGCAGACACTTCTCCCCGCCTCTACAAGAACCTGGAGCCTTGGGCCGCAGACGCCTTGAAATCCCCAGGGCTGCGTTCCATCCTGCCATTATTTCTTTGGGGCGGACACGTCGGTCCGCCCCACCAGTGTGATCATGGAAGGCCCGATGGTCAAAGAGAGGAGATGCTCAGGGTGTCCTGAGCTTCGGTTAGGAAACCGGCTGTTCGAAGTTTTTGAGGTGGCTTGATGCCGTTCGGGCCTTTTAGTCCTTGATGTTGTGATGGACTTTGCAGGCTCGCACCGTGTTTTTCATGAGCATGGTAATGGTCATGGGGCCTACGCCTCCGGGAACAGGCGTGATGGCGCTCGCCACTTCCTTGGCTTCGTCAAAAGCCACATCGCCTTTGAGGATTCGTTTACCGTCGGCCGTCTGGCCCACTTCGTTGACACCTACGTCAATGACCACAGCGCCCGGTTTGATCCAATCGCCTTTGACGTATTCCGTGACCCCTGCGGCCACAATGAGAATGTCAGCCCGTTTCGTGTGGAACTGCACATCCTTCGTGCGAGTATGGCACACAGTGACCGTGGCGTTGGCGCCCTTACCCTTTTGCATCATCATGACGGCAATGGGTTTCCCCACAATGTTGGAACGACCGATGACCACCACTTCGGCACCGGAGGTTTCCGTTCCTGAGCGGATCAGGAGTTCCTGAATGCCTGCGGGTGTGCAAGGGAGATAATCGGGTTGACCGATCATGAGTTTGCCGACGTTAAAGGGGTGAAAGGCGTCCACATCTTTGCCGGGATCGATGGCGTAGAGCACTTTGTTTTCATCGATATGCTTGGGCAAAGGCAACTGCACCAGGATTCCGTCGATCTTAGGATCCTTGTTGTATTTGTCGATAAGGGCCAAAAGGGCATCCTCGGAAATATCCGCCGGCTGATTGTCCTGGACCGAATAGAAGCCCAGTTCATGGGCCGCTTTTTGCTTGGCCCTCACATAGCTCTGAGACGCCGGGTTTTCCCCTACCAAGATGGTGACAAGGCCCGGTTCGACACCGTACTTTTCTTTTATGCGTTTGACCTCTTCGGCCAGTTCTTCTCGAATCTGTTTGGCGACTTCCGCCCCTTTAATGAGTTTCGCGGACATGTTGCCCTCCTTTTCGATTCAAAAAGGACAGCGGGGGGCATGAATCCCCCCGCCGTCATCAGGTCGGTTTAGGGTTAGAACAGGCCCATGACCTTTCCGGTCTTGACATCCACATCAATGCGGCGGAACGCCGGATCGGAGGAAGTGCCGGGCATGAGGCTGATGGTTCCAGCGCACGGGCAGAGGAACTTCGCTCCCGAGTAGATCAAAACGTCGCGGATCGGCAGAATCCAGCCTTTGGGAACACCCTTGAGCGACGGGTCGTGGGTCAAGCTCAGGTGGGTTTTCACCATCATGGTGGCGAAGTCGGCGTACATGGGATCGGATTCCAGCATCTTCGCTTTGGCTTCCGCTTCAGGCTGCCAAGCCACACCATCGGCACCGTACACTTCCTTGGCAATGAGTTCCACGCGGTCACGCAGCTTCATTTCCAACGGATAGAGGAACTTGAATTCGCTGGGCTGTTCGCAGGCCTCGATGACCGCATCGGCCAATTCCAGCGCCCCTTCGCCGCCCTTGAGCCAATGCTCGGAAAGGGCACACCGGGCTCCAGCCGCTTCGGCCGCTTTGCGCACCACCGCGATCTCGTCCTTGGTGTCGGTATGAAACGCATTGATACAGACCACCGGGTTCATACCCGACTTGCGAATGGTGTTGATGTGGTGCACCATGTTGGCCACACCTTTTTCCACCAAGGCCACGTTTTCCTTGGTGTACTCTTCCGGCAGCGGAAGACCCGCCACAACCTTCGGGCCGCCGCCGTGCATCTTCAAGGCGCGAATGGTGGTGGTCAAAACGGAAACATGAGGTTTCAAGCCGCTGAAACGGCATTTCACGTTCCAGAATTTCTCAAAGCCGATGTCCGCCGCAAAGCCGCTTTCTGTGACATGGTAGTCAAACAGTTTGAGGCCCACTCGGTCGCCGATGATGGAGGACTGGCCTACGGCGATGTTGGCAAACGGTCCGGCATGAACCATGCAAGGTTGGTATTCGGCGGTGCTGCACAGGGTCGGGTTGATGGATTCCACCATGAAAGCCGTCATGGCTCCGGCCACTTCCAAATCACCGGTAGTTACGGGATTGCCTCGCTTGTCAAAGGCCACCGTGATTTTACCCATCCTATCGCGAAGATCAGCCAGGTCCGTGACGATGGACAAGATCGCCATAATCTCAGAACTGACGGCAATGCCGAACTTGGATTGCATCGTGTAGCCGTCGTAACGACCGCCTAAACCGATGACGATATTGCGCAGCGCTTGAGCACAAAAATCGATGACCCAGCCCATTTCCACGCGGGTGGGATCGATGTCCAAACGGCGCATACGGGTCAGTCTTTGCAGCTGTTCATCCGTGTAGTTGCGCTCATGCTGCATACGAGCCGTCAAGGCCACCATGGCCAGGTTATGGGCGTTCATGATGTTATTGATATCGCCGGTGAGGCCCATGGAAAATTCCGTCATGGGAATGAGCAAGGCGTTGCCGCCGCCGGCTGCCGTGCCTTTGACGTTCATGGTGGGACCACCGGAAGGTTGCCGTAAGCAGCCGCCTACATTCTTACCTCGCTTTCCCAGACCTTCTATAAGACCCAAAGACGTGGTGCTTTTGCCTTCGCCAAGCGGCGTCGGCGTGATGGCCGTCACTTCGATGTATTTGCCGTCCGGCTTGTCTTTAAGCCTCTCGATGATCTTCATGAAGTTCAGCCGGCACAAACGGCCGATGGGAATGACCTCATCCTTTTGCAAGCCCAATTTTTCCCGCCATTGGTCAGGCGTGGGCATGTTCTTTTCCGCTTCCTCAGAAATCTGCCAATCTGCCATCTTGGTCGGATCGTACGGCATAGCTTCCTCCTTCATGTACTCGTTAAAGATCAGCCTTTGGGCTTGCCCTCAGAGGCTTACGCGCCCTTTGAGGCGCCCACTATTCACCACGGTCCAAACAGGCGATATGCCTGTTGACACGCCGTGAGCAATCTGCCTATTCCAAACCTTGCAATGACGAGAGCGAAGATGGGGAACGGTCATTCCTACAAGAACTATTTTTCACATTCCAAAGCACCGTACTGAACCTGAGGGTGGTTGTCAAGGGGAAAAGTCACGAGAAGCCTTGAGCTCCAAGTCATTTGGCTCGACAAATCACCGGTGCTGAAACGGCAAAATCCTGGCTGAAATCCTGAAACATTTGTTCAAAATTGTGCATAATTTTCCGGAACCCCTTTCGTCAGGTGCACAACGGACTTGAAAAGATCGAGAAAAGGTTCAAGAAATTTGGCAGAAAAATGAAGTTCTTAGAGCGTCTTTTGACAATTGAACAAGGTTTGATTTATGATGATCACTCTCCTTAAGCATAAAACAAAGTAGAACCAAAAACAGGGTTGGATCGACACCATGAAGTGGACAGCGCATCGTGAAACATTAGTGGCCGGATTACAAAAGGTTGTGGGAGTTACCGAACAAAGGCGTGCAGCCATGCAAGTTTTAACCCATGTGATGCTGGATGCCGTTGCGGATGGCCAACTGTATCTTTCGGCAACAGATCTGAATCTCAGTATCCGAACCCGCATCGATGCGGACGTGGAATTTGCAGGACAAACAACCGTTTCGGCCAGAAAGTTTCTGGAAAGTCTCAAGGAGCTTCGTCAGGATAGGATACGGTGCGAGCTGCTTGAGAACGATCGATTGAGTGTGACGGCAGGAACCGTCAACTACATGTTAGCGACCATTCCTGCCGTGGATTTTCCCCATTTTGAAACGACGGTACCGGCTCAGACCCATCCGCTGGATCCAGCCGGGCTTCGCCGTGGTTTGGAAAGTACGCTGCATGCGGTTCCTGAAAGTGAAGATGCCATCAGTGTATTGGGTATGTTCTGGCATCCTGTTGCACCCGATCGGTTACGTTTGGTTAGTTCGGACGGACATCGCTTGGCCTTGAATGAGATCGCCTTTCCCTCTGAATCCTTTTTTTCGGATGCCCAAGGGGTCGTGGTGCCTCGGAAAGGGGTTCAGGAAATCTTGAGATTTTTGGAAAAAACAGAGACCGTCGAGGGAGCCCTTCAGGAAAACCGCCTCATTTTTCAGACGCAGGACACATATTTGTCCGTACATCTTTTGGAGGAAGCTTTTCCCAAATACGAGGTGATCATTCCCCAGACGGTTCAAGGGCGTCTGGAGGTCCCCAGAGCTGAACTGCAGGCCGCCTTGCGCCGTATGGCCGTGGTGAGTGACACTTCGGCGATGCATGTTCGATTCCTTATTTCGCAGAACCAATTGAGCTTGGAAGCCGGCAGTGTCGATTACGGCTCAGCTTATGAGGAAATTCCCTTGGAATACTCTGGGGAAAACTTTTCCATCGCCTTTAATATTCGCTATGTCATGGACGTGCTTCAAGTATTGACCGGGTCTCATGTTTGGTTTGAGTGGGTGGACGAATACCATGGGGGCGTCTTTAGAGATCCGCAAGAGCCGGGCATCTTCGCCCTCATCATGCCCCTGATGATATAAAATCCTTCGCGATTTGCACGGTCAAGAGCGCGCCGCGCCGTCGGCAACATCCTGACCGTCCCCCCCATCGCATGTATCATAAAAATTTGGAATTCCATCAAAAATTCTTTTTTTACAGCCAACCTTTCGTTGAAACCGCCGCAAAAAGAGAGTATAAAGGAGTGTTTTAAATCCTTGCCTTGCAACCCAACTCGCCAAAAAGGTGGTCGGTTGGGGTTCAAGGACATTCGATGGTGTGAGAAAGAGGCTCACTATGGAGCATAACACGCAACAATGGCCGAATGTGCCGCAAGACACGATTCACGACCCAGCTTCTGAGGAATACACGGGCGACCGCATCACGGTTTTGGAAGGTCTGGAGCCGGTACGCAAGCGCCCTTCCATGTACATCGGCAATGTTTCCACGGAAGGGTTGCATCAGCTCGTCTATGAAGTGGTGGACAACAGTATAGACGAAGCCTTGGCGGGCTATTGCGACCACATTCAGGTAACGGTGCATCTGGACGGCAGCGTGACCGTGGAGGACAACGGGCGGGGTATTCCTGTGGATATTCACGAAAAGGAAGGTCTGCCCGCTGTGGAAGTGGTCATGACCAGGCTGCATGCCGGCGGCAAGTTCGATGATGCTGTCTACAAAGTTTCAGGAGGCCTTCACGGGGTGGGGGTGTCGGTGGTGAACGCTCTCAGCGAATTTCTTGAGGTGGAAATTCGCCGTGGAGGTCGAATCTATTTTCAGAGGTATGAACGGGGTCAGACCAAGACGCCCTTGGAACAGATCGGGGAAACACGCCGAAGAGGCACCCGTGTCACCTTTAAGCCCGATCCAGAAATCTTCACCGATACGGATTTAAGTTTCGATATTTTATCCCAAAGAATGCGGGAGTTGGCTTTCCTTAATAAAGGGCTTCGCATTGACCTTATCGATGAGCGCACGTCCAAGGAAAAAAAGTTCCATTACGAAGGGGGTCTCATTCAGTTTGTTGAATATTTGAACCGAAATAAGGAGCCCCTGCATCCGGAAGTCATTTACATTGAAGGTAAACGCCAGGATGTCGTGATTGAAATAGCACTCCAGTACAATCGTACCTATAACGAAAAAATTTTCACCTTCGCCAATAACATCAATACGCGAGAAGGTGGATCGCATCTTGTGGGTTTTAAGGCGGGGTTGACTCGAAGTATCAAGCAGTATGCCTTGCAAAACAAGGTTCCCAAGCCCGACGTGGAACGCATGACCGGCGACGATGTTCGTGAAGGCCTTTCGGCGGTGGTGAGTGTCAAGCTTCGAGAACCTCAGTTTGAAGGGCAAACCAAGACCAAGCTGGGCAACAGTGACGTCAAGGGCATGGTGGAAACCTTGAGCTATGAGAAGCTCAGCGCCTTTTTTGAGGAAAACCCGAAGGTCATTCGCGCCGTCTTGGACAAGGTTCTGGAAGCCATGCGCGCTCGCGAAGCCGCTCGAAAGGCCAAGGAACTGACCCGGCGCAAAGGCATTCTCAGTGACCATTCCCTGCCTGGAAAACTGGCCGATTGTCAAGAAAGGGATCCGGAAAAAAGCGAAATTTTCATTGTGGAAGGGGATTCCGCAGGAGGATCCGCCAAGCAGGGGCGGGATCGAAGGTTTCAGGCGGTGCTTCCTTTGCGTGGCAAGATTCTCAACGTGGAAAAGGCCAGGTTTGATAAGATGCTGGAAAACCAGGAAATTCGCACCATGATTTCGGCTCTGGGAACCGGCATCGGGCAGGATGAATTTGATCCGGCAAAGCTCCGTTACCATAAAATCATTATCATGACAGACGCCGATGTGGACGGTGCTCACATCCGCACACTGCTTCTCACCTTCTTTTTCCGTATGATGCCGGACCTCATCGAGCGAGGCCATCTCTTCATCGCGCAGCCCCCTCTGTACCGTGTGGCCGCCGGCAAGAAAGAACTCTACCTCAAGGACGACTCGGAGCTGGAGGCCTTTTTGATGACGCGTGCTGCGGAAAAGCACCAGGTGTTCTTAGGGCGGCGGGAGGAGGCCTTAAGCCCGGATCGACTGGTGAAACTGCGAAAGACTTATGCCCAGTACGAAGAATGTCTGGAACGTCTGGCTCGAAAGGGGATTCGCCGTGCCTTGCTGGGATTTCTGGCTCAAAGCCTGGCCCACGAAGATTTCGTTCCCGAGGACCAATCCTGCATGGAAAGACTTCGAGAAGCTTTGGATGCGGCCGGGTATGCCGTGTCTCACATTGAGATGGAAGAGGAACACCGCGGTTATGATCTGGAGATCTGGCAACCCACAAACGGCCAGGAAAGGTTTCGGTTAAGCTATAGCTTTCTGAAATCTGTGGAATTTCGAAAGCTTTTGGAGCTTTCCAAGGAACTGGCTGTTTTGGATGAACGACCCTATCGAGTGGTCACCGCGGGTGGAGAGATAACGCTTCATGAGCCCGAGGCTTTGTTCCAGTACCTCAAGGAAGAGGCTTATAAAGGCATCACGGTGCAGCGTTACAAAGGTCTTGGGGAAATGAACCCGGAACAGCTTTGGGAAACAACCATGAACCCTGAAAGTCGCACCCTTTTGAAAGTGCGTATCGATGATGAGTACATGGCCGACGAGCTGTTTACGACGCTCATGGGAGATCGTGTGGAGCCCCGTCGCGAGTTTATTCAGGTGAACGCTTTAGACTTTCGAGAGTTGGATATCTGATGGGGGAGCCTAGCATAGGGCCCATGGGTCCACTCTTGACGTTTCGAAAGATATGGCATTGATTGCCAAAGAGGATTCGTATGAGTTTACCGACTGTCAATATCGAGGATGAAATCAAACTCTCGTACCTTGATTACGCCATGAGCGTGATCATCGGCCGGGCTTTGCCTGATGTGCGCGACGGCCTGAAGCCTGTCCATCGGCGCGTCCTTTACGCCATGTACGAACTCAAAAACGATTACAACAAGCCTTACAAAAAATCCGCGCGCATCGTCGGGGATGTCATCGGTAAATACCATCCTCATGGTGACGCGGCGGTCTACGACACCATCGTGCGCATGGCTCAAGACTTTTCCATGCGCTATCCTTTGGTGGACGGACAAGGCAACTTTGGATCCATTGACGGGGATCCTCCAGCCGCCATGCGTTACACCGAAATCCGTATGGCTCGTCTCGCCCACGAGTTTCTCCAGGACATTGAAAAAGAAACCGTGGACTTTCTGCCCAACTACGATAATTCCCTGAAGGAACCCTCGGTTCTTCCCACTCGAGTGCCCAATCTTCTCCTCAATGGAGCTTCCGGCATTGCCGTGGGGATGGCCACCAACATTCCCCCCCATAACATTACGGAACTGTGCCGCGCTCTTCAGTGGCTTCTCAAAAACCCCGAAGCCGGCGTTCGGGACCTGATGCGTTACATTCCCGGGCCTGATTTCCCTACAGGCGGCTTTATCGTGGGAACCGAGGGCATTCGGGAAGCCTATGAGACGGGCCGCGGTCTCATTCGCGTCCGTGGACGAGTGGAAATTGAGGAAACAGGCAAAAGACGCCAGATCCTTATCACGGAATTGCCTTTTCAAGTGAACAAAGCCAGGCTCTTGGAACGCATCGCCGAGCTGGTGAAAGAAAAAAGGATTCAGGGGATTCAAGACATTCGCGACGAATCCAGTCGCGAAGGCATGCGTATTGTCCTTTCGCTCAAGGCTGGAGAAAACCCTCAGGTGGTTGAGAACCAGCTTTATAAGTTCACGGCCGTGGAATCCACCTTTGGAGTCACCTTGTTGGCCGTGGTCAATAATCGTCCGGAACTTCTGGATCTAAAAAGCCTTCTGGAACACTTTTTAAATTTTCGTCGTGACGTGGTGGTGCGAAGGACCCGTTACGAACTGCAGCAGGCGGAAAAAAGGGCCCATGTTTTGGAAGGCTTAAAGAAGGCTTTGGATCATTTGGACCAGGTCATTCAATGGATTCGATCGGCTCCCAACCCTGCAGCGGCCAAGGAAAGATTGATGACCTTTTTGGAGCTCAGCGAGGTCCAGGCCCAGGCTATTCTGGATATGCGCTTGCAGAGATTGACGGCTCTGGAAAGAGAAAAAATCTTGAACGAATACGAACAATTGCTCAAGGATATTGAACGGTTTCGAGCCATTTTGGCGTCTTCGGCCTTGGTGGACGAGTTGATCCATCAGGAGCTTCAGGAGATCATGGAAACGTACGGAGATGCCCGCCGAACGGAAATCCTGGGCGAGGCCCGGGATGTTTCCTTGGAAGATCTTATTCACGAAAAAGAGGTGGTCGTCACCATTTCCCATGCAGGCTATGTGAAAAGAACGCCGGTGGACACCTACCGAAGTCAGAGGCGCGGAGGCAAAGGCCGAACCGGCATGAGTATTCGCGAACAAGACTTTGTGCGGGCTCTGTTTACCGCTTCAACCCACGACTACCTGTTGGTCTTTACGTCCCAAGGGCGTGTCTATTGGCTGAAAGTGTATGCCATACCCGAAGTGGGGCCGGCATCCATGGGAAAGGCCATTGTGAACCTGTTGCCATTGCAGGAAGGCGAAAGGGTGGCAACGGTCATGCCGGTGAAGAATTTCGACCAGGACGGCTTCGTGGTTATGGCCACGAGAAACGGCGTGGTCAAGAAAACGGAACTGAGAGCTTTTGCCAATCCGCGCAGCACTGGCATACGTGCCATAGGTATCGATGAAGGGGATGAACTGATTGCAGCCTGCATGACGGACGGCAAGAAGGATCTCTTCTTCATGACGCGCGCCGGAAAATGCATTCGTATTTCTGAGGAGACTGTGCGGCCTATGGGCAGGGAGGCTCGAGGAGTCAAGGCCATGGAACTGGCAGGAAGCACGTTGGTGGGCATGGACACCATCGAAGAAGGCTCCTCCATGCTGGTTGTGACGCGCAAGGGTTTTGGAAAAAGAACCTCCTCTTCGGAGTACAGGGTGCAGGGTCGAGGGGGTCAGGGGGTCTTGAATCTGCGCATCACCGAGAAGAACGGTGAAGTGGTGGCGTTTCGTCAGGTTCGAGAAGAGGATGAGGTGCTCCTGATCACCAACACGGGCCGACTGATTCGCCTGAGAGTCCAGGACATTCGAGAGATGGGTCGATCCACCCAAGGTGTCAAGCTCATGGACTTGGACGCTTCGGAAGAAATTGTGGACGTAGCGGTGGTGGCGGAAGCGGATGAGGAGGAGACATCTCTGTGAGCCGCATAAATCGCATAGGGGTTATTGGAGCTGGAAGCTGGGGGACCACTCTGGCTCATCTTTTAGCCGAAAAAGGTTACGCGGTGTCCTTGTGGGTCTTTGAAAAGGACCTGGTTAAAGCCATTCAAAAAACCAGGGAAAACACACTATATCTTTCCGGGTTTACTTTGAGTGAACGGATTGATGCGTCGGGAGATATCGAGGAAGTCACGCGAGGGCGGCGTTTGCTGGTGATGGTGGTGCCTTCCCATGTTTATCGATCGGTGGCGGTTCAAATGATCCCCTATCTGGAAAAGAACGCGGTAATTGTTTCCGCCACCAAAGGCATCGAAAACGAAACGCTTCTGACCATGTCCGGAATCTGGAAAGAACTTCTGCCGGAATCCTTGGGAGTCCGTGTGGTCACTCTGGCAGGGCCTTCCTTTGCCCGTGAAGTGATGGAAAAGACGCCGACGGCTGTCACCGTGGCCGCCGAAGATTTGGAAACGGCTAAAGAGGTTCAGCACGTTTTTCACACGCCTTATTTTCGAGTGTACACAAGTCCGGACAAAGTGGGTGTAGAACTGGCCGGTGCTTTGAAAAACGTTATCGCCATTGCCGCAGGAGTCTGCGATGGCTTAGGTTACGGCCTCAATACTCGAGCGGCTCTTATCACACGAGGTCTGGCGGAGATTACTCGGCTGGGGGTCCGTTTGGGGGCACATCCCCTGACCTTTGCGGGCCTTTCAGGCATCGGGGATCTGCTTCTCACCTGCACCGGGGACTTAAGCCGTAACCGCACGGTGGGATTTCGCTTGGGACGTGGGGAATCGCTTGAGGAAATTTTGGCGGACATGACAATGGTGGCGGAAGGGATTCGAACCTGCACCTCCGTCTATGCGCTGGCCAAAAAGATGAACGTGGAAATGCCCATCTGCGAACAAATGTATAAGATCCTACAGGAAAAGAAAGATCCTCGCCAGGCCGTCTGGGACCTTATGGAAAGGGACCTCAAATCGGAGCTGGAATTTCCTCTCTCTTGAAAAGCTTAAAAGGCACACAAAGGAGCCGTAAAAACGATGGGCAGCGAAGTCCTTGAGCACATGGCGGCGCGGGTTCGTGAAAAAAAAGAAGCCTACGAACGCTACAATTTTGAAAGACTTCAGGAAGAAGCCTTCGCCACTTTTTTTGACTTGGCTCAAGAATTCACCAGCTTGGAAAACCTTTACCTGATCTGCATCACGGTGCCCAAAGAATTTTTCGGCTTGGAAAGCCGTCTCTATGTGTTGGATCACAAGACAGGTCGACTGGAAAAAGTCTGCACCAGTGAAGAGGGCCTCATCGAGGGAAGGGAACGAACCCGAGGTGTCCCGACTTTATCCGAAAACATTGCGGAAACGGACCATTCCTATATTCTTCCCATTCGCGGCAATGTGGCTCTAACCCAATGGCTTCCCTTAACCGGTCAAAGCCCCATTCTCGGGCTCTTTGAAATCTACCCCAAAGAACGCATTGATGAAAAAGAGCTTTTTTTTCTGGAAAAATTCAGCAACCGCATAGGGTATAACCTGCATCAAAAACTGCTGTTTCAACAAAACATTCAGCACATAAAATTCATCAATCAACTGGTCGCGGATATTGAGCACAATGTCATTTCTCCGAATCTTTATTACAAACTTTTTCTGATCCGCCTGAAGAAATCCCTAGAAGATTATCGAAAGGTCCAGGAAGAGCTTCGAGACCTTATTATGTTCATTCAAACGGATGACAGCAGCCTTTGTCGAGAACTATGCGAGCTGTATCACAGTTTGGCCACCCACAACGACGTTTTGGAGGAAGAGTATCAGGCCTTAAAGAAGCATTATGAACATTCCAGTCTTTTTCTGGAAACCTTGCTGCGGCGGGATCATTTTGAGAAAGGCACCTATGTTTTGCGTCGACAGCCATGCAATTTTAGAACGGAGATCATTCAGCCTATTTTGGAGCGTTACCAGCCGCTGTTTGCCAAGGCAGGCATCATGGTGGACAACAAGCTGGAAGATATTCCCGACGAAGAGGTGACGCTCCTTGTGGATAAGGGGCTGATTTCTCAGGTATTTGAAAATCTTTTTTCCAACGCCCTCAAGTACACTCGGGAAGTGGAAGACTCTCGAGGGCAAAAGATCAAGTTTGTTTCCTATCACCGAAAAATTTTGAAGAACCATTTCGGTGAAGGGGTGCACGGGGTTCAATTCAGCATCTTTACCACCGGTCAGCCTCTTTCTGCCGAGGAGGCGAAGAGGCTCTTTGATGAAGGGTTTCGAGCCTCCAATGTGGGTCGTGAAAGAGGCACGGGTCATGGTCTTCATTTCGTCAAAAACGTGGTCGAGATTCACGGTGGTGAAGTGGGGTGCGAACCGAAAAAGTACGGCAACACCATCTATTTCATTTTACCGCTTAAGGAACCTCAAGAAGTTCCCTCTTCCGAAAGCCCGTAACGAGGTTGTTCGACGGGGAGCAGTGCCTAGGATGATGGGCTTTGAAGCTGCGTGTCGATATACGAAGCGATCATGGCTTCGTATTCCTTGCCCACATAATGTCGGAATCGAAAAAGTTCTGTTTTCACCGAATTCCAGTAGGCCGTGAGAGATCTCGGGTCTTTCAGCGCGTAAACCTTTTCCGCCACCTTTGTTAGGAATTCGTCTCGAAGTCGGCTTCGATGATGATCCAGCATTTCTTCGATAAGAAAATGATCCTCTTCGGAAAGGACCGCTCTGGATAAGGATTCGGATAAACGCGTGCGAAAGTGATCCAGTTCTTCAAAGGAAGTAAGGCCTGCCAAAGCCTTTTGAATATCGAAAAGGAGCTCTCGGCTGATTTCCTCCATACGTTGATGATAGACAACCTTAAGATGCTCCAGCTGTTCCGGTGTCATAAAAGGAGAGGAGTGCATTTTTTTCATCTGTTCTCGGTACATTTGGCGAAGATCTTCGTGAGTTTTGGCGCTGGAGATGGCGTGGAGCAGGGATTCTACCTGAAGGCTTCCGCGAAGACTGAGTCGGACTCCCGGCCCGAATGGGCTGGTTTCGACCAGAAGGAAATAAGTGACGGTTTCCCAGCAGGCTGTTTCTGATATCCATGTGGACGGGTTTTCAAGAATAAGATCTCGAAGATAGTCTTCCAGGACTTCGTGACGATAGCGAACCATCTGGCTTAAGGGGCGAAAACTTACAAGCCCGCCGCGGGGCATGCTCGTGAGGTGTCGGTGGTAGGCCATGAAACCGATGGCCAGCAGCTTCAGGCAGGCTGGGACGGAAAGGAATGGAGGAAAATGCTGGAAGTCGTAGATACGAAAAGAGCCCCCTAAAGGGTCCAGGCTGAAGAGAATGTAGGTTCGAAGGGATGAGTCCATGTGCTGGAGTGTTTCTAGGATTTCCAGGGCCTTGGCAAAGTCCTTGTTGAAGTGTTGCAATCCGAGGCTTCGAAGTCCCTTTTGATGATGAATGAAGGCTATGGGGACATTCATGGAAGCCATTTGCAGGTCTTGAAAGTCTACCCAGGCGATGCCCATAAGGCGCAGGAGTCTCTCAAAGGCTTCGATTTGGCGCCCGCACCAGAGAGCTTCATCGTCGTCTTCTATTTCTTGGGAATAGACAGGGGGCAGATCCTTTCTTGAGCTGGAAAAAGCCAGGAGTCTGGGAACGGATTCCGATCCGTGAAGAAAGGCCTGACCTTTTTCGCGGATTTTTTCAAGGCGGTCTTGGTGCCAGGAACCACCCGTTTTGATCACATGAAGACATTGGTGGCGGTATTCCAAAAAGAGATCCAGAAGATCCTCGGTCAAAAGCCCTTCTTCCACGGAAGCGGCTGCAAGAACGGCGTGAAGCACGAAAGCGTCCAGAAGATCCTTGTCTTTGTTTTGGACCAGGAGTTCCAAAGCTGTTACGGGTTCCGAACCCTGAATGACATGGCCCATGAGGCCGTGATGGCGGATAAGTTCAAAGGTCAGGTCTCGTACTTCTTGGGAGAGATTGTATTGATTGAGAATGCCGCGCAGTTGAAGAATACGGGCACTGCGTTCGGCATGGGTCCAGACACGTCCGAGAATCTTGTACTGTTCTGTATAGATTTCAAGCTTGCCCAGATCTTGAAACAGCAAGGCTAAGGTCAAGGCCTGGATCAGAGCCGGCCGCTCTCGATGAAGACGTTCCAGAAAGTGTTCAAGCGTTTCCAGTTGATGGTGTTTGGCTCCGATATCTTCAGTCGCCAAAGGACCGAATTCCTGTTTGGCCTTTTGGTAGAAAGTGTTGAGGTCTTGAAAGCTGTCCCTGTCTTTATGGATAAGGGATTGAAATTTTTCAAGGCAACGCATGATGTACGCACCGACGGACTGGCGTTTCCGTGCCGGCCGGTGTTCCATAAGCTGACCGAGATGATGCAGGTCAGGCATGACAAAACGCAGCACATTGGGGCAGTGTTCGACCAAAAGACGAACGGTATCGAAGACTTCTTCCGGAACAAGTATCTGAGAAAGAAAAACCCGACGAAGACGATCTTCGATGCTCGCCAGCCGCAGACCCATGACAGGCGGGCTGGGGGGGCCTTCCTGATGCACGTCGGCTTCCTTCCCCCCTTCCTCCGACAAGTACTGCTTGTAGCTTGAAATTTCGGAAAAAAGTCGTTCCAGGTGAGCCACATCCGTGAAAGTCACATCCTTGAGTTTACGGGATTCAAACTGGCTCAATAGATTTTCCATAAGTTCAATGTTTTCTTGAACATCCACGTAAGAAACTTCGAGAGCTTTGGTCACCGAATCATAGGTGAGTCGTAAACCTGAATCGTGCAAAAAGGCGGGATTGCCTCGAAGCAGGGTTTTTCGAACTCCGTCCAATTCCCGCCAATGCATGGTTTCAACGGGAAGGTTTTCCAGAGCCTGCCGAATCTTTTGCAGACGGACCTCCTGTTTATCTCGTGGAAGGGATCCCAGTAAAGGATTGAAATTCACAATACGATGCGGGCTCACCTGTACCGCCACCCACAGCAGCTTGAATCCGCATTCAGGACCCAAGGAGGGGAAAAGATGGCCTGTGCCGTGAAATTCTGTCTGCAAAAATTGCCGGAAAAAAAAGGTTTGTCTGGGTATGGAGCTGTCCTGAAACCGGGATCGAAACCGGTCCACCATTCCGGCCAATTGAACCATCTGTTCAACTTTCCTGATTCTTTCCGGGTCGTAGTCGCACAGGACCTCCCTTTCCAAGGGACCTTTGTCCAGAAGTTCGTGCCAAGAATTGAGGAAATCAAACAGATTGAAAAATTTGAGCATTTCGCGAAGAGCCTTGTACTGAACGCCGCCCATTTCGCTGATACGCTGATCTTCCAGGGTGTCCCAGTCCAGTTGAGGGTTTGTGGCTACGCGAACGGCGTCGTGATAGATGCGAAACACCTCATCGATCTGCACGGAGGAGAGCGGATGTCCGAAAGAGGCTGCTATTTCGGCCACGCTCATGAGACGGCAAATCCGCAGTTGATCCACAACCTCATGGAGTTTGGCTTCAGCGGCTGCATCGGTAAGAGGTTTCAGGTTGCGGGCGGGCATCTTGCCGAGCACAATGCGGCTCATGGCGCTGTGTCCTGTGACGATCAGGACCATTTCCCGAAGCTGGGCAGGGGTGAAGCCGTGAAGGGATAGTTTTTCCAAGTTTTCAAGAACGGGTGTCAAGGACCCTTCCAGAAAATCCGGGTTCAGGGTTTCCTCGATGGCCTGCAGTTTATCCATTTGCCTTAAAAGTTGTCGAACCGGCAAAAACCCGTGTTCGCTCAGTTCCGTGCGCCGAAACGGGTTGATCAACCGATCCCTTTCCACTTCGCCCACATGAACCCATCGCCCGTCACGTATATGGGCCAGAGCGTGCAACACCTCGAGCACATAACGAAAAGAATTGCGGTAGGAAGCCGTCAGGGTAGGGTGGCATCCCATCATCCCGCTTTTCTTGGCGCTCTCTTCCACATCTTTTCGAGATACCGGTACTTGGCGAGGCGTGCCGGTAAAGACTCCCACCTGGTTCGGCGACGCGTCCAGCAATCTCAGGCGCTTGTGCCAATTTTCCCGCGCAACCCAGGTGCCCACGGTGTCCACCAGATGGAGATCAAAATAGGGAGCGAAGGCCTTTTCCCAGAGCATGGCCCGGGATTTTCTGTAGGGAAACGGCAGAGGGTGATCCAGGTACGGCATTCGGTCGATATCTAGGAGAGAAAGTTTAAGAATGTTGGAGACATTAAATGTTTCCTGAATGAAATGGTCCGTCATAGGGTCATGGTGCACATAGCACTGAAAATCCAAAGGGTGGACCGTAAAGGGATGATCCTGTGAGGTGTAACGCTTGTGCGTCTTGAAGGCGTGCGTAAAGAGCAGGAATTTTTTGAATTCCTTCTCCGAGAGGAATTCCACATGGTAGTCCTTGGCTTCGGTTTCGCATTTTGAATAGTCGACCAGAACAAGAATCTTTCCGGAAGGTTCCAAAAGGTCGTAAATTTTTCCCGCCATATAGCCGGCGTAGCGAAAAAGACGTCTTCTTTTCCGCATGGGTCGTTTGGGTTTTGGAAGCGGTTGTCCGATAAGGTATTCATAAGGATCACGCGGAAAGATGGCGACGTCGAAAAGAGTGCGCCAGGCGCGAAGTTTTCGAATGTCGTCCAGGATTACAAGCCTGTGATTAGACAGCCGGGCGGTCAAATCGTGAGCGATAAGGTCTTTAGTTGTGGTAAAGAGCGCCACATCCAGTTTTTCGGAACCCGTGGCTTGTACGTGGTCGAGGATGACCTTTTCCACGGCTTCCGCCTTGAATCTCACGTCCTGAACGGACTGAGCCACCAGGTTGATGGGGATAAGGTAATAGCGTGTCCCCTGCCTTGAAAAGCGCATAAGAAGTCCGAGCTTCTTGTAAATCTCGTTCAGCCGATCCGCGTGGCGAATGATGTTTTGACGGTCGTTCAAGTCGATGCGTTCAAGAAAGTCGTAGTCGTCGTTGCTCAGTTTGTCTTGTTCCACCAGACCGAAACCGTACGCGTTGCCGCCATAACGGCTCATGAGAAAAGACGGATGGTCCTGAGCCGCAAAGGTTCCCATGGGAATGTCTTGCGGGTTGATGCCGTAGGAGGCATACTCGTGTGGATGAATGATTTGAAACGTAGACGGCGGATTCTTCGCATCAGAACTTCGGTTGTCGTTCATGGAAAACCTCAAGCCGCACAAGCCATTCTGACCCCGTGCCCACCTTAGAGGGCTTTATTCCGGATGAATCGCCCCGGCAAGAGCAAGGAGTCTTCATGACCTCTCAAAAGAAAAAACCTTCGCAGTCCTTGGCCTTGAAAGTGGCTCGGCTGGGTGTTCTTGGCAAAGCCTTCGTAGCTCCAGGAACCGTGGCCACCATCGGTGCCGGCGTTCCTATGGCGTACGTGCTTTCCTTGGTGCCCTATGGATGGGCTTGCGCGTTTCTTGGCATTTTCTTTCTTGGAGCCTGTTGGGTGGCCGAAGAGGCGGAAAAGGGTCTGGGGCGCAGGGATCCTCAGGAGGTGGTCATTGATGAGCTTGTAGGGTTTCTGTTCACCACCATTGGAATTCCGATGACACCTCTTTCCATGATCCTTGCAGTCCTTTATTTTCGAACCATGGACATCCTGAAACCCTGGCCGGTTTCTGAGATCGATCGGCACCTGAGGGGTGGGCTTGGTATCGTGGCCGATGATGTGGCTGCCGGGCTTTATGCTCATGGACTTCTCGCACTGACCTTAACGTTTGTCCATTCTTGAACGGGCTTTTCCAATCGAGAGGGGTGCCATAACGGGGCCCATTGAAGAAAGGCAAGCAAGCCCGCCGAACCGATGCAAAGCCCGATCACATCGAGAAAAACATCCAATAAGCTGCAAGACCTTCCGGGCACCCAAGACTGATGCCACTCATCGCTTAAGGCAAAAAGGATTCCTGGAATAAGGATTCCCAACACAAAACGCAAAAGGCTTCGGGTTTGAACACTCGGAAGTCGAAACCATCCCCAAAGGAAAGCGAAGCAGGCGTAGAGGACAGGATGAAAAGCATTGCCCGAGACCGGTAAGGACACACCTTTGAAAGGTTGATGGGACATGGCAACAATGAAAAAGGCATAAAGCCCCACGGGAACCGCACGCATGAAAGTCGAACCCTTGGCTTTTGAATCATGCCGTGAAGCCCAAAGACAAAAAACACAGCCCAAGGCAAGCACAAAAAAAGGAACCAAACGTTCCAAATGGCGAAAGGTAAGATAGCCCTTGAGAAGAAAGGCGCCGAAAAAATGCATGGCAAAAAGGACCGCCAGCAGGGTCCAGGGTTTGATGTCACGTAAGCGCCGGAGGCAGGCAAGAAAAAAACCTTTGATCACGAACAAGGCGGACAGCCCAACGGAAGACTTCGGCGTTTGCCTAACGGAAGTGTTTCTGTTAGTTTGCAGGCGAATCGTTGGCATAGAAAAACTCCATTAAGAGCCGTGTAAGAAATGAAAGATACCCTTGTTGGCAGGTGGGATCAAAGCATTTGTGAGGGAACGTCGCGAAGAATCGTCTGGATGCGTCAACACCGCTTTTGGGTTCCGTCTGCGCGAGAATGTTGAGGGGATTTTCTCGGCTTCCAGAGTCTTGCTTCAGGGGAAGGCCAAAACAAACAAAAGAAGAGTCAGGTGAAAGTGCAACGGTTAAGTTGCGAGTGTCACTGACATCGTTAAGTCATTGAGTCATTAAGTCATTGAGTCACTGAGTCATGAGAAAGTGCAACGATTAAGTTCCGAGGATCACTGACATCGTTAAGTCATTAAGTCATTGAGTCGTTAAGTCATTGAGTCACTGAGTCATGAGAACGTGCAACGGTTAAGTTGCGAGGGTCGCTGACGTCATTAAGTCATTAAGTTAGTGAGTCATGAGAAAGTGCAACGGTTAAGTTCCGAGGATCGTTGGCAAGGGAGGTGCTCAGGGATGCGGAAACGACAGTGGTGGACCTGGGTCTTGGGGCTCGGGGCGGTGTTGATGCTTCTTCCAGGCATGGCGTGGAGCCTCACGGAGGATGAAAGGAACAACATTGAACTTTACGAGAGGCTATCTCGAGGCGTGGTGAACATTACGAGTACGGTGTTGGAACGAGACTTTTTTCTCAACATCATTCCTCGCCAAGGGGCAGGATCCGGGTCAGTGATCGATGACCGAGGCTATATTCTCACAAATCATCATGTCATTGAAGATGCGAGAAAACTTGAGGTGACCTTGTACAGTGGAAAAAAGTATGCTGCAAAATTTATCGGTTCGGATCCTAACAGTGACATTGCCGTATTAAAAATCGATGCGCCCAAGAAAGAGTTGACGGTCATTCCCATGGGTAGCTCCAAAGATTTAAGAGTGGGGCAGAAAGTTCTGGCTATCGGAAACCCCTTTGGCTTAGGCCAAACCCTCACCACAGGCGTGGTCAGTTCCGTGGGAAGAACTCTGAGAGCTCCAGGAGGCGCACTTGTCGAAGATGTCATTCAAACCGATGCCTCCATCAATCCCGGCAATTCGGGAGGACCTCTCATTGATTCTTCCGGTTACATGATCGGTGTCAATACGGCCATCTTTAGTCCCACAGGAGCCAATGTGGGCATAGGTTTTGCCATTCCCATCGACACCGTAAAACAGGTGGTTCATGAGCTTATTGAAAAGGGCTATTACAGCTATCCATGGATCGGGGCTACCCTCATGACGCTTCACCCCAATTTTGCCGAAGCGCTTCAACTGAAAGTCTCCACGGGAGCCATGATTGTGGAGCTTGTCCCGGGAGGCCCGGCGGACAGAGCAGGACTGCGCGGCGGGAAGACGCGGGCTCAGGTGGGCAACACGATCATCATCGTCGGTGGGGACATTATCGTAGCGATTGATGGACAACCTGTTGAAAATACGGAAGATTTTATGAGGTCCATGCGGCGCTATCGACCTGGGGACAAGGTGGTCCTCGACGTGGTCCATTGGGAAGGAGATCGGGATCGTGTCAAGGTGGTGTTGGGCGAAAGACCCCAAAGTTTACGCATGAGATAAGAAAATTTGCATGGGTTCGGTAGAGCGTGTCTTCCAAAAGGTTCTGGAACCCAGGTCTGTGAAGCCTGCTCTTGGCGGGCTTAGCCACATGAGGGAGTTATCAAACACTAAGGGAAGGAGACGGCCATGAGTTATGAGACCTTGCTTGTGGACATTGGTTCGGATCATGTGGCGACCATCACGTTGAATCGCCCCAATCAATTGAACACATTCACCACTCCATTGGCGGATGAACTAACCCAAGCCTTAAGAGCTCTTGACGCCGATGCCAAGGTGCGAGTGGTCATCATCAAGGGTGCCGGAAAACACTTTTGTGCGGGGATCGATGTCAGTGAAATGAGTGGAAAATCGGCCATGGAACTGCGGGCCTGGATCGAACGCATGGAAACACCTTTGGTGACCATCGGTGAAATGAACAAGCCCGTCATCGCTCAGGTGCACGGGGTGGCTGCGGCCAACGGAGCCGGCCTTGTGGCGGCATGCGATTTGGCCATCGCCGCAGAGACGGCTCGCATTGGGTTGACCGCCATCAACGTAGGTTTGAATTGTGTGGGTCCTGTCATCCCCGTTTCCAAATCCGTAGGACGAAAAACGGCACTGGAAATGCTCCTCTACGGTGAGCTCTTGGGCGCGAAGGAAGCCCAGGCTCGAGGTCTCATCAACCGGGTTGTTTCTGCGGAGGAGTTGGACAAGGCGGCCCATGAATGGGCGGCGGTGTTGGCACAAAAAAGCCCGATAGCCGTCCAGATCGCCAAGAGAGGCTTTTATGTGGCTGCGGACATGGAATACCACAAAGCCTTTCAGTACATGAACGAGGTCTTTGCTCGGTTGTGCACGACGGAAGATGCCAAAGAAGGGGTGGCGGCTTTTATGGAAAAACGCTCACCTGTATGGAAGGAACGCTAAGAGCCTGGTCGCAGCAGGCAGGGTCATCATTTGCCAAGAACTTCCCGTTTAGGTGTGGGAACGGGTGTTTGCAAACGTCAAGGAAGGAGCCCATGAAACCGAGTCGTCTTTTGCCGAAAAACGGGCCTCGCCCCCTGGTGTTGGTGATCATGGACGGCATCGCCTACGCGTCCAATACGGAAGGAAACGCTGTGGCCAATGCCTATACACCACACCTGGACTGGCTTTTGAGTCACTGTCCTTACACCCTGCTCAAGGCCCATGGGACCGCTGTGGGACTTCCCAGCGACGGAGATATGGGAAATTCCGAAGTCGGACACAACGCTTTGGGAGCGGGCCGAGTCTATGC
This sequence comes from Desulfosoma sp., assembly GCA_037481875.1. Lineage (NCBI taxonomy): Bacteria > Pseudomonadati > Thermodesulfobacteriota > Syntrophobacteria > Syntrophobacterales > Syntrophobacteraceae > Desulfosoma > Desulfosoma sp. The sequence continues at coordinate 108,598 of JBBFKY010000006.1, read as the reverse complement.
TCAGGGGGCTCGGCTTGTCAATGAAGCCCTTGCGACAGGCCGCCTGTTTGAGGGCAAGACATGGCGAAGGCTCATGGATTTCTGCCGAGAAAACCAAGGAACGCTCCATTTCATCGGGCTCTTTTCCGACGGCAATGTGCATAGCCATCTGGACCATCTTAAAAAGATGCTGGAACACGCCGCTCACGCGGAAAAGATTCCGCGATGTCGATTGCACATTCTTTTGGACGGACGCGATGTGGGGGAAACATCGGCCCTGGAATATGTGGTGCCTTTTGAAAAGTTTCTGGAAAACCTGAACCGCTCGGCCGGCGTGGACTATCGTATTGCCAGTGGTGGCGGGCGCATGGTCATCACCATGGACCGCTATGAGGCCAACTGGGATATGGTGGCTCGAGGCTGGAAAACCCATGTGGCAGGGGAAGGCCGGTTCTTTGCTTCGGCGGTGGAAGCCATCGAAACCTACCGCAAGGAAATTCCTGGAGTGATTGACCAAGACCTACCGCCTTTCGTCATTGCCGATTCCACGGGCCCCATAGGGCCCATCAGGGATGGTGATTCGGTGATCTTTTTTAATTTTCGAGGAGACCGGGCCATTGAAATCAGCCGGGCTTTTGAAGAGGAAGATTTTGACAAGTTTCCGAGAGTTCCCTATCCCAAAGTGGCTTATGCGGGAATGATGGAATACGACGGCGATTTGCATATTCCCAAAAGCTATTTGGTGGAACCGCCTCATATTGAAAAAACGGTCAGCGAATTTCTTTGTGCAGAAGGACTGAAGCAGCTCGCCATCAGCGAAACCCAAAAATTCGGCCATGTCACCTATTTTTGGAACGGAAACCGCTCTGGAAAATTCAACGAGACGCTGGAAACCTATGTGGAGATTCCATCGGACCGTGTGCCTTTTGAGCAAAGACCCTGGATGAAAGCCGCGGAAATCACTGATAAGGTTGTAAGGGAGATCGTGTCCGGAAATTTTGATTTCATTCGCCTTAACTTTGCCAATGGTGACATGGTGGGGCACACAGGAAATTATCAGGCGGCGATTGTTGCGGTGGAAACGGTGGATCTGTGTCTCGGAAGGATCATGAAAGCCGTGAAAGAGGCGAATGGCCTTCTTCTGGTTACGGCGGATCACGGCAATGCCGACGAGATGTATGAAATGGACAAAAAAACAGGGCGAGCCAAACGGGACGCCCAAGGTGTTCCCAAAGCCAAGACGGCCCATACGCTTAACCCCGTATGGTTCATCGTCTACAGCCCCTTGGAAGGGCTGAAAATCCAGTTGGATCCTTCCGTGAAAAACCCCGGCCTCACAAACGTTGCTGCGACCCTCATGCAACTGCTTGGTGTGAAACCACCCGAGTTTTACGACCCGGCGCTCCTTGTTTTTGAAGAGTGAACATAGAAGCTGAACATTGGCAGCTCCCGAGAGGGGGCTTTGAGAATAAGGACGGAGGCGGTCTTGGAACAAACGTCCAAAGGGAAACGAGCGCTTTTGAAGTTACTGGCGGTCTTGTGCGGCATTGAAACCTGCTACGAAGACGCCTGGGGAAAGCGCCATGAAGTGGAGGACGACACGCTCAAGGCCCTGCTGGCGGCGTTCGGGTATGAGGTGGAAACATCAGAGGATTTTCTAGACATTTTTCATGATCTTCAAAAACGATCCTGTCGACGCCTGTTAGAGCCTGTCCAAGTGGTCCCTGGAGCGATTAGTCCTGTATCCGTCATTGTGAATGTGCCGGAATCCTTTGTGTATGGTCGATACCGATGGCTTCTTCGCTTCGAAGACGGCTCGGAAGCCCAGGGAGAAGGAACCCTGGCGGCCTTGCAGCATCTGGATGAGTACGGTTTTCAAGAAAGCCGATACGTGCGCAAGCGTCTTGATCTTTGCGTTCCTTTAGCCTGTGGGTACCACGACCTCGAACTGCACGTGCAGGGGAGTTTCGGGGAGAGAATGGGCAGGCAGCGATTGATTCTAACACCGTCCCGTGCGTATGTTCCGCCGTCCCTGCGTTCCGGAAGAAAGCTATGGGGTCTGACGGGCCAGCTCTATAGTGTTCGGTCGCATACCAACTGGGGTATCGGTTCCTTTTCCGACCTGGAGGCGCTTATCGATTGGGCCGCCGAGGTCGGAGCCTCGTTTGTGGGGATCAATCCTTTATGCCTTTTATTCCCGGAAGATGCCTCCAAGGTAAGCCCGTATGGACCGTCCAGCCGCCGATTTCTGCAGCCATGGTACGTGGATGTCGAGGCTGTTACGGAATTTTGGGAATGCGAAGAGGTTCGGCGTTGGTATGCGGAAAAGAACATTGAGGAGAAACGGCGAAAGTGTCAAGAATGTTCCTTTGTGGATTACGATGGTGTCTGGGCCTTGAAACGGGAGGCGCTCCAGAAACTCTTTGCTTTTTTCCTCGAACATCACCTGAGAAGGGGATCCGATCGAGCCCAAGCTTTTCAGAGCTTTGTCACCCAAGGGGGTGAAGATCTTCAGAACTACGGAGTGTTTCACGCTCTGGACGCCCATTTTCGCCGTCAAGATGCATCCCTTTGGGGATGGCATCTTTGGCCGAAACCCTATCAGGATAAGAACGATCCGGCGGTCCGTGACTTTGCCGACGAACACAAGGAATCGATCACCTTTGCCCAGTATGTGGCATGGATTGCTCGAGAACAATTGGCCCGGTGCGGCCATCGATCCTGGGAACGAAACCTTGCGGTGGGGATCTATGGAGATTTGCCTGTAGGGGTGGACCCTGCCGGCCTGGACACATGGCTGGATCCTGAGATTTACGCCTTGAAGGTACGTCTTGGAGCCCCTCCGGATGACTTCAATCCCAAAGGACAGGAATGGGGAGTGTGTCCCTTTCTGCCTCACGTGCTCAGAGAAAAGGCCTATGAACCCTTTGTGGCCCTGCTTCGCGCCAATATGCGCGAATTCGGTGCACTGCGCATCGATCATGTGATGGGGCTTATGCGTCAGTTTTGGGTTCCGGGAGGACAGGAGGCTCGTTTCGGGGCCTATGTGCGTTATCCTTTGGAAGATTTGCTGGGTGTTGTTCTTCTTGAAAGTCAACGGAACCAGTGCGCCGTCGTGGGGGAAGACTTGGGAACGGTTCCACGACGCATTCGAGAGGCCATGGAAATGGCCGAGGTGTTTGGGTGTCGTCTCGGCCTTTTTGAAAGGATGAAAGACGGATCCTTTCCTCCACCGCACCATTATCCCCGTCACTCCTTAGCCTCCTTTGCCACACATGATCTTCCGACCCTGGAAGGCTTTTGGAATGGGACGGACCTTCGGGTTCGAAGGCAACTCAACCTCTTTCCTAATCCTCAGGTGCGAAAGGCCATGGTTCGAGGCCGCGTCTCGGATAAAAAAGCTTTGCTTTCGCACCTAAGCTCCTGGGGCTACCGAGAGGAGTCATCAAAGCTAAAGACAAAAAATCCCGAGGAAAAAGAAGGTCGATCCCAGGCTCGAGCGGCCGCGTTCTACCGTTATCTGGCTGCGAGCGAATCCAAGCTTTTGGCGGTTTCCTTGGAAGACCTGTGCGGCATGGTGGAGCAAGTGAATGTTCCGGGAACAGTTCATGAACATCCCAACTGGCGCCGCAAACTCCCCTGGGACCTGAACAGCCTCAAAGAGCACCCCAGGGTTCGTGCCATCATCTCAGCCATTGTTGAAGAGAGACCCTGAAAGTCTAACAACGAAACATGGCTGGAGGACAAAAGAAAGGCCGTGGGTTGTGGGGTCTCCTTCTGCGGCCGATCATGGTCCAAGCGATTCTTTTGGCTTGGCGAAAAGCTTGCACAAGTCGAGGACCATGGCTGAACGTCAAAGAATATTTCGTAAGGATAGAGTCCTATGATCAAGGACAAAGAGTACGAGGGCTTATTTGTTAAGCCGGGTGAAGACCGTCTGGTCAGTGTTCTGAACATTGCCATTCGTTTCGGCATACGCGTCCTGTCGGTCTTGATGACCTTGGTCATTTTCTGGGGAATTGCGGACGTCGTATGGGTGATTTATCAGCACGTGATGAGACCTCCGTTTTTAATCCTGAAAATCGAAGACATTTTGGAAACCTTTGGCGCCTTTTTGGCGGTCCTCATTGCCGTTGAAATTTTTCTTAATATCGTCCTCTACTTGAAAGAAGACGTCATTCACGTCAAGCTTGTGGTCGCCACCGCCCTGATGGCCATCGCTCGAAAGGTGATCGTACTGGATTTCGGTAAAGTCGGTCCGGAACACCTTATGGCCACGGGCGTCGTCATTATCGCTCTGGGCATCACGTACTGGCTCATCGCCAAGCAAAGGAATTGACAATAATTCATGTCACTCTCATAGAGACTTCGGTCTGCTTCCTCCCCTTTTTTCCTTTGATGATGGCACCATAACCCGGCATCGGAGTTTCGTTGATGTTGGGTGTTTTGACTTCTCAAAAATCCATGTCAAAATACCAGAAAAATCCCGAAACTTTTGGGGTGCGTCATGAAACTTCATGTGATGGAAGACGAAGACAAGAAAATTCGAAAACTGCCGGTCCCTTTGGTGGTCGAGGTGCTTCCGGGTCAGGCGGCGGAAGGAATCCTGGAAGTCTTTGAACCCGGAACCTATGAAGGCCGAACTCTTCAGGAACTGATCAACGTGGTTCTTTCCCGCGAAGATCTTTCGGTGGAAGAACGGGAAATTCTGGAAGAGATTCTGTTTCACATGGAAAACGGCGTGCTTTTGTGCGGCGGACGACCTGCGGAAGGTGATCCTCTGGAACGGGCGCGAGTCGAAGAAACAGAAGAAGGGGAAAAATACTACTACGTGGCCGTAAGGGCGCTTCGACCTCAAGAAGGAGGGCACCCGGGGGATAGGATCCCATGAAAGCCTGTTCCGTGAAAGGGAAAGGTGAGCGTTTTTTCGAAAGAATCGGCGGTGAGGATTTTTTTGTCTCTCAAGAACATCTGTACCTTGCGTGTCCTTTGGATCCCCAGATCCATGCGGAGCTGAGGGTCCACGAGCCGTGGAATACAGAGGCCCAGGCTTTCGAAAAGAGGGAACCGAAACCAAAAATCGTCTTTCACGAAGGCGTGGCCTATGTGGAGACGGTCTCGTGGAACAGTCTGATCCAACATGCCGAAATTCTCTTTCCACACACGGCTCAGAAGATTCGCAAACAAAGTGTGCGAGATTTTCGAATAAGGCCGAAGTGGCTGGGTCGTCACCCGTGCTTGGAACACGTGGAGATGGTTGTTTTACAGGTGCTGCCTCGGTTTGTGCGGGTGCCTCGAAGCGTCAAGGGTGCGAAAGATCGGCCCGCGGCTTTGGCGGCTTGGTTGGCGAAAAGAGTTTCGCTTCCGATTCGGTATCGACGATGGGCCGAGGAGATGGAACACGAAAAGAAAGGAGTGTCGGCGAAAGGCTTCGATGGGCTTCAAGAGGCTCGGGATGGGGATGGACCTCGAAGGGTTTCAGTGCAAGAACTCAGAGAAGCCGTGGAAGCTGCCTTGACCGGAAGGTATCGGGACTCCGTCTTGAAGGAGGAAAGTCGGCTTCGAGAGAGAATGCAGCACTTTGGCCATTGGCCGACAGAGGCGCGGGCTTTCATGCTTTATGTTTTCACCCGAGGTGCGTTGGAAGTGGATGGATTCGGGTTTTTTCACAGAGCTTTTGATGGAGCCTTGATCGTCTACAAAAGAACGGGCCGTTACGCGCTCATGGACTATTATCATCGGCTCTACCTTTTTCCCGATTGCCGTGTGGCGGTCTCCCCGCTGGACCTTTGGCCGGTTGTGGTGGAAAAGTACAAACATCCCCTTTTGGCACGGCATCAGCCGTGGCAGAGAATATGTCTCGGACATGCACCCCAGGAACGATCATGGACCGCCGCAAACATTTTTCGATCGATCGAAGATGGCCTCAACGCTCTCTATTACGGCTACGACGCCAGAAAAAGGAACGGTTATCACAGCCTGGACCAGCTTTCTGGAAGCGATCGGGAAGTCCACTTTGAGGACCTGAGGATTTCTGCAGACGATACAAGCCGTCTCCTGAAAAACATTCCCGTGACCAACGCCTGGACGTAGAAAGGTTGAGCGTTATTGGAAAAGTTTTTGGTACCCGGCGACAGGGAGAAGGTGGGCTGCAAAGTTCGCCGGCCCATGCGCCAAAAAGCGAAAGTGCTCGAGGTATCGGGCCAAGAACCGCGTGCGAGCCGTTGTGCATGGAACTCAGGGATCGTCTCAGACAAAGAAGAGCGCGCAACCAGAGCGAGGCTGAGTTTGAGCCGGACATTTTCACCCGGGTTGTGGCCATTCTGGATCACTATGGAATGCGCGCCGAGGATTTGGCGTTCCATCGAGAACCTATAGACGGCATCGTGTGCCGGGTTTTGACGCGAGGAGAGATTCGAAAGAAGAAATTGCCCCCTATCCTTTTCGGGTTTGCCCATGCGAAGAGTTTTAGCGCCGTAAAGGATCTTTTGGATCGTCTGGAAAGTCCTTATCTTCGATGGGCGGGATCGCCCGAAGACCTCTTGCTCAGTCGACCCCTTTTCGCCCTTCACTCCCAGTTGCCGGCGCATCTTCTTTCTCGATACAGTTTTGCATTCCTTTATCGGTTTTATGCCGAAAAGCGTCGTGGGAAGGAGGACCTCCGTGGCGGAACCTTTAGCCCCTGAAAGCCGGTGGAAAATACAGGAAAAATTGGATGGTGTGCGGGACCGCAAAACCTATCAGACGGTGGAGCACATTACGGGCTTTGATAAGACGCCGTCGCAGCTGAAAGCGGAAATGGACCGCTATGTCATCGGGCAGGAACGAGGAAAAAAGATCCTGGCGACAGCCATTGCTTACCATTACCGAAGGCTTGGAGCGGCATTGCGGGAAGCGGCCGGTCAGGTTGGAGGAGATGTGGAAAAGGCCCTGCAGCGGGTCAAGACGCCGAAGGCCAATATTCTGATTGTCGGTCCGACCGGCTGTGGCAAGACCTATACCTGTGAAGTGGCTTCCCGGTTGGTGGGTGTCCCTTTTGTGGTGGAAGATCTAACGAAGTTCAGCGAAACCGGGTATGTGGGCCAAAGTGCTTCCGACATTTTAGTCGACCTTTTGGTTTCGGCCGGTGGGCACACTTTAACGGCTCAGACGGGCATGGTGTATTTGGATGAAATCGACAAAATCGCTTCCGAAAAAACCTTGACCAAAGACGTATCCGGCAAAGGGGTTCAGAAGGGGCTTTTGAAGATTCTCGAAGGGATGGAAAACACCATTGAATGGGGACGGGATAGGCTGACGTTGTCCACACGACATGTGCTTTTCATTGCCGGAGGCGCTTTTGAAGGTTTGGAAGACACCGTGCGCCAGCGTATGGAACGTCAAGGACTCAAGGGACTATGGCGGGAATTTCTTCTGCCGGATGATTTGGTCCGCTACGGAATGGAAAGGCAGCTCATGGCCCGATTGCCGGTCCGGGTGGTTTACAATTCGCTGACCACGTCGAATTTGAAAGATATCCTGATCAAAAGCGAGGATAGCCCTCTGCAGGCTTTTGTGAAGGACTTTGAAGCTTGGGGAATTCGGCTGCGTCTCACGGAGGAGGCGGTTCTGGAAGTGGCGCGGCGTGCCGAGCAAGAAGGGGTCGGAGCGCGTGGACTGACAAGTATCCTGCATCGCGTGCTTTTGGACCCGATGTTTTCCTTGCCGGGGACCCATACGGGCGACTACGAAGTCAATGCCATGCAGGTGAAGGCGGCTTTGGGTTGAGGAAGGTGATTGTCGAATGCGTCTAAAGAAGCTTTCAGATCTCAAGAGGCCCAGTGTGCTGGAAGTTGCCCTGGGGGAGCTTCCGGCAAGCGTGCGCATGACCGGGTTCGCTCATGCCAAAGCCTTCGCTATTTCCTCGATGGTTCGAGAACTGTACGGGGAAAGTTACGAGTGGTACGGGTTGACTTTAGGTGACGAAAGGAGACCGGAGATCATCACGGATATCGGGCTTCCTCGAAACGCCCGCAATCTTCGCCAGTACACCCAATTGGAGACGGCGGATCTGTTGGCGTTTCAAGAAGAAGTTCCGGCGGGGAGGGTGATCAACGGTTGGATTCATTCCCACGGGGACCTGCAGGTGCATGATTTTTCTCCCGTGGACGAAGTGAATCATCGAACGGTCCTGGAATATGTGGCTTCAAGGTTGCGGTGTCCGGTGGCAAAAAAGGAGATCCGTATCGAAGGCTTGACGGTCCTTCAAGAAAACAGCTGGAGTCCCGAACAGATGAAGGAAGGCAGCGTGACGGTGCTGACCGACGGGCCTCTAGGGAGGGTGCGTCTTCTGGAGACGGTTTACGGGTCCTTTTGTTTTGCTTTGGTCATTGGAGATGCCGGATGGATGCAATCGCGCCTTTTAACCAAAAGGCGCGGGATTTTGACCGGAATTGCAGTTTATGAAGATAGAGACGTGCCTTTTGTTGTGGAAGAGCCCCGTGAAGGGCTCACCGAGGCGCAAAGGGAAAGCTTAAAGGAGGAGATTCAGAGAAAAATTCGCCCGCCGGGATCGGATCCTCCCGAGCTGATCGAGCGGCTCTAGAAGGTGGAGCGAAAAGCGGAGAGACCGTTGCATCGAATGCTGTTTTGCACGGGCGAGGCGACACCTCGGCTCTACAACCCAGAAACGTGGCTGTTTCCCGACGGCGTGGACCCGCCCGGTGAAATTGTGGGTCAGCGGCCCTGACTTCCAGGGAATGAGCGGCATTCAGGTCCGCAAGGATGAGACGTGCCTTCCCCTAGGAAGCCCGAAAGCTTTTTTTCTGGGACTATGGGCCTCTAGCCCGATCATGATACAGGTGTGACGCTCTCACTCTCAGAGAAGCAATGATTTTCGAACAGGGGAGAGAGCCAAAGGAAACCACGGGAAGTCGGGTTCTCGCTCCGGCTGGAGGAAGGCTTTTGGGTGAAGCCTTTTTTGATAGGAAGCTAATCCCCGATGATTTTGATAAGCACGCGTTTTCGACGCCTTCCATCAAATTCGCCGTAAAAGATCTGTTCCCAAGGTCCGAGATCGAGACGCCCGTCGGTGATGGCCACCACCACTTCTCGACCCATGATCTGGCGTTTCAGATGGGCATCCCCGTTGTCTTCACCGGTGCGATTATGCCGGTAGCGGCTGATGGGTTCATGGGGGGCGAGTTTCTCCAGCCACTCCTCGTAATCCTGATGCAGGCCTGGTTCGTCATCGTTGATAAAAACGGAGGCGGTAATATGCATGGCGTTGACAAGGACCAAGCCTTCGCGAACACCGCTTGCACGAACGGCGGCTTGCACGTCGGATGTGATGTTCACAAACCCTCTTCGGGTGGGCAGATGCATCCAGAGCTCTTGACGATGGCTTTTCATGACCAAGTTCTTCTCCTTGAAAACAGTTTCCGGAATTGGACCAGCCTGGCTCTTCCAGAGGAAAATACCACGAGGTTTCAGGCGGGGAAAGGGATAGGCGCATGGGGACCTCCCATGTTCCACGTGGAACATGCCAATGTCCTCTGCGATGAGAGGAACCCTTCGCAGCCGCAGGTCATGGCCCACCATCCTGGCCCTCCCCTGCGAAAAAACCATCCGAAGTCCAGCAAAGAGGCTCCCGCCGCATTTGGTTCCGCCGGGGATACGACCGCCAGGCAGGTCCCCAACACAGCAGCCGGCAAGAAATGGTCGATGAAGAAAGTTCAAGCGTCATTCAAAACCCTGATGCAAGGATCTCAGTGCCATGACGAAGAGTTCGGCCATGCATGAGATGATAATTCCCCAAGAAGCTCGGCTGGATGGCCAGGTGGCGGTTCTTTCAGGAGCGGGCCGGGGCATTGGACGGGCTGCAGCGCTTCGATTGGCCCAAGTCGGTGCACGAACCGTTCTTCTTGCCCGCACGCCAAGTCAGATTCAGGAGGCCTGCGAGGCACTGCGCGCTCAGGGATGGAAGGCGGACGCTTTTGCCTGTGATGTGTCGCGCTGGCCAGACGTGCACGAACTAGCTGAAAAAGTTATGGCCCTCGTGGGTCCGCCTCATATTGTCGCCGCCAATGCGGGCGTCATTGATCCCGTGGGGGACACCTGGACCCTGGACCCCGAGGAATGGGCTCAAAACCTCGCTGTCAACCTTACAGGAGCCTTTCACTTGGTTCGAGCCTTTCTGCCGGCCATGATGGATGCGGGTCGAGGCGTGTTCATTTTCACTTCCAGTGGGGCCGCCACCCATGCGGTCGGGGGCTGGAGCGCCTATTGCGCCGCCAAAGCCGGATTGGACCTCTTCGCCAAGACCCTTGCGGAAGAAACGCGCAGAATCAACCCGGACCTTCGAATCCACCTATTGTACCCGGGCATTGTGGACACCGCCATGCAGGAGAGGATCCGTCAAATTCCATCCAACCGCTTTCCAGAGGTGGAACGTTTTCAGACCTACAAACGAGAGGGTCTTCTTCGACCCCCCGAAGAACCGGCGGCGCTGATTTGGTGGTTGGCCACTCCGTTTGCCAAGGATTATCATGGTCGCGTTGCGTCCCTGGATGATCCCATGATTCGTCAGCGTCTCGCCTTGGATCTAGGCCTTCCCATGTTCAAGGCTCGATCTTGACGGGGTGCTTGACAAGAAATCAGCCTATTGACTATAAGCAACAATTCGCGTCCAGAGCGCGTCTCGGCAAAATTCCCGAAACGTGACGGTTCCATGAGGACCGTCTTCGGGTCAACCCATAAGAGTGAAAAGGGAAGGAAAGGCTCATGAAACGGACATTTCAACCGCACAATCTGCGCCGAAAACGCACCCATGGATTTCTCGTTCGCATGGCCACCAAGTCGGGTCGAGCCGTGATCAATCGAAGACGGGCCAAGGGACGGAAGCGCCTGTCCGTGTAATGCGTGGAGAACACGGGGCGGCCGTGCCGACCACCAGACGATGTCGCCCATATTCCTTTCGTCCCGAGGAACGCCTGAAAAAGTCCTGGGAATTTCAAAGGGTACGCAAGGAAGGTCGGCGCCTTTCGTGCGGTTCTTTTATCCTCAACCTAGCCCCAAACGGCTTGCCTCACCATCGCCTGGGGCTTGTGGTGCAGAAGAGGTATTGGAAAGCCGCCATGAGGAATCGCATCAAAAGGCGGCTTCGTGAATGGTTTCGGTATGCCAAGCACACCTTGCCGTCACCCTCTTTGGATATTGTGATTGTGGCCCGTCCCGGAGCCGAAAATGTAACTTCAGCGCGCATGGCCGACCTTTTTCGGGAATGCTTGCAAAAAGGCGGTCGACGAATGGCATGATGAAACGCCTGGTCTTGTATGCTCTAAGGTTTTACCAAGTGTGCATCTCACCCTTCCTTGGAGCCCACTGTCGATTTTATCCGTCCTGTTCCGCTTACATGTATCAGGCTGTTGATCGGCATGGCATTGCGGCCGGATTGTTGCTTGGGGTTCGAAGACTTTTCAAGTGTCACCCCTGGCATCCCGGCGGCTTTGATCCCGTGCCGCACACTTTATGGAAGTCTACGGAGTAAACTGCATGGAAAAAAGAGCCCTTTTGGCGTTTGCCCTCTCTATGGCCGTTTTGTTCCTGTGGGAGATGTTTCTATCTCCAAAGCCGGATCGCAAATCCGAGCCGCCTGTTTCCCAAACCGCGACCCAAACCCAGACACAAACCCCTTCGGCGGCTTCAGGTCCTTTTTCCGGTTCCAAAACATCCGCGGATGTGGATTTGAAAAATCTTCCTCAACAGCACACGCCATCCGCTGTGACTTCGGCCAAAACCTGGGTGGTGGACACTCCCCTTTACACGGCTCGCCTTTCGGCGGCAGGGGGACGCATCGAGAGCTTCACGTTAAAGAGGCACCGGCAGCACGTGAACCCTTCATCTCCCCTCATGGATCTCATTCCGTCCAAGGGCTCGGGCTATTATCCCTTGGCGCTGGATTTGCTCCAAAACAGCCGATGGCCTTTGGCCACCATGACTTATGAAAGCGACACTCCGACGGAAATTCGGCTCAGCTCCGGGGATGCTGAAAAAACGGTGGTTTTTTCCGCTGAAATTCCGGGCTCTCTTCGTGTCCAAAAAGTCATGCGCTTTTCGCCGGACACCTACATCGTGGGTGTGGATGCGACCATTGAAAACATTTCGGAAAAGCCCATCACGGACCAGCTGGGCCTCAGTTCCTACGCCATGCCTTTTGAAGGGCTGGAATCATCCTACAATCAGTCCCATATCACCGTGTTCAAGAATGGTTCCCTGGACCATTTCGACCAAAAGGCCCTAAAAAAGGACATCCCCATTCTCAAACCGCCCATGCATTGGGTCGGTTTTGAAAACAATTACTTCATTCAGGCGCTGCTTCCCGGTGCCGAACAGAACTTTCAAGTGGCCGCAAGGCTTTTGGATCCCAATTCCGGCTTGGTGCAGCTCGTCTATTTGACCGATCCGTTCACGTTGGCGCCAGGAGCGGCTTTGACTGTTTCCAATCGATACTATTGGGGCCCAAAGGAACAGGAAGCCCTGAAGCGGGCTGACATTCGTTTGGAACGGGCTTTGGATTTCGGCTGGTTCAGCTTTTTGGCCAAGCCATTGCTCGTCTTTTTAAGGTGGTTGTACCAATACACTCACAATTACGGCGTGGCCATCATCATTCTGACCGTGATCATCAAGATCCTCTTCTGGCCTCTCACGCACAAAAGCTTCAAATCCATGCAGGTCATGAAGAAGATTCAGCCCAAGATGGCTCAAATTCGAGAAAAGTACAAAGACGATCGAGAAAAGCTTAATCAAGAACTCATGATGCTGTACCGCACCTACAAGGTTAATCCACTGGGCGGCTGCCTTCCCATGGTGTTGCAGATTCCGGTGTTTTTCGCTCTTTACCGAATGCTCTACGGGGCCATCGAGTTACGCCATCAGCCTTTCTGGCTTTGGATCAACGATCTGACCGCCCCGGACAGGCTTTTCATCGGCTTTGATCTGCCTTACCTAGGAGGGCTTCCTGTGCTGACCCTGCTCATGGGAGCGAGCATGTTCATTCAGCAGAAGATGACGCCTTCCGCGGGGGATCCCCGACAGGAAAAACTCATGCTCATGATGCCCGTGATTTTTACTGTATTCTTTGTCAACTTTCCGTCGGGACTCGTGCTATATTGGTTTGTGAACAATGTTCTGTCCATCGTGCAGCAGTACTGGATCAACCGTCAGGCTTAACCAGGCGCCTCTCCGCTTCAAATTGGCGATCGCGCGTGCGCTTCGGACGACAAACGGAGGAGAGTATGCCAACGCAGGAATTTGAAGGGAAAACCCTCGACGACGCCATTCGATCGGCCTGCGAGGCGTTCCAGCTGCCTCAAGAAAAGTTGGACATCGAAGTCTTGTCCAAAGGCTCTTCAGGCATTTTCGGCATTGTCGGGGCCCGCAAGGCGCGCATTCGCGCCACCCCCAAGGAGACGCCTCTCGGCAAGGCGTGTGACCGGGCCAAGGAAGTGCTCACGGAAATTCTCAAATATGTGGACGTCCCCACGGTCGTGGAAAGCGAAGTGCGGGAAGAGAGCGTCTATCTGAACATCGTGAGCAACGGGTCCGGATTGCTCATCGGCAAGCGGGGCAAAACCTTGAACGCTTTGCAGTATGTGGTGAGCAAGATCGTCAGCCGAGAGGTGGGCGACAATGTGCCCGTCATCGTGGATACGGAAAACTACCGCTCCAAACGGGAAAGCAACCTCACGGAAATGGCTCTGCAGCTCAGCGAGCGGGTCAAGAAATCCAGACGTCCGGTGACGACGGGTCCCATGAACGCCCAAGACCGGCGCATCATCCACATGGCCCTGAAGGAAGACCAGGGCGTTCGTACCAAGAGCAAAGGCGAAGGCAACCTGCGCCGGGTGGTCATCTATCCGGCCAAGAAAACGAAAAACATTCCAGACTCCATGACCGAAGCGAAATCCAACGCACAGTGAGCGGAGGCTGCATCCGCGCACGATGGACATTGCCTGCCGATCCGAGACAATCTGCGCTATCGCGACTCCCATCGGCATCGGGGGCATCGGGATCATCAAGATCAGTGGACCCGATGCCCTCCCCTTACTTCAAAGAATTTTCCGGCCCGCCCGTACCTCTTCAAAGCCTCCTGCATCCCATAAACTGATCTACGGCTGGATCATTGATCCAGAGACCGATACCCCAGTGGATGAAGTCCTGGCCAGTTATATGGCGGGCCCTCGATCCTACACAGGGGAAGATGTGGTGGAGATCAACTGCCACAGCGGCTACGCGGTCCTGAACCGTATCCTTGAGCTGGTCATGGCGCATGGGGCCCGACTGGCCCGTCCTGGGGAATTTACGCTTCGAGCCTTCTATCACGGGCGCTTGGATCTTTCCCAGGCCGAAGCCGTCGTCGATGTGATCCATGCACGATCCGAAAAGGCTCTGGAGGCTGCTCAAAAACAGTTGCGCAAGGGATTTGGGGAACAGGTGGCTCGCTGGCGGGAAGAATTGCTGGAACTGGAAGCACGGTTGGAAGCCCTGATGGATTTTCCTGAAGAGCTGGAAACCGAAGACGGCTCGGAGCTGGAACCTCTGGCTGACCGACTGGAACACAGTTGTCTTCCTGCATTGCGAAGCATTTTGGATCATTATGAAGAATCCAGGGTGTTGCGAGAAGGGCTGTCCATCGTTTTGGTAGGCAAGCCCAACGTGGGTAAATCCTCCTTGTTAAATGCCTTGGTGGGCCAGGATCGAGCCATTGTCACCCCCATTGCCGGAACGACGCGCGATGTTATCGAGGATGGTTTCCTGGTCGGAGGGCTTTGGGTGCGGGTTCTGGATACAGCGGGCATTCGGGAAAAACCGGATATGATCGAATCTCTTGGCATTGAACGAACCTTGCGTTCTGTGGAAGAGGCGGATCTGGTGGTTTGGATCGTGGACCAAAGCCGACCCTTGGATGCCGACGATGATCGTATCGAAATAAAGACTCGCCATAAGAGAAGACTGGTGGTGCTGAACAAAAGGGACTGCCCAAGAGTCACCTCCGAGGAGGACTTAAGGGTCCGCTACGGCCTTGAAGATTCGATCTTTCACCTGTGCGCGCACTATCCTGAGGATCTGCAGCGGTTCAAAAATTTTGTGGAAACGGACGTGCTTCGAGACGTACTTTTGGGAGCCGAATCCACGTTCGCCGTCAATGTGAGACAAAAAGAATGCCTGGAACGTGCCGCCCTGGCTTTGGGTCGGGCTATTGAAGCGGCGCGCCGCCAGGGACTCCCCGAACTGGTCTCGGAGGATCTGCGAACGGCTCGAAACGCCTTGGAAGAGATTTTGGGCATTCAAGTAGACGACGCCGTTTTGGAGCGTATCTTTTCACGATTTTGCATCGGCAAGTAAACTTCTTGATTTGAAGAAAAGTGAAGGAAGCCAAAGACACAAGGTGTCGAGAAACATTAAAAAGCCTTGCTCTAGCCTACGGACTGGATGTGACGGATAGCCAGGCGGCCCTGTGCTGCCGTCATTTGGAACTTCTGGAATTCTGGAACCGACGTGTGAACCTGACACGCCTCACAGGGTTAGAGGCCGTGGTGAAGCACGTTCTGGACAGCCTGATTCCACGACCTTGGCTGACGCTCAGCGGGTTGGTGCTCGATGTGGGAAGCGGCGCAGGTTTTCCGGGGATTCCGCTTGCTGTCACCAACCCCCGCCTTCATGTGTATCTGCTGGATTCGGACAGAAAAAAAACCAGTTTTCTAAAGGTTTGCGTCGCCGAATTGGGCCTGAAAAATGTAACCGTCATTCAAGGCCGCGTTGAACATGCGCCGTGGATTCCGGGCGGTTTTCATGGGCCAAGCGCTCATGACTTATCGATACCCGCGGACGAAGAGCTCAGGAGATTTGACCTGATAACCGTTCGCGCTGTTCGCATGGATGAAGCCCTCTTGCACTGTCTGGGCGGATTCCTCAAGATGGAAGGCATGGTGGCTTATTGGGCCGGAAAGACACCCTCCGCCGAGGTGTCTCAAAACCTAGGGCTCAAAGCTGGATTCAAAGAAAACACGGCGGACAGAAAGGCACGCCTGGTTTTGAAACGCCTTCCGGATATGAAATACCTGCTTCCAGGTCTGGAAGAGCCCAGACGTCTCCTGCGCTGGAGGCTTCAAGAATCATGATTGAATTTCTTGAACCACGCGCGTTCGACTGACCCGCTCCTGTAAGGCTTGAAGCGGTTCGCTGGGACGCACAGGGTAATGTTTTTCCGGCTTCAAAGCCTTGTACTCTTCCGGGAGTCTTTCCCAATCAGCCTGAAACCGAGTCCGTATTTCCCTAAGGGATTCCTCCGAAGCGGTACGTCGACCTTGGACCACCACCGGTAAAAGAAGAGCCTCGGCACCGGGGTGATTTTCCTGCTTGAGCCCAAGCACATCGTGTTCCATGAATCCTGAAGGGGTATAGGAACGAAACACTTGTTTTTCGCCCACCCAGGTTCTCTTAGCCGGGCTCAGCTTCAGCACCGGACGGCCGTCGTATTCCACCAGTTTGTAAGCCATGTCCAGATAAGGAGCATCTGCGGAGACTCCCAGCCGTGTGCCGATTCCAAAAAGGTCAATGTGGGCTCCAGATTGGAGCAGCTCTTCCACACGGTATTCATCCAAATTGCCGCTGGCCATCACCGCCACGTCCGGAAAGCCGTGCCGGCAAAATAGCTCATGGACCTGGGAGCTCAACCTTTGAAGGTCGCCACTATCGAGCCGTACGCCGCGCAATTTCTTACCTTGAGCCTTTAATTCCTGGGCGATGACAATAGCCTTTTCAGCAGCCCTCAACGTATCGTACGTGTCCAAAAGGAGAACCGTGTTGTCAGGAAAAGCGGCGGCGTAGGCTCGAAAGGCGTCCATTTCATGCAAAAAACTGGTGATGTAGGAATGAGCCATGGTACCAAACACAGGTATTCCATACATTTGGCCCGCAAGGACGTTGCTGGTCCCAATAAAGCCTGTGATGTAGCTGGATCGAGCCGTCTTTAGAGCTGCGTCCACACCGTGCGTGCGGCGTGGAGAAAAATCAATGAGAGGTCTTCCGCGAGCGGCATGCACGCAGCGGGAAGCCTTGGTGGCCACCAAGATTTCCAGATGCATGGTGTTGATAATGACGGTTTCCAGAAGCTGTCCTTCGATAATGGGTGCTGTGACCTCCAGAATCGGTTCATTGGGAAAAAAGATCCGTCCTTCCGGAATGGCGCGCACAGTTCCCGTGAAACGTACGGTTTTCAGATAGTCCAGAAAGCCTTCGGGAAAGCGGCCTAGGGAACGCAGGTAATCTATGGAGCTTGCATCGAAGTGAAAGTCTTCGATGACCTCCAGAATACTTTGCAAACCCGCAGAAACAAAATAGGCGCGATGAGGCGGAAGGTCGCGAATGAAAAGACTGAAAGCGGCCTGTCCATTCATGCCTTCCTTCCAATAACTTGCCGCCATGGTGAACTGGTAGAGGTCGGTGAGCAGTTCCGGTCGATAACCGTGCCATAGCGCCATGGCCCGAGCCCTCCTTGGCTAGCTGTAGGCGAATGTTCAGCGAACGGCCGCGCCGTAGACGCGCTCCATCCGTTTGAGGGCAAATGCATGAAATTCCGGGTCAAAATCAGCGACGGCATGGGAGGGGACGACGACCTTGTAATTGCGGTTACGCAGGTCTCCCACCGTGTCCATGACACAAATGGAGGTGCACACACCCACCACCCAAACCTCTTCTGGATCATATTCTTTAAGAACTCGTTCCAGATCGGTGCCGAAAAAGGCGCTGTAACGCGTCTTTTCCAGCGTTATAGCTTCTCGAGGGATTGGTAGTTCCGGAATCACGGCGCCGCCCCAAGTCCCGCGCACGGCATGAGGTGGGAACATCTGGAATTCGGGATCATCTTCGGTGTGGGCGTCCTTGACCATAACAACCAGGTGACCGTCCCTGACAAATTCTTCCATGAGCTGCCTGACGGCGGGGATGATGGCCCTGGCTGCTTCTCCGCAATAAAGGACCCCCTGAGGATCCACAAAATCGTTGAGCATATCGATGACCAAAAGAGCTTTGCGTGCCATGACAGCACCTCCCTGGAGAAAAGACTGGGAAAAACATTGTATCATAAACTTTCCTGAGTATATTAAGCATTCTTTGCCATCAACGGTAAGGATCTGGCATGAGGTTGGAGCGGATCGAAGTGACCACGCGGAATCATTATAGCGGCGCTCAGGAGCCCATGGAACTGAAGTGGCGCGGACGGCGTTACCGCGTGGTTGCCGTAGAAGATCGTTGGTACGAAGGATATATGGCTTCTCATCGAGTGCCCATGCGCTATTATCGTGTTTTGGTGGATACGGGGGAAAGGTTTCTGGTGCGCTACCACGAACTTTTTGACGCTTGGAGCCTGGTGGTTCCGCAAGGTGAGGGAGCCGCGCCATGACGCTGATCATGGCCATTGCCAATCAGAAAGGAGGTGTGGGAAAGACCACCACGGCCATCAATCTGGGTGCGGCCTTGGCGGCCAAGGGACGTCGTGTGCTCCTTGTGGATTGCGATGCTCAGGGCAACGCTTCCAGCGGATTGGGGGTTCGTGTCTCCAACGCCGACGACACCCTCTACGGGTTCTTGCGCCGCGATATGGCACCTGCCCTGCGTCAACCCGTGGAAGGTCTCTCCCTTTGGCTACTTCCTGCCAATCCCACGCTGGCGGCTGCGGAATGGGAATTGGCCACGCAGGGAGGCGGTGAGACGCTTCTGGCATCCAAAATGGATGGGTTTCGGCGGGACTATGACATGATCCTGTTGGATTGTCCTCCATCCTTGGGGCTTCTGACCGTTAACAGTCTCTGTGCCGCCCAGAGTGTTCTGATTCCCCTTCAGTGTGAATATTTTGCCATGGAAGGGCTTACCTTGTTGCTGGAAACCATTCGCAAAATCAAGATGCGATGGAATCCGGACCTGCGGCTTCGAGGCATTCTGTTGACCATGTTTGATCGGCGTAACAACTTGTGCCATCAAGTGGCCATGGAAGTTCGACGTCACCTGGGAAGACGAGTGCTCAAGACATTGATTCCACGCAATGTCCGTTTAAGTGAGTGCCCAAGTCATGGGCTGCCCGTGACGATCTATGACAAGAACTCCGCTGGGGCTCGAGCCTACATGGCCCTGGCTGACGAATTGCTGGAAACGGAACGAAACGGTGGCTGAAAAGAAAAAAGGGCTGGGTCGAGGACTTCAAGATTTACTGCCTTCCACCGATTGGTTGAAGAGTGAGGAGGTGCAGGTCTTTTACTGTTCTGTGGACCGTCTGAGCCCCAATCCATTTCAGCCTCGACAAAAGGTGGAGGATGAGAGTTTTCGAGAATTGGTCGACTCTGTTCGAGAAAACGGTATCCTTCAGCCTATTTTGGTGACCCGCGGTCCGGAACAAGGAACCTACACCATTCTTGCCGGGGAAAGGCGTTGGCAGGCGGCCCGTGCGGCCGGCCTCACCGAAGTGCCTGTGGTCGTTCGAGAAGCGACACCTCGACAAGCCCTTGAACTGGCTCTCGTGGAAAACCTTCAACGACAGGATCTCAATTGTATCGAGCAGGCGGCGGCCTATCGACGACTTCACGACGAGTTCGGTTTAACCCAAGCTGAAATCGCCCAGCGTGTGGGCAAGGATCGATCCACCGTTGCCAACATCATGCGTTTGACCCAACTGCCCCTTGAAGTCCAACAAGATCTTTTGGACGGTCGCTTAACCATGGGGCATGCTCGAGCCCTTTTAGCTTTGCCCGACGAGGAGGCTCGCTTATCCATGCGAGAGATCATCTTGCGTGGAGACCTTTCCGTGCGCCAGACGGAAAAACGGATCAACCTTCTTCTCAATGCTAAAAAACCTGCCGAGACCGTGCCCTCAAAATCTCGCTGGCAGGAAATGGAACAACGCCTGCGTAGGCATCTGGATTTGCCCGTTACGGTAAGAAGGCGAGGTGATGGAGGGACGGTGACCATTGCCTACCGAGATTCCCAGCAACTTCAAAAACTTTTGCAGCAGTTGGGTTTGTCCGAGCTGGGCGTCGAGGATGATGCGGGCTCATGAAACGGCCTGACACCCCTCATCTCATCCTGGGTGGAGCGAGAAGCGGCAAGAGCACGTATGCTGAATCACTGGTGCAGGCCTTGACCCCACCTTATCGCTACGTGGCCACAGCGCAAATCCTGGATGATGAAATGGCCAAGCGGGTGCAGGAACACCAAAGCCGACGCGGGCCTTCGTGGCGGACCATTGAATGTCCTGTTCATCTTTCGGAAATTCTCCAGAAACTGGATACTGAGCCCGCTCCAATTCTGGTGGATTGTCTTACTTTATGGTATTCGAACCTTCTCCTTTCCTTGAGAGATCAAGAGGCCAAAGCCCACGTGATTTTTTTGTGTGAGGTGCTTCATTCGGCCCGTTCCCCCGTGTTTCTGGTTGCCAACGAAGTGGGTTGCGGTATCGTGCCGGCCAATGCCCTGGCTCGATCCTATCGGGATTTGGCCGGCTGGGCCAATCAGAGAATTGCCGAAGTTTGTCGATCGGTCACCTATGTCATTGCCGGCATTCCTATCCTCCTGAAACCCCGGTAGGGAGCCGACGCCATGTGGAATCATTTTGGCATGGCCTTGGGGTTTCTGACGCGGCTGCGTCTTCCGGGTCAAGGCTCCAGGGTCTATAGCGATGAAGAGGTGGTGAAATCCCTTGCGGCCTTCCCCTTGGTGGGGCTCATTGTCGGCGCTTTTCAGGCGGTGACGGGCTGGGGCTTGGAGGTTTGCTTTTCTCCTCAGTTGAGCGCCTGCTGGGTGGTGGCTTTAGGAGCCTGGCTAACGCGAGGCCTGCACTTGGACGGATTGGCGGATGTGGCCGACGGTATGGGAGGATCCCACAAGATCGAGCGGCGCCTCGAGATCATGAAAGACAGCCGTGTCGGATCTTTTGGAGTTCTTGCCTTGGTTTTTGGGATCGGTCTCAAGGTCTTTTCTGTTTCCGGCCTTCTTGAGGCGCACCGATGGTCGGCGCTGGTGCTTGTGCCTGCTCTCAGCCGCTATGCCATGGTGCTGTCCATGCACAAGGTGGCGTATGCTCGATCCGAAGGCGGCTTGGGCAGAGTCTTTGTGGAAGGCATGGGGCGTTCCGAATGGCTTTGGGCTTCTGTGTGGGCTTTCCTGAGTGCCGCTGTGCTTGAAGGTCTGTGGGCCATCGTCATGGTGACCACAACCGTGGCGTCGGCCCTTGTTTTTCAAAAGATTGCGAAACGATGGCTCGGAGGCATGACAGGGGATATGTTGGGGACGGTGAATGAAGTGACGGAAATCCTTCTCTACCACGCGGCTCTGATAACGGTTCAAGGAGTCGGCCCATGAAGGATCGTTCGGACACGTATCTTGCCGTGTTGGCTGAACTGAAGAGGCGCTGCCATGAAACCGTTTCCGGAAATGAACTGGCCGCGTCCTTGGGAATATCACGCACGGCGGTTTGGAAACACATACGCACGCTTCGATCTCGAGGTTACCAGATCGAAAGCCAGACCAAAAAAGGTTACCGCCTAAAATCCGTCAGTCATTCTTTGATGCCCGAAGAAGTGATACCTCTTTTGCAAACTCGATGGCTCGGCCGTGCTTACGAATACCATGAAAAGCTGGCATCGACCAATGATCGTGCCATGGAGTTGGCTCGTTCCCAGGCTGTGCATGGAACCACGGTGGTGGCTGAAGAGCAGACGGCGGGTCGAGGGCGACTTCGAAGGTCGTGGGTTTCGCCGAAAGGTCTAGGCCTTTATGTGTCCATGATCTTGAGGCCTGAGTTGCCGCCACGTCACGGCCCTGAAATAACCCTCGTGGCCGCTTTGAGCCTAGCCAAATTTTTCCAAGATCATTACGCTCTGAATGCCCGCGTCAAGTGGCCTAACGATGTGTTGATCTCAGGGAAAAAAGTTGCAGGGATTCTCACGGAAATGCACTCGGATCCCGACTGCATTCAGTTTTTGGTGGTGGGCGTCGGTGTCAATGTTCTACACCGTCAAGAGGATTTTCCTGAGGACATTCTCTATCCCGCAACGTCCGTAGCCATGGAGTGTGAAAAGATCTTGGTGGAGGGGGCTGGCAAGGCATCCCTGCCGTGGAGCCGAGCCCAGGTCTTGGCAGGTTTTCTGAACACCTTCGAAAAAATTTATGATTTTTATATGACGGAGGGCCTAAAAGGGCTTCGACCGAACCTGTTGGAGTTTTCGGCCGTCTTGGGAAAAAAGGTTCGACTTCAGGGAGCGGAAGGCATCCTGGAAGGCGTGGCACGAGACCTGACGGACCGCGGTGCCTTGGTGCTGGAAACCTTGGAAGGGCGTCAAGAAACGGTTTGGGTCGGCGACATCCTGCATCTTCGTGAGGTTGAGCAGGATGAGGCCGAACCGTCCGCATCTTAAGCTTCTCGAATCTTTTCCAAAGCTTCTTGCCGGCGTTTGCAGTCAATACACAAGGTGGTCACCGGGCGAGCCTTAAGCCGCTCGACACCGATATCATCCCCGCAGGCCTCGCAGATGCCGTAAGAGCCATCTTCAATGCGCTGAAGAGCCTCACGAATTTTGGTGATGAGCTTGCGTTCTCGATCGCGAATGCGCAGCATGAAGTTGCGGTCCGATTCCAGAGAGGCCCTGTCGGTGGGGTCTGGAAAAGTCTCCCCTTCATCGGTCATGCCGGTTACCGTCTTTTCCGCTTCTTCGATAAGCTCGCGCAGTCGCTGTTCAAGAATTTCTTTGAAATAAGCCAGAGTCTCTTGGTCCATGGCGAATCCTCCGCGCGCTGTCATGAAGGGATGTTCGCTAGCATGAGGCATGCCGGTTTGTAAAGTCTAAAATCATCACGGTCTCTCGAGCGGAAGCGAACTCAGATGCTCGGTTCATTTGTCAAAGCGTGGACACGGTGGAACCTTGCAGCTCAAAAGTCCCGCTTCGTCCTCCGGCCTTGTAAGTCAGCCGAATATTTTCCAGGACCATGGATCGATCCAGCGCCTTGCACATATCGTAAATGGTCAAGGCGGCATGGGTGACAGCCACCAGGGCTTCCATTTCCACACCCGTACGATCAAAGGTTTTGGTTCGAGCTTCCAAACGCACGCCGGGCAGATCAGGATCCGGTTCCACGAAAACGTCTATGGAGGTTAAAGGCAGAGGATGGCACAGTGGGATGAGATCCCAGGTTTTTTTTGCCGCCATAATTCCGGCCAGACGAGCCGTGTCCAGCACATTGCCCTTGACCACGGTGCCTTCCAGAATACGCTGGAGCGTGGATGCGGCCATGCGCACCTGACCTTGGGCTCGAGCTTCACGCCAAGTGGGGGCCTTATCGCTGACATCCACCATTTTGGCATGGCCTTGACTGTCCAGGTGCGTCCATTGTTTCGATTCTTCTTGCATGATCCTCTCCTCCGAGTGATGCCACGCTTTCCTAGAAACAGGGCGGCATAGGGGGCTTGTAGCGCCATACAACAGCAAAAGCCCATCCCCACGGGGATGGGCTATGTTTTTGGAATGGCGGAGAGAGAGGGATTCGAACCCTCGGTACCCCTTTCGGAGTACACTCGCTTAGCAGGCGAGCGCCTTCAGCCGACTCGGCCATCTCTCCAGACAACGCACTTTTTGGCGGAGGGAGTAGGATTCGAACCCACGGGCCGGCTGCTAACCGACCAACGGTTTTCAAGACCGCCGCCTTAAACCACTCGGCCATCCCTCCACGGGGTGAATCTGGGTTGCGTCTAACTACCATTCACCCCTTTCAGTGTCAAGAGACGGCGGCGCCTTTCATGCGTCCTTAGGGGACCCAGAAACCCAGAAGGCCGTAAACCAGTAGGACGGATGGAGGGAAGCGAAATCCGCCTAAAAACAAAGGTAAACCTTGAGAGTCTTCGAAAATTTTGTTTCAAGACGCTCGTGTGTTGACAAGGATGGGAAGGCGCTGTTAAGGGGATGCGGGAGGACGACACCGCACCATGACCACACCCTCATGGCCTACGGATTTACCGGTACTACCTCTACGTCACACAATGCTTTTTCCCGCCATGATCCTTCCCTTGTTCCTTTCGGAACCTGCGGAGAAGGCTGCTTTATCTGAAGCGGAAAAGACCGGTCGATACATTTTTTTGGCGGCGTGCTGCGGTGACAACGGCGTGTGCGATCTCGAGACTTCCGGCGCATCTTCCTGGGACGGGGTCTTGGGTTGTGTGGCCTTGATTTTGAAAAACACACCCTTGGAAGACGGTCGAGTGAAAATTCTCGTTCAAGGAATTGCCAAGGCTCGCGTGCATCATGTGATTTCGCGATCCTTTGGACTTATGGTTCACGTGGAACCTCTGATGGACTTGGACGTGCTTTTCGATGAAACCCTTTTCCCTTTGCTCTCCAAAGTCCGTCAAATGGGATTGAAGCTTTTCACGCTGCGAGGCATGCACGCAGCGGATGCGGAAGCCGTGCTGCAGAGCGCTTCTTCTCCCGGTCGATTGGCCGATTTGCTGGCCATGAACCTGCACTTGGAGCCTCATGTGTGTTGCCGCCTGATGGGGATTGCGGATCCCTTGGAGCGTCTGAGCACAGTGGCCGAGGCTTTGGCCGAAGAACTGCAGAAAGCCGAAGTGCAGCAAGAAATCGAGTCCGAAGCCGAAAGGGCCCTTCTTCGACGTCAAAGGGAACGCTATCTTCGAGAGCAACTCAAAACCATTCGTCGAGAACTGGGTGAATGGGATGAAGACAAGGAAGAGAGGATTTACAGGGAAAAAATCCAAGCGGCGGGCATGAGTTCTGAAGCTTACCAGGTGGCCATGCGTGAATTGGATCGGCTTGGGATGATGCAAAGCGATGCTGCGGAAGCTTCCTTGGTCCGCACGTATCTCGACTGGCTCATCGAGATGCCTTGGCAGCGTAGGACCGACGACCGTTTGGATCTTGCGGAGGCGGCTCGTGTCTTGGATGCCGATCATCACGACATGGAAGCCATCAAAGAACACATCCTGGATTTTCTCGCCGCCTGCAGCCTGAAAGGCAGTCTCAAAGGCTCCATTCTCTGCCTCGTGGGTCCACCGGGTGTTGGCAAGACATCATTGGGGCGATCCATCGCCCGAGCCATGGGACGCCGATTTGTGCGTGTTTCTTTGGGGGGTCTACGAGACGAGGCGGAAATTCGAGGACATCGACGCACCTACCTTGGCGCGTTGCCTGGGCGCATCATTCAGGGACTGCGACAGGCCGGAACGAAGAACCCCGTTTTCATGCTGGATGAGATCGACAAGATCGGATCCGATGCTCGAGGGGATCCGGCCGCGGCGCTTCTCGAAGTGCTGGATCCAGAACAAAACAAAGCCTTTTCCGATCATTACCTGAATGTGGCTTTTGATCTGTCCCAAGTGTTGTTCATCGCCACGGCCAACAGTTTGGAGCATGTACCGGCGGCCTTGGCGGACCGAATGGAGGTGCTGACCCTTTCCGGCTATACGGACAGGGACAAGCTGGTGATTGCCCGATCCTATCTGTTGCCTCGACAGATGAAGGAACATGGCTTAACCCCTGGAGATGTCTCCATCAGCGACTCGGTGCTTGTGGAACTCATACGCTGTTACACACGGGAATCGGGTGTGCGGCAACTGGAACGGGTCTTGGGCACCCTATGCCGTAAGGCTGCGAGAAATCGTGCCGCTGGTGGGCGTGCTCCATTTCGAGTTTCCAAAAAAGGCTTGGAACGCTTTCTGGGACCTCCTCTCAAGGATTTTTCCTCGCACCAGCTTCCCAGTGTGCCCGGAATTGCCTTGGCTTTAGCTTGGACACCGCACGGCGGTGAGGTGCTACGTATCGAAGCAGCCGTCATGCCGGGCAAAGGTGCCGTGGTTCTCACGGGACATTTGGGAACCGTCATGAAGGAATCGGCGCAGGCGGCTTTGAGCTTTCTTCGCACTCGAGCCCATCGATGGGGGTTGCCTGCGGATTTTCATGAAAAGATGGATGTGCATATTCATGTGCCGGCCGGGGCCGTGCCCAAGGATGGACCTTCGGCAGGCATGGCTCTGGGTGCCGCTTTGGCCTCCGCGTTGCTCCAAAAGCCTTTGGGACAACGGTGCGCCATGACAGGAGAGATTTCACTGTTGGGGGACGTGCTTCCAGTGGGAGGATTTCGAGAAAAAGCTCTGGCTGCGGCGCGTTCAGGCATCGATCTGGTTTTCATCCCTCGAGGCAACATGGATGATGTTCAACAGTTACCGGCGTATGTGACACGCGCCGTCCAGTTCATCTCCTTGACCCATATGGACGAGCTCTTGGAAAGACTGTTCGGCATGAATAAAGGAACGGCATGCGCCTAGCCTATTTTGATGCCTTTTCCGGAGCGAGCGGGGACATGATCCTCGGTGCCTTGATCGATGCCGGGCTTGCCGAAAAAGCCCTGACTGAGGCTTTGGCCGCTTTGAATCTACCAGGATGGCATCTGGAGACCCGTAAGGAATCTCGAGGAGCCATCACAGGCACGCGGGTTCTCATCCATGAGGAAGACTCGCCGCCTCTGCGACACTTTCGGGATATTCGTCAACTTGTTTCAGCGTCTTCCCTGCCCGGCACGGTTAAAGACAAAGCCCTGTATGTTTTTGAACGGCTGGCGCGTGCGGAAGCCAGAGTGCACGGTGTAGCGCTGGAAGACGTGCATTTTCATGAAATCGGTGCGGTGGACACCGTGGTGGACGTGGTGGGCGCCGTGGTAGGGCTGGATCTGTTGGGTATTGAAAGGCTATATGCTTCCCCGTTGCCTCTTGGGCGAGGACGTGTTCTGTCAAGCCATGGGGTGCTTCCTGTGCCGGCACCGGCGACGGTGGCTTTGTTGGAAGGGGTTCCTGTTCGAGACGGAGGCGTGGAGCGGGAATTGGTGACACCTACGGGAGCTGCTATTCTCAGTAGTTTATGCCAAGATTTTGGACCTCTTCCCGAAATGGTCCTGAAGACGGTAGGCTATGGGGTGGGGGCTCATGAAGCAGAAAACCCGCCCAATGTGTTACGGCTCATGGTGGGCGAATCCCATTCCGCACTCGTGAGCCGACGGCTGATGATCATGGAAACGCAGATCGATGACATGAATCCGGAATTTTATGAACATCTCATGGCAGCCTGTTTTGCCGAAGGAGCCCTGGATGTGGTGTTTGTTCCCGTGTTCATGAAAAAGAACAGGCCGGCTACCTTGGTCCGTATTCTCATGGAACCGCCGCTCAAGGATCGTATCGCGGCACGCGTTTTTTCGGAGAGCAGCACGTTAGGGGTGCGTTTTCATGAGGTGGATCGAGTGGAATTGCCGCGGGCTTTCATGCACGTGGATACTCCTTGGGGAGAGCTAAAGGTCAAAACGGCCACGCTTCCGGACGGGACGCTACGATGTCAGCCGGAATACGAAGATTGCAAGGAAGCCGCCCGGCGTAGTGGTCTGCCTTTACCTCACATCTACGAAGAAGTGCGGCGCCTGGGTTGGGAAAAACTGACCAAGAAAGCTTGTGAGTCGAAGGGGTGATGGGTCAAAAAATATGCCCGGATATTCGAGGCTCGCTTCTCACCATCGGGGATGAGATTCTCCTGGGCGAGATCCTCAACACTAACGCGCATCACATCGCTGGCGTGTTGAAAGCGCATGGGTTTCGTTTGCAAAAAGTGGTGGTGGTTGAAGACGTCGAAGAGGCCATTGCCATGCAGCTGGAACAGCTGACGGCCCAGAGCCGGTTTGTGATCGTCACAGGAGGTTTAGGGCCGACGGATGACGATCGGACCAAATCGGCCGTAACCCAAGCCTTTGCCCTTCCTATGGCGGTGGATGAAACGGATTTGAAAAGTTTGATGGACCGTGTGGAAGCTCGAGGTGGTGTCTGGACTGAAAGATTAAGCCGTCTGGCCCAACTGCCTCAAGGGGCGATTCGGTTGGCTCCGGGACGCCCCATGGCTGGTTTTTCCCTGGAGCATCAAGGAGTTCCCTTATATTTTCTTCCCGGGGTGCCTCATGAGATGGAAATCCTTCTTCAAGAAGTTGTCCTGCCCGACCTCATGCGCCGATTCCCCGAAAGACCTGTGTGTGGGCAGCGTTTTCTTCGTATCTACGGCCTGATGGAAACGGAAATCAACGAGCGATTGAGCGCCTTTGACGCCGTCTCCTATGGGGTCAAAGTGGGGTACCTGCCGCAGATGGGTGAAAACTGGGTGACTTTTTTGGTTACCGCTGAAGATCAAGTGCAGGCCAGGGAGCGCCTGGAGGCGGCCGAAAAGGAACTGAGGATTCTTTTGGGTGAAGAACATGTTATCGGCCGCGATGATGAAACCTTGGAAAAGGTGGTGGGTGAGTTGCTGCGCCGAAGGTCCTGGAAACTGGCGGTGGCCGAATCCTGCACGGGAGGCCTTCTGGCGGCGCGGATCGCGTCCGTCCCCGGTGCTTCAGACTATTTCGATAGAGGCTTTGTGACGTACAGCAACCAAGCGAAAAAGGAGCTGCTTGGTGTGCCGGAAGACCTTTTGGTCACCCATGGGGCTGTAAGTCGTCCTGTGTGTGAAGCCATGGCTCAAGGAGCCTTAAACCGGTCAAAGGCCCAGGCGGCCTTGGCGGTTACCGGGATTGCCGGACCTACGGGAGGGTCGGCCCTAAAACCGGTGGGGACCGTATTCATCGGATGTGTCTTTGAAAATCGCACTTTGGTGGAACGCCACCATTTTCATGGCAGTCGTCGCATTGTCCAAGAACAATCAGTACAACATGCCCTGGCCCTTTTGTGGAGGATGTTACGTTCATGATCAGGACCTTCGTGGCTCTGGATCTTCCGACCAATGTTCAGCACGATCTAGCTGAATTTTGCGCTCCATTGCAAAAGCTGGATGTGCCGGTCAGTTGGATTCCTCCTCATCGTGTGCATTTGACCTTGAAATTCCTCGGCAATGTGGATCCCACACGTATCGAAGCCATAGAAGAGGCCTTGCGGTCTGTGACGGCCCAGACGTTTCCATTTGCTTTACGTCCGGCGGGGTGCGGCGCGTTTCCTTCTTTGCGTGAGATGCGAGTGGTGTGGGTCGGTGTTCAAGGAGATGTGAGCCCGCTGAGAAGCCTTCAACAGAGGGTGGAAGGGGTGCTGGAACCTTTGGGATTTGCCAGGGAAAATCGTCCTTTTCGAGCGCACTTGACGATAGGAAGGGTCAAAGGGCGGCGTCATCTCAAATCCCTTCAGGATATGTTGGTGGCTCGACAAGGGTATCAAGGGGTTGTTTTTGACGTCTCGGAACTCGTATTGTATAAAAGCGATCTCAAACCCGACGGAGCACAATACACCCCTTTGAAAAGATTGGCCTTTCAAGGCGGGCTCGAACGTTTGCGCTAAGGTTTTTTTTGAATCATGAGGAGGACCGTGCCATGACGGCACCGGCAGTCAATGATCGTCAAAAAGCAATCGACATGGCCGTGGCGCAGATCGAGCGCCAGTGCGGCAAGGGATCCATTATGCGCCTGGGCGAGGGGGCTCAGACCGTGCAGGTTCCCGTCATCTCCACAGGCTGTCTTTCTTTGGACTTGGCCTTGGGTATCGGTGGGATTCCTCGAGGTCGTATTGTGGAAATTTACGGTCCGGAATCGTCGGGAAAGACCACCTTGGCTTTGCATGTGATTGCCGAAGCGCAGAAAAAGGGAGGGTTAGCCGCGTTTATTGATGCCGAGCATGCGCTGGATGTGCACTATGCCCGCAAGCTTGGGGTTAAGGTGGATGATCTTCTGATCAGCCAACCGGATTATGGCGAACAGGCCCTTGAAATTGCTGAGATATTGGTACGCAGCAATGCCATTGACGTAATCGTCATCGATTCGGTGGCGGCTTTGGTGCCCAAGGCGGAAATCGACGGTGAGATGGGCGACCCTCACGTCGGGCTTCAAGCGCGGCTCATGAGTCAAGCCTTACGCAAACTGACGGCCGCTATCAGCAAATCACAAACCTCGGTGATTTTCATCAACCAGATTCGCATGAAAATCGGGGTCATGTACGGATCTCCAGAAACCACCACGGGCGGCAACGCGCTCAAGTTTTATGCCACCATGCGTTTGGAAATACGCCGCGTGGGTCCCATCAAAGAAGGACAGGAAGAAGTGGGCAATCGCACACGTGTCAAGGTGGTCAAGAACAAGATTGCGCCGCCTTTTCGACAAGTGGAATTTGATGTCATTTACGGACGAGGTATTTCCCGAGAAGGTGACGTCTTGGATTTGGCTGTGGCTGCCAATATCGTGGAGCGGTCGGGAACCTGGTACTCCTACAATGGGGAACGCCTGGGGCAAGGAAGGGAAAACGTCAAGAACTTTTTGCGAGAACATCCTGATCTGCTTTTGGAAATCGAAAACAAGGTTCGAGAACGCCATGTGTTGCCTATGGTCAGCTCGGATGAAGCCGCCGAGGTCTAAAAACTTGTTGGAAAACTCGCAATACCAAGACATCGAAGGTTATCTCCTTGGAGGGGCGAGGCGCCGCCTCGCCCCTCCACAAGACCGAAACCGTGGTTTTTCCTGGCAGCCCGGGCTTCTAGCCGGCAACGCGTCCGTGCGGAAGGCGCTTCCAGAGAAAAATCCGTTCTCGGCCAACTTCCTGACATGAGCGTCTTTGGAGTCCCCGTATAAACGGGGTTGGAGTCCCCAAGAGCCGTTGTCCGTTACCGTGGGGATCGGTACCGCCCTGAGTTTGAAAGACAGGAGACCTTTCATGAGGGCCAGTGAAATTCGTCAGAAATTTTTGGATTACTTCCGCGATAAAGGCCATACCATTGTCAAGAGTTCTTCCCTCATTCCCCATGACGATCCCTCTTTGCTCTTTACCAATGCGGGTATGAACCAGTTCAAGCGGTGTTTTCTTGGGGAGGAAAAGCGGGATTACAGTCGAGCCGCTTCCAGCCAAAAATGTATGAGGGCTGGAGGCAAGCATAACGATTTGGAAAACGTAGGCTATACCGCGCGTCATCACACCTTCTTTGAAATGCTCGGCAACTTTTCTTTCGGCGATTATTTCAAGAAGGAAGCGATTGAATTCGCCTGGGAATTTCTTACGGATCACATGGGCTTGCCTCAAGATAAACTCTACGCCACCATTCACGAAGGCGATCCCGGCATGTCTCTGGGACGCGATGAAGAGGCTCGAAGCTACTGGAAGAACTATCTTCCCGAAGAGAGGATTCTTGCCTTTTCCACCAAAGATAATTTTTGGGCCATGGGAGATACCGGACCGTGCGGGCCCTGTTCTGAAATCCTCATCGATCAGGGAGAAGCCATGGGGTGCGGCCGCCCGGACTGTCGACCGGGATGCGACTGCGATCGCTTTTTGGAATTGTGGAACCTGGTCTTTATGCAATTTAACCGCAAGGAAGACGGAACCCTGGAGCCTTTGCCCAAGCCGAGCATTGACACGGGAATGGGTTTGGAACGTATCACGGCGGTTATCCAAAAAGTACCGTCCAATTATGATACAGACCTTTTTGCTCCCATGATGGAGGCTATCGGAGCGCAAGCGGGACTGCGTTACGGGGAGGATGCGGAAAAAGACGTCTCCTTTAAGGTCATTGCCGACCATGGGCGTGCGGCGGCTTTTCTCATCGGGGATGGTGTGCTCCCTAGCAATGAAGGTCGAGGTTACGTCCTTCGGCGAGTGATTCGTCGTGCTTTGCGCCACGGCCGTTTCCTCGGTTTGAACCGCCCCTTTCTTCACAGCGTCGTGGAAGCGGTGATGCATGCCATGGCGGACGTCTATCCAGAACTGCTGGAAAATCGAAGCTATATTTCTCGAGTGATTCTGCATGAAGAAGAACGATTCAGTGAAACCTTGGACCATGGATTGAAGCTGCTTCACAATGAAATGGCCCGCCTTCAGGATGAAGGGGCTACCCTTGTTCCAGGGTCTCTTGTGTTCAAACTCTACGACACTTACGGATTTCCCATCGACATTGTCACGGACATGGCCAAAAAGATGGGTATGCAAGTGGATCAGGCGGGTTTTGACACCCTCATGGAGAGACAAAGGGAGCAATCCCGCCGTCACTGGAAAGGGAGCGGAGAAAGAGAAATCTCGGAAGCGTACCGCAGACTGGCCGCTCAAGGAGTGCGCACGGCATTTGTTGGATACGAAAGGCTGGAGACGGAAAGCCTGGTCGTGGCTTTGATTCAGGAAGGCGCCTTGATCGAGGCGGCAGGGCCGGAGAGCCGGGTCGAAGTGGTAGTGGATCAGACACCTTTTTACGGTGAAGCCGGCGGCCAGGTGGGGGATCAGGGTCGTCTTTGGGGTCCTGGAGTAACGGCCGTTGTGGAGGATACCGTGCGGCTGCCCGGGGATCTTTGGGTTCATGTGGTAAGAGTCGAAAACGGCGAATTGCGCGCCGGGGATCGTGTGACCCTCAAAGTGGATGAACAAAAACGTAAAGACACAGCACGCAATCACACGGCCACGCACATCTTGCATCGCGTCCTTCGTGACGTTTTGGGGGATCACGTCAAACAATCCGGCTCTTTGGTGGCTCCCGAAAGACTTCGATTTGACTTCACACACTTCGCGGCTGTGACCCCGGAAGAATTGCAGGAAATCGAGCGGCGCGTAAACGAGGCGATCCTGGAAAATCGACCGCTTCATGTGCATGTCATGGCCTTTGACGAAGCCATACGAGCTGGAGCCGTCGCCCTCTTTGAAGAAAAATACGGGGAAACAGTTCGACTTGTGGAAATCGCCGACTTTAGCAAAGAACTCTGTGGCGGCACCCATGCGGAACGCAGCGGCGATATCGGATCCTTTGTTATCGTGCAGGAATCCAGTGTGGCGGCGGGAGTTCGCCGTATTGAGGCCCTTACGGGCCGTCACGCTCTGCACTTTTGGCAGGAACAGCGCCGGTTGCTGGAAACGGCGGCCCGCCGTTTGAAAGCTTCACCGCAAGAGGTGCCGGAACGCGTTGAAAAGCTCCTTATCCAGATCAGGGAATTGGAAAAGAACCTGGAATCTGTGAAAAGTTCCATGACGGCCCGGAAATCTTTGGACCTGTTTGAAGAAGCCAAGGAGACGGCCGGGGTGAAAGTCCTGGTTCGGCGTGTGGAAGTGACGGATCCCAAAGCTTTGCGGGAGATGAACGACCGATTCAAGGAACGCGTCAGCTCGGGGGTGATGGTTCTGGGAGCCGTTCACGACGAAAAGGTCTTCCTTTTGGTCGGCGTGACCAAGGACCTTACGGAGCGTATTCATGCGGGCCATCTTATTCGAGAAGTGGCTCAAGTGGTGGGGGGAAGCGGCGGAGGGCGCCCGGACATGGCTCAGGCAGGAGGACATCTGCCTCAAAAACTCGAAGAGGCGTTGAAACTCGCAGAAAACCTGATCGAGGCCAAGCTGGCCTCCTGAAGCATCGAAGGCTCAGCCCGATTTTCCGACCTTTCCTTGAAACAAGACCGCAGACCCTGTTTCAGGGTGTGCGGTCACAATCTGTCCACTCGAACGGCTCCCAAAAGCTCCTCAAGTTCGTCATCCATCAAAGCGGCAAGAGACTCCAAGGTGTAGTCCCGGCGGCACACCGTGCAACGCCAAAGCTGACGCCTTCATTGTCGAATCCACTGAAGAGGTTGGCCGCACTGAGGGCATGAGATCATGGCGTGTCCTTCCTTGTTGATAGACGAGGAATCGTTCATACCCTTTTGCGAGCCCATTGACAAGAAGAGGTGGGCAATGCCATTTTATAAGTCCAGAATTGCTGAAACAATGGTGATTTGGCGAGGAGGTGTGAAGCATGCCGGCGAATCTCCCCCCGCCCTATTTCGAAGCTGAAAAACGTTACCGCGAAGCCAAGACGCCTGAAGCTAAAATCGAAGCGCTGGAAGAAATGCTCACCATCATGCCCAAGCACAAGGGCACGGACAAGCTGCGCGCCGACCTGCGCCGTAAAATCGCCAAATTCAAATCAGAAGCTCAGCAGAGAAAGGGAGCGGGGCGAAAGGGGGTTGCTTACGTCATTGACAAGGAAGGAGCCGCCCAGGTCGTGGTGGTTGGCGCACCCAACGTGGGGAAATCCTCTCTGGTAGGGGTTTTAAGCAACGCATCACCTGAAGTGGCCGAATTTCCTCATACCACATGGAAACCTACGCCGGGCATGGTGCCTTACGAAAACATTCAATTCCAGCTTATTGACACACCGCCGATCAGCAAGAACTTTATTGACCCATGGATGGCGGATCTGATTCGTAAAGCTGATTTGGTCATGATCATGGTGGACCTTAAGGCGGATCCTTTGCAACAGTTGGAGGATACTCTGGAGGTGCTTCAGGGCTTGAGAGTCTTTCCGGAAGGAAACCCCTTGCCCCCTGATTTGCAAAAGAAACCTTTCTTGAAAAAAATGATTGTGGTTGTCAATAAGGTGGATACGGATGCGGATCTGGAGGATTTTCTTGCCTTTCAGGAACTGAGCCAATGCCGCCTGCCGTGTGTGGCGGTTTCTTCAGCGACCGGTCGCGGCTTGCACACGTTACTGGACACTGTTTTTGCGCTTTCCGATGTCATTCGCGTCTACACCAAAGCCCCGGGTAAAGAACCCGACAAATCCGCTCCTTTTGTTCTTCCTAAAAAGAGCACACTTCAGGATCTTGCAGAAAAAATTCACAAGGACTTTGTGGAGAAGCTCAAATTCGCTAGAATATGGGGGAATGCGGTCTTCGACGGCCAGATGGTTCAAAAGGACTATGAACTTCAAGACGGCGATGTGGTCGAATTTCGCATCTAAAACCGAAGAAGAATTCCAGCGGGATCGAAAAGACGACTTGTACTCCATGTCATAAAGTTTCTTCTCCTTTCAAAGGGCTTTGGAAATTCCCGTTTCTTCATGCCATTTTGATGAATTCCATTGACGGGGCGTTCTCTCGAACTTACCGTATATTTGGTTTGTCTCCTAAGTGTGCCGTTTTTGGTGTGCCGTGAACTCAAAAAAAGAGGAGGGTCGCGGAGAGAAGATTAAGAAAGATCATGGAGGAAGACCTAGGGTGTCCCGAGAAAGGAGGATCGCCATGAAGAGTTTGCATGGGCAAAGATTGGATCCTCTTGAGCGCCTGCGCTTCAATAGCGAGGCAGAGGACGACGAGTACGAGCACCTCCTGGACGTGGGAATCCTGGGATCCGAAGAGAATCTTTTCGCTGCCCAGCTAGAAGAGGAAGAATCCGTGGAGGACAATCAGAGCGGGTTGCTTCAAAGTGAAAACAAGGATCTTCGTTATGATGAATTCTCGCTCGCCCCCTCTTCGGCGGTCGAGGAATCAGAGCTGGACGAGGAAGCGAACGTGGAATTCGACGAAGATCATGTCACGTGCTATCTTCGCGAGGTATCATCTTTTCCATTATTGACTCCTGAGATGGAAATCGAGCTGGCCAAAAGGATCCGGGATGGCCAAGACCGGCTGGTGCGATTGGTGGAAAGCCACAAGGAAGACCATCCGGTGGTCAAGGACCTTCATGGAAAAGTTCGAAACCTACTCGGTCAGGCCAAGACATTTCCAGGGGTTCGGGACAAGGTGCTCAAAGTCATTTCCCGAACCTTGCATCAGGCCGTGGCGGATGAGCCTCAGGATTCGATCCTTTCGGCCATGAAGGAGGAGTGTGATCGAACCATTGCTGAGATCGACGAAGCCAAGCACGCCATGGTGAAGGCCAATTTGCGTTTGGTCCTGAGCATTGCCAAACGGTATCGAGGCCGCGGCATGAGTTTTGACGACCTTATTCAGGAAGGGAACCTGGGGTTGCTCAAGGCCGTCGGGCGTTATGATCATACAAAAGGGAACAGGTTCAGCACGTATGCCACCTGGTGGGTGCGGCAAAGCATCATTAGAGGGATTTACGACAAAACGCGCACCATTCGTTTGCCGGTCCACTTCATCGAATTGAAGAACCTTTTTTTTAAAGTCTTTCATGAACTGGTGAAGGAGTTGGGTCGTGAACCCACGGCGGAAGAAATCAGTCAGAGGGCCAATATTCCGCCGGACAAAGTGGAAATGGTGCTCAGTTTGGTAAGTCAGCCTTTGTCCTTGGAAATGCCCGTAGGGGATGATGAACAACGTCTGAGTGATTTCATTGAGGATGTGGACTGTGCCTCTCCGGCTGAAGGATGTGAGAGCAACGAACTGAGTGAGGTGACTCGGGAGCTTTTGGCCAGCTTGCAACCCAGGGAGGAAAAGATTCTGCGGCTAAGGTTCGGCTTAGGCGGACAGCCTGGGGAAACTCTGGAAAAAATCGGCAAGACCTTTAAGGTATCCAAGGAAAGAATCCGTCAGATCGAAAAGAAGGCTCTGCGCAAGCTGCGTCATCCCAGCAGGCAGGAGCTGCTGAAACCTTATCTGGATTAACCAGGATGGGCGGACCGACGGGTCCACCCAAGAGGAAACATGGTTGGGCCGACTGATAAGTCGGCCCCTAAATTTTTCAGAAACGATGAATCACTTGGGGTCCAGTGCTTTTCCCGATCGTGACGGCCTTAATGACCCACCCGCTCTGTTCAAGAAGCTCCGTGAAGTTTCAAACACAGTTCTGCCACTCGGCGACCTAATTTGCGTGCATTTTCCGCCGTCTTTTCATCGGGCGCTCCGACGCATGCAACGCCATAATGCCCTGTAGCCGACAGGGGATCGCCCACCACGATCATGCCGTAGATCAAGAAGCATTGCAGAATCGACAATATGGTGGTTTCCTTACCGCCCGTGGGATCTCCGGAGGTGGCAAAAGCCGCTCCCACTTTATTTTCCATCTTCTTGCGAACACCGACGAAGTCATCAAACACCCGTTTGAGGTCGGTGGCCATGACGCCGAAATAAACCGGAGATCCCGCGATGATCCCTGCCGCCCTCACGAAATCGTCCTGAGTGACTTCCTTTGTGGAGCGCAACACGGCCGACACACCATTCACCGCTTGAACCCCTTCGGTGACGTATTCGGCGAGCTTTTTGGTATTGCCGCTGCGCGAATAGTACAAGACAAGAACTTCCATAGGTTCTTCTCCTTTTTGCCTACTACCATTCACTGCTTAAACGACGTGAAACATCAGGCCAGTTGGCCTCCAGGGACTTTACAGCTTCAAGTCCCAGTTCCAGATGCAAAGGCATGTAGTCGGCGTAGATTTTTTCTTGCAATTCTTTGCTCTTGATACCCTTACGTTGCAAAGGCATATCGGAGACCAGCATGATGGCCCCGATAGGCACTTCATAATGATAGGAAACGGAAAACAGGGTGGCCAGTTCCATTTCAATGGCCAGGATCCTTAGTTTCCTCAGGTACTCCACGAAATCCTCATCGAATTCCCATAACCGCCGGTCTGTCGTGTACACAATGCCACATTTGGGCTGAAGCCCCACCTTTTTGACGGCCCCGATACAGAAAAGATTGACCGAAGATGCGGGAATGGCCGGAAATTCGGGAGGAAGATAGTGTCGGCTGGTACCTTCACCGCGAATGGCGGCGGACGGAACGACAAATTGGCCGATTTCCAGAGTGTCGTCAATTCCGCCGCACATTCCAAGCATGATGACCGATTTCAACCGATCCAAGTAGGCTAGGCAGTGAATGAGCAAGGCTGCCTGAGGAGAGCCGATGCCGAAATCGATTAGGGTACAATTGAGATCTGGAGCGTTGACCAGCCTAAAGTTGCCCTCACTGGTTTCACCTCCTGTCTTTTTCTGAAACCAGTCCGCATATTTTTTGAAATTCGTGATCAGGATATGCTCGCACATTCGATCCAAGGGAAAGTTGGTGTAACGCTCCAAGGTCTGTCGAACATATTCATGTTCTTTAAGTCCCATGGTCTATGTATCCCGCAGCAAGAGGCAAGACAGACGGTTTTCGGAAAAGTTTCAAGAAAATCTAGGCATGGAGGCTATTTAGCCAATTCAGCGGCCGTGGCCGCATCCAGTCGTCCAGTCACGGGAAGCCCCCTATCCTGTTGAAATTGCATCAAGGCTTCTTTGGTTGCTTGACCCATCTTGCCGTCCGGCGTTCCGGCTTCATAGCCCAAAGCATTGAGCTTTCTTTGGGCCTCTTTCAAGGAAAGCGTTGCTCCTTGATAACCACCACTTTGACTGCTTCCCTCCACACCCAGGCGACCTCCCGTTCCCAGTTGACGGTCGCCCATGGTTTGAGGGGTGTAGTTTCTGACCACGCGCACAAGCTGGTTATAGGCGTCTAAGAAAGCTCCGGCGATGACTTTTCCTTGCGGTGTGTTGGTATAGCCGCCAAGACCACCGCCGGCGCTGCCTCCAAAGATGGCGCCACCTAGACCCCAATCAAAATTCTTGGAGCTTCCTTCGGCAACCCCTACTTGAACACCGGATCGATTGTCTACAAGCATGAGCATAACGGCCGCTTCATTGGTTTTAACGCCTCCTAAAACCGCTCCCGCTACAGCACCTCCAACACCAAAGGCTCCCAGGGCTCCTCCGAGACCTCCAGTTCCTTTCTGACTGATCATGACTTCCGGCGTGAGTGTGTAGTCCGCACTCACCATTTGGCCCTTGCCAAAATTGCTTCCAGCTCGAAGTTCTCCTGTCTGCTGTAAGGCTCTTTCGCCCATCATGGTTTTCATGGCTCGGCCTCGGTCCACTACGACGAAGCAATTGGACTGTTGAATCAAAAGCCTGAGCACAGGGACTGTGGAGGTCAGTTTGTATTGACCTGTAATGTAGTGATACCAATCCGAATTTTGGTCTTCCTCCACAGCGATGGTGCCCAGAGGCCGGTCACAACGTTCCAAGGAAGCATTCACATTGTCACTGGTGGCTCCGCCGGCGCTCCCCGTGGCTACGGTCTTGGCCGAGGAGTCCCCCACCTGGACGGGCATGCTGCCACATGCAGCAAGAAAGGCACTTCCAACGATGAAAACAAGCATGATCGCCCAAGGTTCCCTACGCATGCTCCATCTCCTTCTTTTTAATTCATAGACTTGACATGGCCACGGTTTTACTTTTCAGCATAAACCTTTGAATGTTTTTAAATTTGAACCCCTTGTGAGACTTGCAATCACCTCCTTTCCTCATGTCTTGTTGCTTCTCAGTCCTTTTGGGGGCTGCATCCGGACAGTGTCATCAGCCCTTAGTTCGCCTTCTTGGGATTTTTGGGATGCCTTTTCCCGCTGCAATTTTTCGTAGACATCCGGGTAAAGTTTTTTCATGCATTCGGGACAGATACCATGAGTAAAGAGAATCTCGCTATGCTTTTGAAAATAGCTTTCCAACTGCTCCCAATAACCTTGGTCGTCCCGTATTTTTTTGCAGGAGCTACAGATGGGAAGAAGCCCGCTCAGCGTTTTTACCTCGGAAAGCGCTTTTTGAAGTTCCTTGATCAGTTGTTCCCTCTCTTGTTGCAAGCGTTTCAGGAAGGTGATGTCCGTGATGAAACCCTCAACAGCCGTTAGGCTTCCT
This sequence comes from Desulfosoma sp., assembly GCA_037481875.1. Lineage (NCBI taxonomy): Bacteria > Pseudomonadati > Thermodesulfobacteriota > Syntrophobacteria > Syntrophobacterales > Syntrophobacteraceae > Desulfosoma > Desulfosoma sp. Next base: position 69,166 of record JBBFKY010000006.1, on the reverse strand, counting down.
TGCCATGACTAGAGACCATGGTCTTTCTTCTACTTCCCTTTTTCTTCATTGGCCTTTGTCCGAATTTGTTCAAGCAAAAAATCGTAGGAAGAGCCTCCCTAGCAGTTTGCCTGACGAGATCGCGATCTTCAGAGTAAATCCACTTTAGGTAGTTCACAGACTTTGTTGACAATAAGACTCTTTGGCTCTGCGTCCGGTAAGCTCTGCTGCTCCTTTACTGATGAACTCGATAATTCAATAAAGATCGTTTCGTTAACGGGGTCTTGATGTAGTGGTATTGGAAGGTCAAAAAGGACGCGGATATGCGGGAGCTGACTGTTCTGGAATGGGTTTGGAAGATTATTCACCGGAAGAATATCTTCAGTTTTCCAAGATCCTAGGGTCAGTACGATCGTCTCTTGCTGGTCCATTGCCCATGGACGGCATGGGATCCAAAGAAGGATGGATATGGAAAGGAAGATGCGCAGAGAGATCCTGGGCTCCCAATGAGGAGGAGACAAGGGCCACGCCATACAGATTCCTCCACGGATCGAAGAAGGGGATGAAAGCGAAAGAGGCCGGTCGTTCAGTCGTTTCCCATAAACCTAGCAGAATGTAAAGGCTGAGGCTAGGGAAAAGAAATGGCTTAAAGAGAAAGGTTTTGTGCCAATCGCGCTTGGGTTTTCCACTGTCCGAAGAGTTTTCCCTGTGAGATAAGCCTTTCCAGGCGTAATCGAATGTCACCTGGGATGGGTTGAGGTCTCCTCGCCGCCCAGGGCGATCCAGGAAGAGGCATAAAGGTGTGGGCATGGATTCTCGCACCCTGCTCGGCCAGTTCTTCCATAAAGTCCACAGATCGAGTCATTTGTTCAGGGGTTTCATCCGGCAAGCCAAGAATAAAGTCCACCACGGGCCGAATCCCGAAACTTTTGGCCAAGGTGCAAGCTTTTCGCACATCCTCGACGCTGTGACCTCGATCCATACGCCGCAGCATAGACGGATCCCCGCTTTGAGCTCCCATGACGATCTCCTGGTTATCGGCGTAGCGCGCGACCAGCTCCATAACGGCCGGCTGGACCCAGTCGGGCCGAACTTCTGAAGGAAAAGTGCCGAAAAAGATGCGTCCGCGATCCGACACACGGCGGCGTAAGCCTTCAAAAAGTGTTTTCAATGCGGTCACATTCAGGGACCTTCCGTCTTGGGAACCGTAAGCAAAGGCATTGGGGGAAATGAAGCGAAGATCGGTGCGGCCCGCTTCCACCATGGCTTCCACAGCACGAAAAATAGCACTTGGGCTCCGATGCCGAACGATGCGCCCTTTAAGTCTCGGAGTCTGACAATAACGGCACCCATAAGGGCATCCGCGCGTGATTTCGATGGGTCCATATTTTCCGTAAGCTATAGGAAGGGCCGGAACATCGTCCAGAGAGGCTTTTAAAGGGTGTCCCGTAAACACGACACCGGTCGAGGAGTTGATGTACAACCCGGGGATCACATTCAGGGAAGCCCCTTGAGCCCACCGCTGAACCAGTTCGGCAAAGACCGGTTCGCCATCTCCACGGCAGACCACATCAAACCCGGCTCGCAGCACAGAGCGCGGATCCGCCGAGGGATGAGCTCCTCCGGCGGCAAGCATCACCCGGCCTCCTTGTTTAAGGATCTGAAGAGACTGCACCTCCCGTTGAACTTCCACCCATTGGCATGTCATGAAAGAATAGACCAAAAGAAGCTGCTCGTAAGTTTTCAGCCATGATGCCATTACAGAAACGGGTTCGGCCTTTGCCCTGGCATCCAGCCAAAGAATCGGTGTATGATGCGTCTCCTGTCGGGTTTCCATGGACGCCAGAAGGGCCAGAAAACTGTATCGGTTCCATGGATGATACCGAAAGACGACAGCATACGGTTTACGTTCGTTGGGAAAACTTAAACCCATAATATCATGCGCGACCGGGTGTCTTCAGAGCCTTATCTAGGATAACCGCCATGCACTTGCAGAATTTTTTGAGCACTCTCGTGCTTCTGTGGTTCATTAACTTTGCACCTCCTTTGCTAGCCTTTTTATTAGACACACGCTGGTCCATACCCTTGGACCGAGGTCGTCTCTTTTTGGATGGCAAGCCTCTTTTTGGACCCCACAAGACGATTCGAGGTATTTTCAGTGCCGTGGTTACGGGGTTCGTGGTCGCGCCACTTGTGGGCTTACCCTGGTTTGTGGGGGGCGGAGCGGCGGTGTTGAGCATGGCCGGAGACCTTTTTTCCAGCTTTATCAAACGGCGACTCGATCTGCCTAGCGGCAGTGCGGTGCCTGTTTTGGACCAGCTCTTTGAAGGCGCGTTTCCCCTCATCATCCTTTCTTCTTGGGTAGGCACCCATCCCGCGACGCTTTTGAGCTTGGTTGTGATCTTTTGCGTGGGTGCCTATGCGGGTTCCCATTTTTTCAAAAAGATTTTGTTGCAGCAACCTTTTGAAGGTTATCCTCGACCTGTCAAGTCGCGTGTTCGCTTTCGGGAACTTACAAGCTGCCAGATTCGTTCAGCACCTTGGGCACACATGTTTCATTTTGAAGACGTGGTCATGTATCGCCTGGTCATGAACTCCGTCTTTCGGTGGCTCGGGCTCTTGGAGCCGGGCAAAATCAATGCGCTGAACATCAGAATCCAACGCTTGAACCTGAGTTTCTCTGATCTTCCCGAAGCTTTTGACAACTACAAGCTGTTGCTCATGACAGATTTGCATCTGGATGGACTGGACGGATTGGTGGAGCGGCTGCAGGGCTTCCTGGCCGAAGAACCTGTGGATTTGTGCCTCCTGGGAGGCGATTATCGCATGGAAAATTACGGCCCCAGTGATCAAGCCGTCGAACGTCTGCGACGCCTCGTGCCGCATATTCGTGCTCAGGATGGTATTCTAGCCGTCCTGGGCAATCACGACTGTCCCGAAATGGTGGCCGCTTTGAAAGAGGACAGGATTCGCTTCCTTGTCAATGAAGCCCATTGTGTTCATCGGAACTCAGAACGGTTATGCGTTGTCGGCTTAGACGATCCGCACTACTTTCGTGCCGACGATATGGAGCAAGCCCTAAGCCAAGTTCCTCCCGAATCCTTCATGATTCTCTTGGTTCATTCTCCTGAAGTCGCCGATGAGGCTGCTCGTTATGGTGTGCGTCTTTATCTATGCGGTCATACCCACGCCGGCCAGATTCAGCTTCCACGGATCGGGCCTCTTTTCACCCACAGTCGTTCTCCGCGCTCCCTGGTCCAGGGACTCTGGAAACATAACAATATGATCGGTTATACCAGTGCGGGCGTCGGTGTTTCCGGGTCTCCTGTGCGATTTCGCACCCGTGGAGAGATTGTTTTCATTACCCTCAAAAAAGCGTTTGAACCATCAAGCCACACTTCTGCGTGAAAGGCGGATTCCTGCATAGAAAAAAGCTATGGATCTGAAACAGTTTGCCGAAGAAGCCGCGGCTATTCGCCTGCGCGGCGTGCGCCAGCATAACCTTAAGAATCTGAATCTTGACATTCCCTTGTATCATCTCATTGCCATAAGCGGTGTCAGCGGCTCCGGAAAATCCAGCCTTGCTCTGCACACCTTGTACGCCGAAGGCCAACGGCGCTATATAGAGACCTTTTCACCCTATGCCCGTCAGTTTCTGGAGAGAATGGATCGGCCCGACGCGGATGCCATTGAAGGCATTCCTCCATCCATTGCCATCGAATCGGCCGTCACGGTGCGCAGTTCCCGTTCCACTGTAGGAACCATGACCGAAATTACCGATCATTTGAAGTACTTATACGCCTTGGCAGCCGTACCCCATTGTCCCAAGTGCGGTGATCCCATTCGTCAAGAAGACCCCGAATCGGTTTTGGAACGCCTTAAAGATCTTCCAGCAACGGCCCGAGTTCTTGTGGCTTTTCCGTATCGCTCCACGGGAAAAAAATGGGTGCAGGACCTGGTGTCTCAAGGTTTCTTGCGCGTCTATGTCTCAAACACCGTCCTCGACCTGGAAACCCTTTCCCGAAAAGAAATAGCCGAAACGTCCGAAAAAGAAATCTTCGTTGTGGTAGACCGTCTGGCATGGGCCAAAGCGGAACCACCCCGAGTGCTGGACTCGCTCCGAACCGCTTTCATGATGGGGCGTGGGGAAGCGGCGGTCGTGGTGATGGAAGGCGAAACCTTCAGATTTTCCCAAGACTTGAGATGTGCCAGGTGCGGTGTAGGTGTGGAGCCACCATCTCCGAATCTTTTTTCATTCAACAGCCCCTTGGGGGCATGCCCCCAATGCCGAGGGTTCGGGCGCATTATTGATGTGGATTTGGATTTGGTGATTCCGGACCAGAAGCTTTCCCTGAAACAGGGAGCGATTCGTCCCTGGACACCGGACCGCATGGAATATGAAGAGCTTCTGGATTTTTGCCGCAAGGAAAACATTCCAATCCATGTGCCCTTTCGGGAATTGTCCGAAGAGGATCGTCGGAAAATCATAGAAGGCCACAAAGATTGGTATGGCATTCGCGGTTTTTTTCAATGGTTGGAATCCAAAACTTACAAGATGCATGTGCGGGTGTTTCTATCTCGGTATCGAGCTTATGTGCCGTGTTCCTTGTGTGGAGGCAGGCGGTATCGAGACGCCGCGCGAGTGTATCGGCTTCATGGTGTGACCATTGATGAGCTGTGTTCCTGGTCCGTAAAGCGCTGTTTAGCTTTTTTCGTGGACCTGGCCGAGACCTACCCAAAAGAATCGGCTCCAGCCTTGCTGGTCTCCGAAATTCACCATCGGCTTCAGTTCCTTTCTGATGTGGGCCTGGATTATCTGACCCTGGACCGCCAGTCGCGAACCCTTTCCGGCGGCGAAGTTCAGCGTGTCCATTTGACTCGAGCCTTGGGCTCAGCCCTTACCAACGTCCTGTATGTCCTTGATGAGCCCAGCGTTGGGCTGCATGCCAGGGATCAGGAGCGGTTGATGGGTCCGTTGCGCCGGCTGGTGTCCTTGGGAAATACCGTCATTTTTGTGGAACATGATCCGGACATGCTCCGCAAGGCCGATGTGGTGATCGATATGGGGCCCGGAGGAGGTGACCAGGGCGGTGAGATCCTCTACACGGGCTCACCCCAAGGGCTTGCGCATGTGCCTCAGAGCCTGACGGGACGCTATCTTCAAGCAGCGGAAAACTTTTCCGATCCAGGTCAAAAACGCCGTCCTGTGTCGAGATTCGGGAGATCGATCATCGTCAAGGGCGCTACGGAAAACAATCTCAAGAACCTTACTGTTTCCTTCCCTCTGGGCTGTCTGATCGGCGTGAGCGGGGTTTCCGGTTCCGGGAAAAGCACGCTTGTGGAAACCGTTTTGTACAATGGTTGGCGACGTCTTCGAGGGCTTCCTGGTGAGCCCGCCGGCCGATTTGAGTCCATGAAAGGGATTCATGCCGTGTCCGACATGATTTTGGTGGATCAAAAACCCGTGGGACGGTCTCCTCGAGCGAATCTGCTCACCTACACGAAGGTCCTGGATCCTCTAAGAAAGCTTTTTGCAGCCACTCCCGAGGCACGGCTTCGAGGCTACGGAGAGGGACATTTTTCATTTAATGTTCCCGGAGGCCGTTGTGATCAATGCAAGGGAGAAGGATTTCTCAAGGTAGAGATGCAGTTCCTTGCGGATGTTTACGTGAGATGTCCGGTCTGCGATGGCCGCCGTTTTCGTCGCGAGGTGCTGGATGTTCGTCTCAGAGGCTTATCCATAGCCGATGTTTTGGAGAAAACAGCTCGGGAACTTCTTGAAGTCTTTGACGACGTGGATTCCATTAGAAAGGCTCTGGAACCGGTCACCGCTATCGGGTTGGACTACCTTCGACTGGGACAACCCTTGACGATGCTCTCGGGAGGAGAAGCTCAACGTGTCAAACTTCTTCGCTATTTAAGTGGTCATGAACCTGTTTCGAAAAACAAAGGCATTTTTTTTATCCTGGATGAACCTACGGTAGGTCTCCACCCTCACGATCTCCAGAAACTCATCACCATTCTCCACCAGCTGGTGGAAAAGGGACATACGGTCCTGGTTGTGGAACACAATCTGGAACTGTTAAGGGCATGCGATTGGATCATCGATCTGGGGCCCGAAGGAGGCGAGGACGGAGGGCGTCTGGTGGTTTGCGGGACCCCGGAACAGGTAGCGACCCATGAAGGCAGCCATACCGGGCGATATCTTCGAGAACGCGGGTTTGTCAAAGGGGACGCGATCACCTCCAAAACTGAAAATTATAATTATAGCCCCATTTCCAAACCGCAGCATGGGGAAAAGCCCAGCCATATCATTGTTCGAGGAGCCCGTGAGCACAATCTCAAGGTTCAGGAACTGCAACTCCCTCTCAACCGAATGACCGTTTTAACGGGACTCAGCGGTTCCGGGAAATCGTCTCTGGCTTTCGACATCCTTTTTGCCGAAGGCCAAAGGCGGTACCTGGAATGCTTATCCACCTTCGTTCGTCAGTATTTCAAAATTATGGAAAAGCCGGATGTGGATCAAATTCTGGGCCTTCCTCCCACGGTGGCCATTGAACAGAGAACATCGCAGCTGGGTCGAAAATCCACTGTGGGAACCATCACAGAAATTTACCATTTCCTCCGTCTGGCCTTTGCCCGATTAGGCCATCAACACTGTGTTGTGTGCGGTCTACCTCTCCAAGCCATGAACCCGGAAACCATTGTGCATAGGGTGGAAATGGTCTTGAAGGAACGTCCAGGGCTTTTGCTTGCTCCTTTGGTGCGAGGCCGAAAAGGTATCTACAAGGATCTTTTTCTTCGATTACGCACGATGGGTTTTAAAAAAGTGCGCATCGACGGTGTGGTGCAGCCTCTGGCACCTCTGGTTCCCACGATCGCTCGACATCGAGAACATGACATTGAAGTCGTCGTACTGGACACGGAGGCCGGCCCCAGGTCCAGTGATGGGTCTTGGCAGAGACTTATTCGGGAGGCGCTCAGGCTGGGGGGAGGCACCATCATCGTCTCGAGTGCCGAGGATTTTTTCTTCAGCCAACACTTAATGTGTCCCAAATGCGAAAAGAGTTATGCTCCGCTGGATCCGCGACTTTTTTCGTTTAACAGCCGTCACGGCATGTGCATGCGGTGTGAAGGGACCGGTTTGGACGGAGAACGTCCATGCCCGGAATGCGATGGCAGCCGCCTCAATGCTCAAGCACGTGCCGTGCGGTTGAAAGGCTTTTCCATCACCGAACTCGCGGACCTTCCTCTGGGCGTCTTTCAGAATACGTGGAACAATCTTTCCTTTGAAGGGATCGAAAGGCCCGTGGCGGATCCAATATCTCGGGAAATAAATGAAAGAGTCGGCTTTCTCATGAATGTCGGATTGGACTATCTCACACTGAACCGATCCGGAGAAACCCTGTCAGGAGGGGAGGCCCAACGTATTCGTTTGGCGGCCCAGCTGGGATCCAATCTTCGCGGTGTATGTTACATCCTCGATGAACCTACCATCGGCCTGCATCCCGTGGATCATCAGAAGCTTTTGAAAAATTTAAGAAGATTGACAGATAAAGGAAACACGGTCCTTGTGGTGGAACATGACGAGGACAGCATGCGGGCGGCGGACCATGTGGTGGAACTGGGCCCTGGGGCCGGCGGCGATGGAGGTCGTGTGGTGGCGCAGGGGCGTTTTCTGGATCTGGTGCAAAGTTCGGATACTCTCACTGGCACATGGTTCGGGAGATCCTCCTTTTCATGGATTTCGACACCCAAACGTTCAATTCCTGGGCTGGACGGATGGCTTGTGCTTCGAGGTGCTCATGCCAACAACCTCAAAAACATTGATGTTCGCATTCCTCTAGGAGCCTTTGTCTGTGTCACCGGAGTTTCGGGATCGGGAAAAAGTTCTTTGGTCTATGATGTCCTCAAAGAGGCTCTAAAAGCCGTTCGAACCACCGGGCGCCTGAGCGAAAAGATTCCTTTGAATTCCCTCGAGGGCTACGAGGTAGTTCGGCGTCTGGTGGAAGTGGATCACACACCCATCGGTAGAACACCTCGATCCACACCTGCGACCTATGTAGGCATATGGGATGAAATCCGAAAACTTTTTGCCGCCGTGCCTGAAAGCCGGTCACGTGGATTTCGACCGGGCCGTTTTTCTTTTAACGTCAAAGGGGGGCGCTGTGAGGTTTGTCAGGGGCAAGGACGCACCCGTGTCGCTATGAGTTTTCTTCCGGACGTGACCGTATCCTGTGAGGCTTGCGGTGGGCGGCGTTTCAACAGGGAAACCCTGGGGATTCTTTATCGAGGAGTCACCATTGCCGATGTCTTGCAAATGACCATTGCTGAAGCCCGCCGTTTCTTTTCTTCGGTTCCCTCCATTGTGCGCCCTTTGGTGGTGTTGGATGATCTGGGTCTCGGGTATTTGACTTTGGGACAGCCGAGCCCGACCCTTTCCGGAGGGGAAGCTCAACGCATCAAACTGGCCGCGGAATTGACCAATCACCGAGCCCATACGCTCTATTTGTTGGATGAGCCCACCACCGGATTGCATCGCGCTGATATCGGCAAACTCTTGGGGGTGCTCCGTGCCCTGAGCCATCAAGGTCATACCCTTGTGGTTATCGAACATAATTTGGATGTGGTGGCCGCCTGCGATTATGTGGTGGATCTAGGACCGGGCAGCGGGGACCGTGGAGGGCGTGTGGTGTTCAGCGGTACCCCCGAGGAGATGATGCAGGGTGCCAATGGGTCCTTGACCGCGCAGGCCCTTCGACGTCACATGAACAAGGCTCAAGAAATGAGCGACGATGATGCGTGAGAGGAGGAAAGGGTGTGGTTCTTTCCTATCATCCGGTTATTGAAGGGCATGTGAACCGACTGTGCGCTGGTCGTAAACCGGACGATGAAGACCGTCGATGGATACAGCGAGCTTCAGCGGTAATTTTGCCTCAAGGGTGTTCGGAAGCCCTGTACCGTATGGCCGCTCGATATTGCCGTCATGTCTTTCCCGATTACCGAACACGTTTCCTTTACCCTGGAAAAATCGGAGACATTCGCCTCTTTCGGGCTCTCGGATTTCCCCACCCTTCAAGTCACCTTTTCCTCTCCGTAAAGCATTGCCCAGCGTCTTTTTGGCAAACGTTACGCTATCCATTGGTCCTCAAAAGTGCGTGCGGAGGCGAAGGATCCTTGGTTTTCAAAGTCCATAACGCACAGGAAGCATTGGAAATCCTAAAGATTTTTGAAGGAATGGAGCGTAGTGGGTTTGGGGGTTTTCTCGTGCAGCGATTTGTGGAAAACGACGGTCGAGACCTGAGAGTGGTGGTTGTAGGAAAGACGGTGATCAGTTATTGGAGGGTTCAAAGAGATGCATCGAACTTTCTCCACAACACGTCCCAAGGAGCTGTCATCGATCATGAAAGCGACCCGCAACTTCAGGAGAAAGGCCGAGAATGGGTGCGGCATTTATGTCGAGAAACAGGAATAAATCTGGCGGGCATCGATCTGCTGTTTCCAGCCCGGGCCTCAGAAAGGCAGGCCCCCCCTTTCTTTGTAGAAATCAATTACTATTTCGGCCGCAAAGGGCTTGGTGGAAGTCAAAGCTTCTACGAACTTCTTGAACAAGAAGTCGTCAGATGGCTTAAGGATCTGGGATCGGCCGGAATTCAGCCGCCTCCCACGGGCGGAAAAAAGGCTACCCGTTCATCGCCCTGAAGGATTGTATTCCATGAGGAGGCCACACCGTTAACCATGATCAGCTTCACATCTTCTTCGGGCAGACCCAACTGCTGCGCCAAAGCTTTCACGGTGATTCCTTCAGGAACGCTCACCGTTAAACCCGTCATGGGGTCATAGTCACGAACATGCTGTCGCAGTGTAGCGGCAAGAAGCACCAGCAGAGGCATAACTTTCCGTCCTCGAAAAGGAAATGCTCCCTTAGTTTCCGACGTAGAGCCGTCTTTAAGGGAGATACGGTTCAGGTTGCCGGGACATTCCGGTACACCCGCTTGACCTGCACATTGGAAACCAGGGCCGTGTAGTCTTTACCCTTCTCGAAGTCCACCTTGATGCTTCCTCGGTCGATTTCCATGTACCGGGACAAGACATCAATAATATCGTTTTTGATGGCTTCCATAAGTTGCGGAGAAATGTCAAGCCTGTCGTGCATGAGGACGACACCCAGGCGCTGTTTGGCCGTATCGGCGCTTCCCCTATGCCGGAAGAAATTCTGGATCGCTTTTAACATGACACCAACTCCTTTCAGCCGCCGAAAATCCGCTTGAATCGACTCAGAAATCCGCTCTCCTCTTCCTCATCCAAGGGGACATTTTCGCCGTTCAGTCTGGCGGCGATTTTTTGAAAAGCTTGCCCAGCTCGACTGCCTCGCTCATGCACCAGAGGAACACCCCTATTGGTGGACACCACCACTTCACTACTTTCCGGAATGACGCCGATAAGCGGAATGGAAAGCAAGGAGACGATATCTGCCGTAGACATCATGTCCCCTTTCTTGACCATCTTGGCGTTGAGGCGGTTGATGATGAGATGAATATCCTTGAGCATATTGGCTTCCAGAAGACCGATAACTCGGTCCGCATCTCGAATGGCGGAAACTTCCGGTGTCGTCACCACCAGAGCCTTTTGCGCTCCGGCAACAGCGTTTTTAAAACCGCGTTCAATCCCGGCGGGACAGTCCACAATGACATAGTCATTTTCCGCCGCCAGCTGCTCACACAAGGTTTTCATCTGTTCTGGCGTCACAGCATCTTTTTCTCGAGTCTGCGCGGCAGGAATGACATGGAGCGTCTTCAGCTTGCGGTCCCGAATCATGGCCTGTTCGATACGACATTTTCCTTCCACAATATCCACCAGATTGTAAACGATTCTATTTTCCAAACCCATGACCACATCGAGGTTACGCAGACCAATGTCCGCATCGATGAGGACGACTTTGTAGCCCTTTTGTGCCAGGGCTGTCCCCAAATTGGCGACGGTCGTGGTCTTGCCGACGCCCCCCTTTCCTGATGTGACAACCAACGTCTGTCCTGCCATGGTCCTTCCTTCCTTAACCGTCCATTTGACGATTTTAATAACGGGTCACCTGAATCCGGTCCCCCTGGATTTCCGCCACCTCGTATCGCTTGGGCTTTATGGTTCGTTCTCGAGGAGGAACCGCCACCACGTCGGCGATGCGTAATTGCTGAGGTTCTATGTGAAGTCCCCAGATCTTGGCGGATCGATCACCGTAGATACCCGCATGAGCAATCCCTCTCAATGTGCCGAAAACAATGATATCTCGAGCCGCGAGAATTTCGGCTCCAGGATTGACGTCGCCAAGAATGATCAGTTCGGCTGGAGATTCAATGCGAGTTCCCGAGCGGCATGTCTGACGCACCACCAGAGGAGCCTCCGCAGTCTCTGTTGCCTTCTCCAATTTATTTTCATGAAAGATCTTTCCTATTTCGGAATTCGTTTCGGGAACCTTGACCGAAATGCCTAGGAGCCCCGAGACCCATGTGAGAAAGGGATGCAAGTTCTTGCCGAGACGAATTTCATGGAGCTGAATTCCTCCCACGTCTTCCAAAAGGGTTCGAATGACCTGAACTTCGTCCACGTGAAAATCCCGTTCCCTTAGGTCTAGAATCATGCGAGCTTTTTGAAAAAAGCCTCGGGACTCCATCACTTTTTTACGCAGTTCACCCAACAGATTCTCAAAAGGCACTTGTGCGGGCAGGAGGAGCACAAAGCCGTCACGGTCCGCCTTGATCTGAAAAGTCGGCTGTGGAGGGATGCGTGTGAGCATAGCTTCACCCTTTGGACTGGCTTGCAGAGACTTCTTTCGAAAGCTTTGGAGCGACAGGGTCCAAGTGCAATAGACTCTTCAGTTCCTTCCAGGTGGAGACCCTTGGAAACGGAGCCGGCTGTCGATTCCATGGCTGGTCGAAAAGAATGGGCTGAATACCGTTTTGCGCCAGAAGATGGCAAGTTTCCAGGCGGTCTTCCACAAAATGCCGCACCTTCAGCTCATGCAAGATAGAATGTTTTCGGTCGGGATCGCCAGTGGCAATCACCATGATGGAATCGCGATCGACGGCGGGCAAAAGCTCATGGAGCCAGCGTTTGATGGAATCCGGCCAGACACGGGCGGTCACAAACCGCAATGGCCCCAACTGAGCCAATTGTTCCAACACTTGGGCGGCACCGTCCATGGCGGGAACTCTGGCGGTATGCTCATCGTCCAGCGTCAGACAAATCAGTTCGTCGATCACATGGGAGGGTGCGGCTACACAACGTCGGAGATCATAAGTGATCAGGTGCTCTTTGGTGAGATACCGAAGGCCGTAACGTTCTCGTGCCAAGTCCACAAAAACCTTCATGGTGTCCGCCACCACGCCGTCGATGTCAAAAGCGAGGTGACGAGGATCCACGCATCCTTTTAGGGACATGCAAGGCTTCGAAGGCGGTAGTCTCGATATTCCACGGGCGGCATGGAGCCAATTCATAGGGCCTAAGATTCCTCCGGTGTGCCTTCCGATCACTCTGTCAAGCATACTTGAGACGGCTGGTCAAAGCGAAAAGAAATTTCATAGATGCCGTCTTCCAAGGTGCTGTGAACCACATAGCCGACTTTATGAAAAACAGAGAGCATTTTTCTGTTGGAGGCTAGCACGTAGGCCGTAAAGCCTGTAATCCCTTTGGTCTTGGCGATTTCGCATAAGTAGTGAAGTAGAAAGGTTCCGATACCTTTGCGTTGCCATTCCGCACGCACCGCAAAGTCTACTTCAGCCATGTTAGTCTTTTGGTCCAGAATATAGCGGCCCAGAGCAATAATCGTCTCGGCCCCTATTTCTCCGATCACCCCCACAATGGCCATTTCCTGTTGGTAGTCGATATTGCACATGGCCTGGGTGTCCCGATGAGGAAAGACCCGCATGGCCGAAAGGAATCGATAATAAATGTCTTGGTCCGGCAGGGAATAGAAAAATTCCTGAAGCGCTCTTTCATCTGTGGGTTTGATGGGCCTGAAAAAGACCTTTTCGTTTTCCGGAAAGATCTGATGTGTTTCCCACTGTCCGGGATAAAGAGGCTCAAAGATGGGAGGAAGAATCTGATCTTGGTAGACATAGCGAAGTTGTTTAGCTTCCTCCAAGAGTCTTTCCCGGAATTTTGGATGCGCGATGTTAATCAAGGCAAGAGCTCTTTCTCGAATGGTCTTGCCATGGAGCGAGGCGATACCGAATTCGGTGACCACGTATTGCACCGCACTGCGGGAACTCACCACCCCGGCACCGTCTGTCAAACGACTCACGATGCGGGACTTTCTTCCATCAGGGCTGGTGGAAGGTAAGACGATGATGGATTTTCCGCGGTATGCGCTGGAAGCCCCGAGCATAAAATCCACATACCCGCCAATACCGCTGTAGATCTTTTGTCCTATGGAATCGGCGCAAACCTGGCCTGTGAGGTCGATTTCCAGAGCGGAATTGATGGCCGTCATGTAGTCGTTTTGGCTGATGACGCGACTGTCGTTGACATAGTCAATAGGGTGAAATTCAACTTGTGGGTTGTTGTGAACAAAGTCGTAAAGCTGACGGGATCCGACACAAAAACTGGTGATCACCTTGCCGCGGTGAAGGGATTTACGACGGCCCGTGATGACCCCTTTGCGAATGAGTTCCAAATGGGCGTCGGTGATCATTTCCGAATGAACGCCCAGGTCTCTCTTGTCCACGAGAAGGCGAAGCACCGCATTGGTAATCCGTCCCAAGCCCACTTGAATGGTAGCGCCGTCTTCAATCAGGCTGGAGACATAGCGCGCCATGCGTTCAGCCATGGCGCTCTTTTCCCCGTAGGTCAGTTCCAAAAGGGGTTCTTCATATTCCACAAAATGATGAATGCGGCTGACATGCAGAAAACTGTCCCCCAGCGTTCGAGGCATGCAAGGGTTTACTTGAGCGATGACCACCTGGGAATGTTCCGCGGCAATCTTGGCAATGTCGACCCCGATACCCAAGGAACAAAAACCATGGTCGTCGGGCGGGGACACTTGAATGAGACTTACATCTCGTCCCAAAGCACTTTCTTCCCGAAGAAGCTTGGGCACCTGGCTGAAATAAAGAGGAATGTAGTCCGCAAGCCCTGAATTGGCCGCCTTACGGCTCTTGGGCCCAAGGAAAAAGGTACGCAATCGAGCGTGCTTGGAAAGATCGGACCAATCTTCAGGAAGAGCTCCCATGGACAGAGCCTGAAAGATTTCCACGTCTCGATACCCGGGAAGCACCTTGAGCATGGCCCGGACAAGATGCTGCGGTTCGGCCGCCGCTGACCCCACAAAAACTCGGCAACCATCTTGCAGCACTTTGGTAAGAATCTGTGCAGCGTCCCCTATTCGTTGGCGATAAAGAGTCTGCCAGTGACGCGTCCAGACCATTGCATCCTTGTTCCTTGAGTATGGGGCCTATCCATCGTTGCCTGTTTCAACAATCGCACCCGTTGCGGCATAATGAAGGTTAGGTTCTGATCAGTCAAGACGGAACGCTGGACGTGTCGATATCATAGACGGCTGGAGCCGGTGAGGGCGGTGTTTTCCATCGGGCGCGTTGGGCCACCAGATCCAGGTGCAACGTGGTCCATTCTTCCAAAAGGATCCATAAAGGCCAAAGTCGTTCTCGAGCGTCGATGGTTTTAAAGTAGTGGCGGCATTGGTTACAGTAGTCAATGCGGTAACCGGGTTCTTCATCTGAATACAGGTAGCCTAGAGATTCATGGCGGCGATTGTTGCATACGGGACACTGAAATCGAGCCAGGCGCCACGGTGTGCCGCACCAAGAACAGTGGCCGCGTCGAAATCCCTCTCCTTCAAGGGTGATCAGGGAAGGTAAAGACCCACACACCGGGCAGTACCCCTCTTGCCAAAGATCATCGGGGGACACGGTTTTGAGCAATTCTTCCGCGGTTTTTTCCAGGCTGGGACGAAGGCAACTGCGTGCCACGTAGAGCAAAGAAGGTAAGTCCACTCCGAAGGTTTCCACCCATTCCTCCCATGGGTTCCATTCATGGTGCAAAAAACTTTCCCAGATGGCGTCTTTGGCCGAAGGGTTCCTGGTCAAGGCTTGCGAAAGGGCTGCACATGCCCCTGAAAGTTCCCGATTGTCTGCCGGCACTGCCTGGGTGATCCCGTCAAGGACCTCTTCAGCGGCTTCGATATCCAAGGGGAATTCCCAACGGCGTATCAAGGGGCGACCCGCATGCCACTGAGCATGAATGGTTTGGAGCTTTATGGGTTTAAGGGAAACCTTGCATCGGGGTTTGACCTTTAATTGAGATGCGAAAACACTCTCGAGAAAATCGTACAGTTCGTGATAGGCTGGTTTCGTGCTGCGGGCAAGGTTTACCGCCTTTCGCATTGTCGTTTCAGCGTCCAGGGACATAAGGGCATCCTTTGCACGGAAAAAAGAGGGACGGGCCACCCCGTCCCTCGCGAAAAAGTTCATGGTTCTATGGAGTTAACACCTTCCTTCAAACAGACCGTTACACCAATCGAAAGCTCTGGGCCAAGGTCTTGGCCGGACGGAACAGTCGGCGCAGAGCCAACTTGCGATCAATGCCCGAGCCCAGACTGGCCACGGCATGGCTGTGGTATTTGGCCGGATCATCCACCACCAGGTAAATGACGCGCACCTCGTCCGGATCCAGGAGCTGCGCCTTGGGGTATTTGGCTTTGAGATAGGCAAGGCGCTTTTGAGCCAATTCCAACATGCTTTCCCGAGTGCCGAAGTTCATGGCTTCCGTGGGACAAACCTTGACGCATGCAGGAATCAGCCCGTTCTTCACTCGATCCAGGCACATGGTGCATTTGACGATGCGACCGTCTTGTCGAGCCCGAGGGATATCGTAGGGGCATGCCCCCCGCACGTCATCAATGGGAGCTTCCTTAGATTTTTCCGTGTAGACCACAGCTCCTGTTTCCTCATCGTGAATCACGCCACCGTCCACATACCCGGCGATGGCGTCCTTGCACGGAGGTTCCAGGCAGTGACGGCATTGGTCGGCAAAGAAATACCAGACCGGTTTTCCGTTGACCTCCGATTCACTGAACCGCACCAGTTTAAAGGTGTTTTCGTCCAAGTCCGGAGGATTTTGATGGCTTCCCAGGTTTTTTGTCATTCCGGCGCCGTTTTGGTTCCAGTTTTTGCAAGCAATCTGGCACCCACGGCAGGCCGTACATCGGGTCGTGTCGATGAAAAAGCTCATTCCTGCCATGGCCTAGGCTCCCTTCTTACGCACGTTGACCATAAACGCTTTGGTTTCAGGAATTCGAGTATTGGGATCCGCCGCTGAAGGCGTGAGCAAATTAGCGCTATCTCCTCCCTGCGGCGGCCAGACCCATCCGTAATGCCACGGCAGTCCCACTTGGTGAATTTCCTGCCCATGGACAAGCAAAGGCCGAAAACGCTTGGTCACAATGGCTACCGCTTCCAAGGAACCCCGAGCCGATTCCACAATAACCGTCTCCCCGTTTTTGATCCCTCGCAGCTTGGACAGCTCTTCGCTCATTTCCACAAACACCTGAGGTTCCGTCTCGAGAAGCCAGGGCTGCCATCGTGTGAGCACGCCCGTTTGCCAATGTTCGGTCACCCGGTACGTGGTGCCTACAAAAGGATACCGAGGATCGCACGTTCTGTAGATATCTTTGTCTGTGCCGAACATGGCCGCCACGGGATTGGTGAATTGAGAGCTGAACAGGTTCTTTTCCACAGGGCACTCTATGGGTTCATAGTGTTCCGGGAAAGGACCGTCGGCAAGGCCTGGGCCGAAAATATCCGCAAAGCCGTGTGGCTTCATGATAAACGGGTATTTGCTGTCGGAGCGCGGAGTGCCGTCCGGATTCATCATGGGATACCAGGCACCGTCCGGAACATCGCCGACCCATTTGGAAGAGACGTACTTGCCTTCCTTCACTTCACCCGCAAAGCTGATCACCGGTCGATTTGGGTTCCACGGTCGGCCCATGAGATCTACGGAGGCTCGATTGTAGAGGATGCGTCGATTTAGAGGCCAACACCAAGCCCAGTTGGAATAGAGCCCAATGCCGCTGGTATCCTTGTTGTCTCGACGGGCCATCTTGTTGCCGTCTTCCGTGTAACTCTGGCAATAGATCCAGCAGCCGCTGCTGGTGGAGCCATCATCACGCAGGAGCGCAAAAGACGGCACCGATTGGCCTTTTTTGTAGGTTTTGTCACCGATAGTGACCTCTTTGGTGAATTCACCGTTGATGGTTCGAGCCACTTTATGGGGATCGAAATGGCCGTTGGTTGTGTAGTCCCATTTGAGTTTGAGAATCGGATCAGGAAAGGCCCCGCCCTCCTTGGCGTACAGCTTGCGGATTTCTCCAAAGAGTTCCACGATAATGTCCCCGTCGGGTTTGGCTTCTCCCGGAGGATCCTGGGCCTTGTAACGCCATTGAGCCCATCGGCCGGAATTGGTGACAGAGCCTTCCTTTTCCATAAAGGCGGCGCAAGGCAAGAAGAACACTTCCGTTTTGATCTTCTTGGGATCCACACCCGGAGCGTGCCAAAAAGAGGCTGTCTCATTCTGGAACAGGTTCACATTGACCATCCAGTCCAGTTTCGCCAAGGCTTCGCGTGTTTTCACGGAATTCGCGCCGCTGCAGGCAGGGTTCTGCCCCCAAGCGAAAAAGCCGGTGAACTGACCTTGATACATGGCATCAAAAAGATCCAGCCAACTGTAAGCCTTGCCGTCATCCAGCTTCGGCATCCAAGCGTAACCGAAGTCGTTGGAGGCATCGGCGGCGTCGCCAAACATGGCTTTCAGAAAACTGACCACGTATTTGGGCCGGTTCTGCCACCAGTTGGCGCTCAAGGGATCTTTTGACACCGGAGTGTACTTCTTGATGTAGTCGGCCAGAGTGGGAACCGAGCCAGTCGGCACAGGGTTATAACCCGGCCAAATGTGATACAGCAGGGCATGGTCCGTGGAGCCCTGCACGTTGGATTCCCCACGCAAAGCGTTCACACCACCCCCGGCGATGCCCATGTTGCCCAAGAGGATCTGAATGATCGCCATAGCTCGAATGTTCTGAGCAGCTACAGTGTGCTGCGTCCAGCCCATGGCGTAAAGAATCGTCCCAGCTTTGTCCGACTTTCCGGTGGCACTGTAAAGTTCGTAAACCTTTTTGAGATCTTCTTTGGGTGTGCCTGTGACTTTGGAAACCTTATCCAAAGTGTATCGAGAATAGTGTTTTTTCAGTAATTGGAAAACACAACGGGGATGTTTCAACGTAAGATCTTTTTTGGGAACTCCGTTTTCGTCCAGTTCGTAAGCCCATGTACTCTTGTCATACTTTCGAGTGACAGGATCGAATCCCGAAAACAAGCCGTCCTTGAAGTCGTATTTCGGTCCCACGATGAAGCTGGCGTTGGAATAGTGGATGACGTAATCCTTGAAGTAGAGATTATTAGAAAGGATGTAGTTGATCATGCCGCCAAGGAAGGCAATATCCGTGCCGGAACGCAATGCCGTGTAGAAATCAGCTTTTGCCGAGGTGCGTGTGTAGCGAGGATCCACATGGATAAGGATGGCTCCTCGCTCTTTGGCCTTCATGATCCAGCGAAAGGAGATCGGATGATTCTCCGCTGCGTTGCTTCCCATGATAAGGATGCAATCGCTGTTTTGTAGATCATTCCAATGATTGGTCATTGCGCCGCGTCCGAACGACTCTGCCAGAGCCGCTACCGTGGGGCTGTGTCAAATACGGGCCTGATGCTCAATATAGACCAGTCCCAGGGCACGCAGCATGGCTTGGTAGATCCAGCATTCTTCGTTATCCAGAGCGGCGCTGCCCACTGAAGCAATCCCCTCGCATCGGTTGACCACTTCTCCCTTGGCGTTCTGAACCTTAAAACTTTTGTCCCGGCTGGTTTTGACGCGAGCCGCGATTTCTTTGATGGCCCAATCCCACGACTTTTCTTCCCATTTGTCGCTGTAGGGGGCTCGGTAGAGGACTTTGGTAACCCGCCTGTCGTTGATGGCTAATTGATAAGAAGAAGCCCCCTTGGCACACAAAGATCCTTGATTGATGGGACTGTCGGCATCACCTTCCGTGTAGATCACCTTGCCCGTCTGTCGGTCTGTGTGGCAAATGATGCCGCAGCCCACACCGCAATAGCAGCACACGGAAGGCGTTTCTTTGGCGTCTTTGGTCCTGAGCTTCCAGGCTTGCTCTTCCACAGGCTTTTTTTGGTAGCCCATGGTCGTACAGCCGCTCAAGGCCAAACCCGCCGTCGCCGCTCCAGAAATCTTTAGAAAATCTCTACGCGACAGCTTCATCTTTGACCTCCTGTGAAAAAAGACACATATCACCCCATGAGCCATCACTTCACATGATCTCTGTTCAGCCCAAAAGGAAAGGCTGAGTGCTCAGAGATCCCTTGCGAACCTTCCATAACCTATCACCCCCTTCAAGACTTCTGGGGTTTGGAAACTCGCCACCACCACACGGAGATTACTCTTCAGGGAAGGGAAAATGAGGTTCTAGGCCTCTGATTCGATGTGGGATATTCATGAGGAACGGTCGATGGAAAGGCACGGCCATTCGGACGGGCTTTGTGGCATGGTCAAATTCCCTCTTCCCCATGGTCAACCCCTCCTTGGGGATTCTTTCTCGCCCGGTTACCGTCAGAGATTGTGGATAAGTGAACTGTAGACATATTTACTTTATCGGAAAAATCCCACCGCTGTCAACTTGAACCCGAATCGGCGTCCTTGAGCGATGATTGGGAAAGGATGCATCCTTTGGCCGAAAAGCCCCGCCTCCTTACCCGGCACTTTTCGGCCATGAAGAGTTAGGTTCGGTGAACCCTCTAACGAGAAAAAGGATCTTGAAGGATGATGGTTTCTTCTCGGCCTGGTCCTACCGAGATAATGGAGAAAGGTATTCCCACATGGTCTTGAACGGCTTCCAGGTAACGTCGCGCCGCTGCCGGCAGGTCCTCAAAACGACGCACCTGCCTCAAGTCGGTTTCCCAGCCCTCAAGGTCTTCATAGATGGGTTCACATTGTTCGATGCGTTCCAGTTCGGGGGGTCTTCCGTCCAGCACGGTTCCTGCGCAACGGTATCCCACCGCCATACGCAGCCGTGGCAGCCCGGTGAGCACGTCCAGCTTTGTGACGGCCAGACTCGCCAAACCGTTCAAGCGCACTGCGTCCTTGACCACACACAAATCCAACCAGCCACAACGTCGAGGACGCCCTGTGGTGGAACCGAATTCTCCGCCACAGGTACGAATGTGTTCCCCGGTCGGGTCGTTCAGTTCTGTAGGAAAAGGCCCTCCACCGACCCGCGTTGTGTAGGCCTTCATGATACCCACCACGTGACCGATGGCTGTCGGGCCGACTCCGGCACCGCAACAGGCATTGCCTGCCACCGTGCTGGATGAGGTGACGAAAGGATAGGTTCCATGGTCCACATCCAGATGGGTTCCTTGAGCCCCTTCAAAAAGAATGGTCTTTTGAGAATCGAGCGCTTTCTTGAGACGCAGGGAGACATCGGCCACAAAGGGAGCGATTCTTTGTCCGTAATGAAGGTATTCTTCAAGGACGGTTTCCAACGCTACAGGAGGCTGCCCGTAATATTGGGTTAGAAGGAAGTTCTTTTCTTCCAAAATCTCTTCCAATCGTCTTCTTAGAGTCTCTTCGTCCAATAAGTGGTGGATTCGCACGCCCGTGCGAGCCACCTTATCTTCGTAGCAAGGCCCGATGCCTCGCCCTGTGGTTCCGATCTTGCCGTGCCCTTTTCGAGCTTCCCGCGCCACATCTAAAAGACGATGATAAGGCATGATCACATGGGCGTAAGAACTGAGCACCAGTCTTTCCGGGGTGACGTCGACCCCGAAATCCTTGAGCCGTTCCAGTTCCTCAAGAAGGACCTTGGGATCCACCACCACGCCGTTACCGATGATGCACACTTTGTCTGGATGCAAAATTCCCGACGGGGTTAAATGAAGGATGATCTTGCGGCCACCCACCACCAGGGTATGCCCGGCGTTGTTCCCGCCCTGAAAACGCACCACATAATCGGCACGCGCCGTCAAAAGATCCACGACTTTGCCTTTGCCTTCATCGCCCCATTGGGTTCCGATCACCACAACGGTCTTCATGGCCACCATGTCCTCAAAACGGCACCCTTTCCGTGGAAGGCGCCCTCATAAGCGTTCATGATGTGAAACATGGAACACACACCGAAGGGGAGCTTTATTGAAAAAGGTAGGATCTGTCAAAACGAAAAAACGTGATTTGTTTTTAGGACGTGCCCCGGAGACGGCTCGTGGCCGTCTCCGGAATCGTTCGGTGTTCGAGCTTAGCGGGCCATGGCACGCAGTCGGCGAATACGCTCTTCAATGGGTGGATGCGTGCTGAACAGGCTGGCGAGGCTTCGGCCCGAGAGGGGATTGACAATGAAAAGATGGGCCGTCGCGGGCTTGGCTTCCACCATAGGAATCCTTTCGGATGCAATGGCCAGCTTTTCCAAAGCGCCGGCAAGTCCCAAAGGATTTTGGGCGATGCTTGCTCCGGTGGCATCGGCTAAATATTCGCGAGACCTGGAAATTGCCATCTGGATCAGCATGGCGGCCAACGGTGCCACAATGGCAAGAACCATAGCGCCCACAATGCCCACACCCCCGCCGTCTTCATCGTCACTGCCTCGAAAACCGCCGAAGATGGCTCCCCATCGCAACATATCTGCAATGAACATGATGGCGCCGGCAAGGGACGCTGCGATGGTTCCTACCAAAATGTCGCGATTCTTGATGTGAGCCAATTCATGGGCCAAGACACCTCGCAGCTCGTTGGGGCTGAGCAGACGCAGAATCCCATGGGTGACCGCTACCACGGCGTTGCTTGGATTTCGACCCGTGGCAAACGCATTGGGGGTTTCCGACGGAATAATAGCAACCCTGGGCATGGGAAGCCCCGCCATCATGGCCAGTTCTCGAACCATGCGGTACAATTCGGGTGCTTCATGTTCTGAAACAACCTGTGCTCGGTACATGGCCAAGACGATCTTGTCCGAAAACCAGTAAGTGCCGAAATTCATTACCAGAGCGAAGATGAGAGCGATAACCATGCCTTGGCTGCCGCCGAGAAGTTTGCCCATAAACACAATGAGTAAGGTCAACGCCGTAAGAAGCACAAGGGTGCGGAACTGATTTCCCATAGTTGATCCTCCTTAAAGGTTTCAGGTTTCAGCACGCACAGGCACTTTGCGTGAGGCCACAGGAGTTTTGGGAACAACGATGGTCAAAACACCGTCACGATAGTCTGCCGAAACCTTTTCCTGTTCAATGTTTTCTGGAAGCGACCACTGCCTTTTAAAAGGACCGCTCGGTCTCTCACGCAGGATCGTTTCGTAGCTTTTGTCCATCCCCTCAGGTCTCGTTCCGGAAAGGACCAGGGTATCTTGAACCAACTCTAAAGAGAAATCGGCCTTTGAGACACCCGGAAGATCCACCACAGCCGTCCATTTTTCTTCGTTTTCAAAGACATCTGCTACAGGTTCCCATACCGGCATCGCTTCTGCCATGTCCGTGTCGGGCTGCACAGCTTGAACGGTATCCTGATACAAAGCGTCCATGCGCTCTTTCATGGAAAAGAGTTCGTTGATCCATCCCTCGCTAGCTAACCTCATTCTACCCAGCCTCCTTCCAACGCCTGTGGCCTGTGCGTACGACGCACGGCTAATCTGGCGCCTATTCATCATATAAGTTAGAAAAGCTTCAAGGGACCGTCAAGTTAAACCAGTCAGCCATGAAACGTGTCACGATGATGAAGCTCCTGGGAGCCCAAACCATTATCTTTAAAGGGTTCCTCGGTATTTGTCTGCCAATAAAAAAGGCGATATTTTCCCTAGGAGCGCAGACCTCCAGCTCAATCGATGTGCTGGCGGGACGATGTCGCTTAGGGGAAAAGAGAGTGCCGGGATGCGCTTTTGGCCAAAGTAGATTTTTTCGGGTTTGGAGAAAGGATGGATTGTGGACGAGAAAAGAGAGCTTCTCAAGAACCGCCTTGTTCCCTTAGACATCTATAAAGCCACCCCCAAGACAAACTGCGGGGATTGCGGCCAGCCCACCTGCTTGGCCTTTGCCACTCAGGCTGCGGTGGGAGAAATTCCCTTGGACGCATGCCCCCATATGGCTGAAGAAGCCAGGGAAAAATTTAGAGAACGTCTGCAACGCCAATTGGATAAGGGTATCGGTAAAAAGAGAGAAAGTTTCGAAAAAACGCTCGAGTTTTTGCGTGCATCGCTTGGTCCATGGATGACTGTGGAAAATGCTGTGGCCCTCGGGGCTTCATGGAATCCAGGTCCTGATGGAAAACCTGCTTTGCGTATGCCGTATTTGGATGACGAGGTGCTTGTAACGGAAGAAGATGTGCAGTCTGTGAACGGGCGCCCCTTGAGCCCCTGGGAAAAGATCTTCTTGTACAATTACGTTATTGGTGGTGCCGTGGAACCTTCTGGGCGATGGGTAGGGATGGAAAGCCTTCCCAATTCTGTTTCCAAGATCAAGAGTCTTCGAGCCCACTGCGAGGAGCCTTTGGCCAAAGCTTTTCCTTGTCATCCTGAGTCTTTACGGCAAGCTGTCGCGCCTCTCTTTGAGGAATTGTCTGCCAAGAGCGGCGAAGCCGACTGGACCGGTGAATGTGGGCTTTTGCCCAAGGTGCGCCTTCGATTGCTGTGGTGGCCTGAGGATGAAGAGGAAGGCTTTCCATCGAGAGTGAAATTTCTTTTTGACTCCCGCGTCTTGGAAACCTTGGATCTGGAATCGCTGCTTTTCGCCTGTGAACAGGTGACCGAGAGAATCCTCGAAAACCGTCAAGGACGGTAAGACCTCGCTCTTTTATAGGAGCCTCCACGCCGATGGGGGGGCCTTATTGAGGTAGCGACGAGAGCGACATGGTTTCAATGGCACCCTTCTGCAAAGCCGGGAAGGCACACCATCTGCTCAGGGCGAGAAATCCGCTCAGGGCTGAAAATCCCAGACGGATTTCAATGCCATGACGGCTTTTTTCTTGATGATAGGCAATGTCTCGGGGTCTATTTGACGAAAGCCGTGAACCAATCGCAGATAGTCCGCAAAGGCTTCCCCAAGACCCAGCTGATGCACGTAGAAGCTGCCCGAGTCATATCGCGTGCCATGCAGACCGATAAATTCGGTACAAAGGGTTGCATGAATCTTTCGAACGACGGCTTCAATCTTTTGATTTTCCCAGAAAATAGGATCATGAAATCGGGTGATCACGCTTTCAAACAGGAATCTGAATCCTCGAGGGGATAACTCTTTGCGGATCAAAAATGGGTATGCGTAGATGATTTCTGTGACAGAAAGATCCTGAGTCAGAGCGAATTGAGCGATTTTTTCCAAAATGATTGGGCCCCACAAAAGAACGTGAAAAAGTGGGTTGGCCCGAGGGCTTGAATAGTAAAAGGAACAGAGTCCTGCCGCGAGGCCGAGCCAAAAGGTCTGTGTCGGTGCTGTCAGGCTGTGGAAATGTTTGGCTTGGAGACAAAATTCCCTGGCACATTTTTCTTCGTAGCCCGTAAGGTGCCGCAGATCCCGACCCTCGTTTCGAGCGGGATGGAGCAAACATCCGATAAGTTGGCCTTTGGCGTCCAGGTATCCCAAGGCCCAACAGGAAAATCCCACAATGGATCTTGAGGAGAAAATGTTCTTTGAAATGGCGTCGCGGTTTTCGCGGAATTCACGCTTCAAGGAAGACACCCAGTTCAAAGGATCGTAGCCATGGGGCCGTATAGGGGGACAGCAGCCGAAGCAGCTTCGGTCGGCATCGGGAGCGCACAGGCTCAAAGGGCATTTCGATGAAACAGCTTGGCTCATCACCATAGGGCCCCCGTACAAATCCATTCCCGGTCGAAAGATTGCGTGTGGAGCTTTGTCTGGGGCGTCGCATGCGAGGCTGAACACACCGGTCTCAACGTTGAAGGAAGAACGGGTTCACGATTCGGGGGTGAAAGCTTGAGGGATTGAGGGATCATGAAACGGAGCCGCTGATCCAGCACAGCTTGACAGTCAGTCGAGCATTCACGGAAAAGGATTGAAGGCAGTCCCGTTAAGGAACCCGAAGAAGGCTCGAGGCATTGGTTGACTTGCCTTGAGAGCTTTGTTAGGGTTCGCAATGAGCTACGCATAAATTTTTCATTTGAGGGAAAAAGATGCCAATTTACGAATTTCGATGTGTCCGCTGCGGCCATATACAGGAAGTGCTTACCTCCAGCTCACAGAACCAGGTGCAGCTCGTGTGTGAAAAGTGCCAGGGGGAAGAGATGGAGCGAGTGCTCAGCCGTGTCAGTTACGTTATGGGGCATTCCTCTTCTTCCGTCCAGGATGCGCCGAGGGTCACGTCCAAGAGCTGCTCTCCGGGAAGCAGCTGTACCACCATTGAACTTCCAGGCCACACGCGCTGAGGTAAATAACGCACGCGCGGCCTTCGTGAAATAAAAGCGCTGTAGACTCACACCACGCCTTGGGATCGAAGCTGATCGATGGTTTCCGGGCTGAGGCCCACTTCGGCGAGCACTTCCTGAGTGTGCTCGCCCAGTTCCGGAGCGTGGCGGCCAAGATGTGAAGGGCTTTCGGAAAATTTAGGGGCACAGCCTAATTGGCGATACGTTCCCCACAGTTCGTGATGCAGTTCCACCACCATTTGACGAGCCTTCATGGCCGGATCAGCCATGACTTCCTCAAGGTTCAGGACCGGTTCGCAGCAACAATCCGTGCCTTGAAAAAGAGCGACCCATTCGGTTTGAGTTTTTTGTTCAAAGACGCTGGCGATGTCTTGGAACAGTTGGCTTTGATGAGGCCCAGGGTCGAAATAATCCGGCCGATCCCAATCGGGTCTGTTCATCGTCTGACAAAAAGCCTTCCAAAATTGAGGTTCCAGAGCTCCCAAGCTCATGAAACGACCGTCCTTGGTGCGGTAAATGTTGTAGCAGGCCAGGCCGTGATTCAGAAGATCATCCCCGGGTGTCGGCGCTTTGCCGTCAGCCAGAAATTTTCCCCAACGCAGGCAATTCCACATGGTTGCGCCGTCGGTCATGGAAATGTCGATCATTTGCCCAAGTCCTGTACGTTCTCGAGCGAACAGGGCCGCCGCGATGCTGAAGGCCGCCATCAGAGCCCCTCCGCCCAGATCCCCGATTTGAACTCCAGGCAAAGCCGGTGCCGGTCCTGGACCGCAGTAGGATAAGACCCCGCTTAAAGCCAGGTAATTGATGTCGTGCCCGGCGCGTTGCGCCCGCTCGCCTTCTTGCCCGTATCCTGTGATGGCACAGTAGATGATCCCAGGGCGAATCTGTCGAAGGGAGGCGTAATCAAGCCCAAGCCGCTTCATCACCCCTGGGCGAAATCCTTCCAGCACCACGTCCGCCGTTTTGACCAGCCGACGAAAGATGTCTTGGCCTCGACGATCTTTAAGGTTAAGAGTTACGGAGCGTTTATTGCGATTGAGGACCACATGAAAGCCGCTGTTACGCCCGATTTTGGGAGGCCACCAGCGGATGTAGTCACCCACCTTGGGATCCTCAATCTTGAGCACGTCCGCACCGAGATCCGCCAAGAGCATGGAGCAAAAAGGTCCGGGAAGAAGTCGAGAAAGATCTAAGATCCTCACACCTTCAAAAGGTCCTGCCACGGTTGCCTCCTGACCACATAACGCCTGAATGATCGCATCCTACCTTTTCTTTTATCTTGACGGGTTGCGCGAAAGATCGTTGGTCGACATGACGGCATAAAGGTTAGAGCACGGCTCGAGCGAAAGCCGAGGGATCAAAAGGTCGTAGATCTTCCAAGGCTTCACCGATACCGATGTATCGCACGGGCAATTTTAATTCATGACAAATGGGAACAATAACCCCTCCTTTGGCTGTTCCATCCAGTTTGGTCAAAATCAAACCCGTGACCCCTAAAGCTTCTCGAAAAAGACGGGCTTGACTCACGGCATTTTGACCTGTGGTGGCATCCAAAACGAGAAGAATCTCGTGAGGAGCTTCGGGCATTTTTCTTTGAATGATTCGGTGAACCTTTTTTAATTCTTCCATGAGGTTCACCTTGGTGTGCATACGTCCCGCCGTGTCGATCAAGACAATGTCTACATGTCGCGCCAGTGCCGCATCCAGGGCGTCAAAGACCACAGCGCTTGGGTCTGCGCCGCTTTGCTGACGAACAATGGGAACCTGAACACGCTCCGCCCATCGTTCCAGTTGTTCTGCGGCTGCGGCACGAAACGTGTCGGCAGCAACCAGCATGGGGGTCAATCCGTCTTGGCGGAAATGATGGGCCAGTTTGCCGATGGTGGTGGTCTTACCCACTCCATTGACGCCGATCATCATGATCACAAAAGGCTTAGCTCGAGAGGGATCCAAGGGAGCTGCGTTCACCGTGAGGATGGCTTCGATTTCTTCTCTGAGAGCGTCGCGAAGTTTTTCCGGATTCTGCAATTCCTTTCTCTTGACCCTTTCCCGCACACGCTCCAAGAGCAGCTGTGTTGTCTGGACCCCCAGATCGGCCGTAATCAGGATTTCTTCGAGATCTTCCAACAACTCGGCATCAATTTGTTTCTTCCCCAGAATCAAACGATCCACACGGTCCGCCAGCCGCTCTCGGCTCTTCGCCAACCGATCCCGAAGACGCGCCAATAACCCCCGTTGCGTGTCTTGAGGCTCCGAGACGCTTAGTTCAGCTTGAACTTCCGAAGACCCTTCCGTGACAGGCTCGGTTTGAGCTCCATTCGATGGTCTGTCCTCGCCATCTTTCTTTCGAAACCATTTAAGCATAAAAGGCCTTTCCATGTTCTTCGTGTTCCATCATCGGCGACTGATTTTTCTAGCCGTTGCGAAAAAGACTTTCATAACGTAGCATAGGCGCTGGAAAAATTAAAGAATATGCGCACACGCTTTTTCGGGAGGCTCACCATGGAACCAAGGGAAGCAAGTGCTCGAGAGGAGATGGTCTGGGCTTGCCAAAAACTTGCCGCGGCTGGTTTGATAGCGGCTAGTGATGGGAATGTGAGTTGCCGACTGGATAAGGGAAGGTACCTCATCACCCCGAGCGGTGTTCCTAAGGTGGAAGCCAAAAGCGAGGATTTTCTTGTCATCGATGAGACAGGTGCTGTGATTTCAGGGGATGGAAAACCTTCCAGCGAATGGCGGATGCATCTTCTCGTGTACGAAAGGCGATCGGATGTGCACGCGGTGGTTCATGCGCACCCTCCCCTGCTCACGGCCATGACCTTGGCTGGAGTTGATTTTCCCGCAGACGTTTTTCCGGAAGTGTGGGTTACCGTTGGACTTGTTCCCACGGTCCCTTACGCCACTCCATCGACCGAGGAGGTTCCCCGATCCATCATGCCCTTTGTGGAGGCTCACCAAGCCGTATTGCTTGCTCGACATGGATCGCTTACCATGGGCAGGGATATACGCCAAGCTTATTACCGACTGGAGAAATTGGAACACGCCGCCAAAAGTCTTCTGGCGGCGTGTATCTTTGGAGGACGTTTACCCGAGCCGCTTCCTGTTGACCAATTGGAAAAGCTTACCCTCCTCTTTTCATGATTTCCAGATGATGCGAGCGTCGGCAACCAGGACGCCTTCCGAATAGGCAAACACAGGATTAAGGTCGATTTCCACAAGGTTTTCGTAGGACTCGGCCAATTCGGCCAACTTCAAGATGGCATCCACCAATGCGTTTTTATCAACCGGCGGAGCTCCACGGTAGCCGTTGAGGAGTGGAGCCCCTTGAATTTCTTCCAGCATGGCAAAGGCATCCTCTCGACGAATGGGAAGGAGCCTCAAGGTAACATCTCGAAACAGTTCCACCGTCACACCACCCAAGCCGAACATGAGAATGGGCCCGAACTGGGGATCCCGATTCATGCCTAGAATAACTTCCAGGCCTGAAGCCACCATGCTGGTGACCACGACCCCGCGAATGCGAGCCTGTGGCATCATCTGACGGGCTCGGCTCATGATGCCTTCGTAAGCCGCTCGAACATCCTGTCCGGATCGAAGATTTAACCGCACACCTCCTACGTCCGATTTGTGAAGAATGTCCGGTGAATCGATCTTGAGGGCCACGGGAAAACCCAATTGATGCGCCACATGGACAGCTTTGCCGGGACTTTCGGCAAAACGATGGCAAATACACTCAAAGCCGTGTTTTTCAAGAAAAGCAAGGGATTCGCTGAGACTGGACGCCCGGCCTTGCACATGGCCTTCCACAAAGGTGGTCCGAGCCGGCTTGATACGCTTTGCTTTGGGAAGACGCTGTGCCAGGGCTCGAACACCCCGTTCGGGGGTGGGAAAAACCGGAACACCCTTGTGATGCATCTTTCGGCGTTCCGCTTTTTCCACTTCAGCGCCCCCCAAAAAAATCACCAATTCATCCGCCTGCGGTGTGACCACATCGGCCGCGTTTTCAACGGGATCCCCGAAGATCACCCCCAAAATGTCGTAATAGGGCCGAGCCCGTTCCATCACGGCTTGATACATGGCGGCGTTGGCGTCCCCTGTAAGGTCCAAGGGATTGGCGCGAATGGCGTGAGCCGGAATCACGCCTTCCAGAGCTTCGGCCAAATCGGGTGGAAGCGGTGCCACATCAAGCCCTTCCTTTTCCGCACAGTCCGTAGCCAGAATCCCTGCGCCTCCCGATGTGGTGATAAACAAGATACGGTTTCCCGCAGGTTCCTTCAGATAGGCAAAGGCTTTTGCGAAATCATAAAATTCCTGAATATTTTCCGCACGGACCACACCGTGACTTTGAAAGAGTGCCCCATAGACGCCATCAACTCCGGCTAAGGATTTGGTATGAGACTCGGCGGCCACTCTTCCTTTGGGAGTCCTCCCTGCTTTCAGAACGACCATGGGCTTGGATGACATCTGGAGCGTTTTTCGAAAGGCATCGGGCCTTTTGATACCTTCTACGTAGAGAGCGATGACCCGTGTGTTGGGATCGTTTTCGAAGTACTCAATCAGATCCGTCTCATCCACGTCAGCACGGTTGCCCAGGCTTACAAAACACGAAACCCCCAGTTCTTCATCGGAAAACCAGTCCATCATGGCGGCACCTACCGTGCCGCTCTGACTGATCACGGCCACGTGTCCTTGTGTCTGAAGCAAGGGCCAAGAAGCACACAAGGGGTGATAAGGATTGTTGACCCCTTGACAGTTGGGACCAATAAGACGCAGATTGCCGGCTCGAGCGATGTCCGCGACCTGCCTTTGCAGGGCTTCTCCCTCCGGTCCAGCCTCACCGAATCCTCCCGTGATGATGATCGCCCCTTTGACAGCTTTCTCGACGCATTCAGTGATGGCCTGAGGCACCAGACGTGCCGGAATGATCACCACTGCCAAATCCACCGTATCCGGAATATCCTTGACACTTCGAAAACACTGTAGCCCCAGAATGGTCTCACTTTTGGGATTGATAGGATACACAGCGCCTCGAAACCCACCGTTCAAGATGTTTCTTAGAATAATGTTTCCGTATTTTTCAGGGCTTTCTGAGGCTCCAATGACGGCCACACTGCGTGGCCGAAAAAAAGCGTCCATCTGATGAGATCCCATGGCGCCCTCCGTTTTTTGTTCATGAGGAGGAAATCTTCTGGGCTTTTTCCTGGACTCGAACGTTGAACTTATCGGCCTTGATGATGAATCTTTCGTGGGTTGCTTCTCCAATTTTTTCCACTTCGTCAAAGGCTTCTAAACTAAAAATCACTTTTCGGCCTTCAATGGCCGTGATCTCGGCCACCACCTTGACCTCCATGCCCAAAGGGGTAGGAGCCAGGTGCTTGAGATTCATGGACATGCCCACCGACTGCATGCCAGGTTCTAGATGTTCATCGATCAATTCGGCGCAGACTTGTTCCATCAAACCTCCCAAAAACGGCGTAGCGAAAACATCCGGCAAGTTGTGAAAGAAACGTTGCGCGGAGTGTTCCGGGCGCGTTTTCAAAGTTAGTTCCCTCTTCATTCCCACAGTCAGATCTTTGCCCATGAATCTTTCCTCCCCTTTGTGGACATGAAGGTTTTCTTCTTCAGGCAGCGTTTTTCACTGCAAAAGACGCTGCACCAACGCACCATGAGAAAACGATGTCACAAGACAAAGCTGCTGGAATGAGCGTTCATACGAATATGGCGAGACTTCAGCGCTGGAAGAGGAACACTAAGATCTTTTCAAATCTTGACGGCCCTGTCAAGAAAGCTCGCACCGCCTGAGCCCGCACTCGGTGGCACCACGAATGTTATAAGGTTTTTCGGCTGCTGAAAACACTGAGATGCTTGCCCGTTTTTTCGCAACTTGCTGCACATTGACAGGGTATGGGGGGGTTCCTAACTTTAAGCATGTTGATCTTTGAACCCTATGAAGGCACACATTAAAACGCTTGATTCACTCAAAACGCCAGAAGGAGGCCCAAATGTCCAAAACCGAAAAGCATCTCAAGGAAGCTTTCGCCGGCGAATCCCAGGCCAACCGCAAGTATTTAGCCTTTGCTGAAAAGGCTCGAGAAGAAGGTTACCCGGGAGTAGCCAAGCTCTTTGAAGCGGCGGCTGCCGCCGAAACCGTGCATGCCCATAAACATCTGCGGGTTCTCAAAGGCATTCGAAGCACACGGGAGAACCTGCAAGAGGCCATCGCCGGGGAAACCCACGAGTTCAAGAGCATGTACCCTCAAATGATCGAAGACGCCAAGGCCGAGGGAGAGCGCCAAGCTGAGATCAGTTTCACCTATGCCAACGAGGTGGAGAAAATACATGCGCAGCTTTACGAAGATGCTTTGAAGGATCCTGAAAATTTTCCGGTCAAGGACTGGTTTGTCTGCCGCATCTGCGGTTACACCATCGCTGATGAGCCTCCGGAACGATGCCCCGTCTGCGGTGCCAACAAGAAAAACTTTTTCAAAGTGGAATAGGCAAACAGGCCCGAAACGATGTGACTCCATAGAGTCGCAAAGGGCCGAGCTTTATGAGCCGGCGGGTAAGTGGTGCTTGTAAGTCGAGGAAGGGGGAGAGACCCGAAGGCCTCCTTCCCCCGCCGCGTTTTCCTCCCCGACGACTCTTTCCCTCACAAGGGTTCACGCCTTTGCCTCCAAGGCTTCCCTTTCGACGATGATTTGATCCAATTCTCGAACCAAATCGTCGGCATTCTCGGAAAACTTGCGTGCAAAAAGAATCTCTCCGGGCCCATAGGGATCATCGTCTGGAAACCGTGTCGTGGACCTGAAAAATTCCAGATGTTTCCTCTGTATCCATTCCGGGCTGCGACCACGGGCACTCCAATCGGCATAGGTAAGGTTCCTTTGGGTCCGTGCGGCGAAGGGAGAATTACCAAGAATGGTCTGTAACATCATCTCGTCCGGACAATAGGTGTGTCTATAAAATTCAAAGAAATCCGGGCGTCGATTCAAAAAATCCACAAGATACTGCGCGGCTTCACGGGTCAAAGCCCAAAACATGGACCCTCCGTAAGGCTGAAAATTTCCAAGAACTTTTCTGTAATTGCGTCGCGGCCATAGGCCGAGCTTCATGAGTGCTTTGGCTGCAAAGAGAATCCAGGACGGAGTGGTTGGTTTCGGCCGATAATAAGTGAGACGGGTCAAAGGTTTTCCAAGGGATTTGGAAGGCATGGGCACAAGATTCATGTATTCGGTATCCGGGTGTTTTTCAAAGAATTGTTCGATCCACTGAGCCGAACGGATAGGATAATCGGAGCCGCTCAGTAGCACGAACCTTTGGAATCCTTGCGGGTTTTCCAAAGCTTCTTGAAGGACGATCAAAATGGCTTCCACGGTGCTGAAATCTCCCCAATAGACGGGGACACGCTTTTGAGAAAAGATGACATCGGATTTTGAAACCGCCTTGTAAGGGCTAATGTCATATTTCTTGTCGATGTGCACGAAAAAGGCGCAGTTGGGCCTATCAAGGGCCCTGATAAGACGTGGAAAATGTCGTGGATTGTTGTAGGCCACAATCAGGTAGGCGATCCTCATGGTTTTTCCCCTTTCCTCAAACACCGACTCTGTGGGGTGCGTCATACTTCCTTCAAGGGGGTGCAGCGCTACCTATGATCTTTTTTCAAGCGGCCGTTCTTACAGACTGGATTTTGTCATGGAGGGAATCTTAGGGCAAAGGAAGTTTTTCGGCCGCAAGCATGTCCGAAAACCGATTTTTTTCATGGAAGCGCCGACGTCCGGCCTGAAGAGTGAGCGTGCCAAAGACCAGCGTTTTCAGGAAAACCTCGACTGCCCTTATTGTCGGAAAGCCGAAAGTGAGGCTGCTAAAAAGCAAGAGCTTTCCCGGCCGGATCGGGCCGAAGGAAAGCTCTTTCTGTTTCGAGTCCATGTACTTTTGTACCTGAAAGGATCAATCCTTTCGAGGTTTAGCCAAAAAAATTTCTTCGGGATCCAAAACGTTGTGAATAAGATGAATTTCTTCGTAAGTCGGGGGCACCGTTTCTCCGTTCACACGGGAAATGTCCAGGTCAAACTCGCACATTTCCTGTATCTTTTCGGGGCTCATGCCTGGATGGTAAGTATCAAGGTACATGCGGCCTGTTTGTTCATCAAAGCGAAAAACGCCGGCCGTGCTGATGACCGCACTGGGTCCGCCTCGAAAGGCCGCACCGTAGAGTTCCCGGCGATGCACCCATTCACCGGAGGGCCACTTCTTGACACGCCATCCTGGACTGGTGATGTAGCTTACCTTCTTGGGAAAGCGCCGTTTTTCATGCACCATGATATAGACGGTGCGTTTCGCGAAAGAGTTGATGTCGGGATTGCCACCGCTTCCTGTGAGCCGAAGCAGCGGATTCAAATAATCGCCGATGGCGGTGGTGTTGACGTTCCCATACTCATCGATTTCGGCGCCGCCTAAAAAACCCAGATCCACGTAGCCCCTCTGGGCGATACTGAAAGCTTCATAGAGACCCGAAGCCACGGAGGCTCCCACCTCACACCGTGGGTCTCCCACCGACGTGGGCAATTCTTTGGGACGGCCGTCTAAAGTCCCGGCTTCGAAAATAAGCTTAAGACGCGGAGCATGGGTTCTTTGGGCCAGCATAATAGCGATCATGGGCATGCCGGTGCCGGCGAAAACCACTTCGTTGTCTTTGACTTCCCGTGCCGCAGCCACAGTCATAAGATCCCCAAGGGTATATTCGCCGGGCTGGGCCAGCTGCTTCATATCTTTCATAGCAGATTCCCCCTTACTTTCGTCCCCGTTCAACGCGTGTGCTGTAGTTGAGAACCGTATTGGCTTTCAGGCGGGCGAGTCGAGGCACCCCGAGTTTGTTCAGGTAGCCGTCGTGGTTCATGCCAAAGATCCACTCCTTGGCAAATTCGTTGAACCCTTCCTGGCTTCGTGTCTGCACGTAAAAGTTGCGCAAAAACTCTCCGTCCACATCGTAGAAGCGAAACATACCTGTTGGATGAGCACACCAAGGGCATTCCACGATGTAGTCCACCTGAAAGCTGGGAATCTTGTTGAGATGAGATTCATGACGCAGGTACTCTTCGGGGACGATTTCTTCGGCGATGGCAATGGTAACGTCCGCCGCACGGGCCACTTCAGGGTCCGTAAAGAATTGACCTGCAATGCGCACCGTGCCTTCATCTCCCACTTGTTGAACAGCCAGGACGGCCACGTCCACTTTGGCTGCAGGAACCAAGATTTGTTGGCCGTCACCAAAAAAGGGATCGTCGATCACATGGTATTTCTGACGGGGAATCTTGGGATTTTTACCGTTTCTCAGACCGGCTCGTCCCAGCATGTCATAGTCGGGATTATGAATGTCGGTCCCGAGGGAAGTTTGGGTAGCCATGAAGGGCATGCCGGCAGCGGCGGCCTGAAATCGAAAGGTCATTTCGGCATGACTGTAATCTTCGTAAATAATTTCCTTTTGACGAACCCGCCTAGCAAGGTTGGCTCCGTACTTACCGTAAATCTCGTGGCCGATCCAGCAGGATTCCCACACATCCACGCACCCTGCACCGATAAGAAACTCCGAGTGCGGGCCGCTATTGACCTCGATCAAATGGAGATGTCGACGTTTTTGGCGAATGAGTTCATAGACCAGCGCGCAAGGGCGACGCCAAATGGTGAAGCCGGAAAAGGTCAGAAGTGTGCCGTCTTTGATGATTTCGGCGGCTTCGCTGAGACGAATCCTTTTGGTTCTGCTTGTCATGGATTTTCCACTCCAGATTGAGCATGAGCTGTCGCACGGAAGACTTGTCCCGATGAGAAAACGAACGGCCGCATTCACAAGAAAATCTGCTTGAAACCAAAACCGACGCTTGTCCCCTCCTTTCCTTGATGCACGCTGCGGAGGACCGGCGGTTCGAGGGGCCCTTCCCTCCCACAGGTCCTTCGAGCCTTAGGTTTTTTTTCTCACATACAGAACTTTTTCCACACGAGCCACCACATCGCCTTGGCTGTCCAAAACCTGGACCGTAAAGGTGGGTTGATACTTTCCACCATCTTTGACTTTTTCTTTTATTTCTTCCAAAACCTTTTCCTCAAGCTTAAAATGCGCTCGCACGGTTCCTCGGCCGGGTTTGACAAAATCGATGGTGGCGGCTTTGTCCCACACGATGTAGTTGGGACCAAGGTTTTTCATGAGCATGAGCATGTAAAAAGGATCGACCATGGCATAAAGGCTGCCGCCGAAATGCGTGCCCACGTAATTGCGATTGAAAAACCGAAGCGGCATTTCCACAAAGATTTCTCGAAAATCCTGTGAAACACGTCGCACACGGACGCCGGCTCCAAGATAGGGTGGATAGAGATTGAGCAACCAGCGGAACATACGATGATTCACGACGATCCCCTCCTTAGTAAGCATGCGCAGTCTCGGGCATTATGAGCACTGAAGCCTTCTTGTCAAGGACCGATCCTAAAGCCTTCAGCACGCCCTGCCCACAAGGGAAAGATGCACCCCTCGAGCATGCTGAAGCACCTTGTTGGCGTGGCTGCCCACAAGAAAGGGTTTTTTCTCGCGAAGACTACGTTTGCCCATCACCACGACTTCATATTGGCCGCTGTCGATATGGGCGAGCAGATCGCGGGCCACACCTTTTTGCAAAGGAACGACACGGCACTCAATAGCGTTTTCCGAAATACCCTGCGAACGCAAAACCTCTCGAGCTTCATCCATGAATTGATCCACCTGACCCCGTCTTTCTTCCTCCCAATGACGTTTCCATGTTAGCCGTGCCGCCCGCTCTTGCTCATCCAAAATATGCCCGTCATCCCAAAGAGCTGGCGGAACAGGCGGCAGAATGTGCAAGAAGGTGTAACGCTTATTGGGTATGGGAGCGATCCACTCGCCGACGTAATAAGTCAAGGCTCGGCATTCAGGATGCGATTCTACAGCGATCAGTACATGGCCTGTGGAAGGGGCATCCGGGTCCATAATCCAAATCGTTCGGTGTTCTTCATAGTGTACTACGCGGGAAGAGACGCTTCCGATAAGAATGTTTTCAGCAGGGGACAAGCCTCGACGACCGACCGCGATCGACGAAAATTTTCTCTCTCCCGCCACTTTGATGATTTCCTGGGCTGGATCCCAAGTGTCCAGTCGGCACAGAGTCTCAATGTTCGCCTCGTCAAACCCGAGTTCCACAAAGGCTTCTCGGTACCGATTGGTGATGCTTTGACAAATCTTTTCCTGAGTTGTTTTGGCAATCCGTAGGGAAGTTTCGGCATCCCAGAGTTCGCCCGGATACAACATGAGGTGCTGTTGGACGCAGTGGAGAATCGTCCAATGACAATCCCTTCGATCCTTGAAAAATTGGCCGAAGCGCTTGGCCGCTCCAAAACAGCGCTCCGATGCGTCCACGGCCAGAAGGAAACATCTGTGATTGTAAGCCGCCATAAGATCCCCTCCTTTCCACCCAATGCATACCTGAGAGCCGAATTGTTTCTGGCGTCTTCGGTAAGGCTTTTGACAAAAGTATAACCAATACTCAGTGGCAAGGATAGGCGGTAGGAGCGTGTTCGAGAACTCGCCATACCAAGGTCTTTAATGCCATTCCAAGGTAGGGGGCGAGGCGCCGCCTCGCCCCTGACAAACCTGTAACTGTGTCTTTTCTTGGAGACGCCTCTTGGCCGCTCATTGTGGGGGCTGGGCGCCCACGATCCCATGGACAAATCCCTTCAGAAAAGGGCTTCCGGATAAACAGTTCAAAACGGCAAGGATGAAGGGCGAAAGGTGGCCTCATTGGCATCCTCCAGGGACAGAAGACGCTCTGGAATGGCATCGAGTCGATGGACAAGAGGCATGGCAGGAAGACTATCCAGAAAGATGCGCCCGTACGGTTTGTTTAAAATTCTCGTGTCAAAGAGAACCAGAATACCTTTGTCACGCCGAGTTCGAATAAGACGGCCGAAGCCCTGTTTAAGCTGCAGCACGGCTCGAGGAACCTGGTAGCGATAGAATGCATTGTGACCGGCTAGGGTAAGGCGTTCCACCCTTGATGCAGTGATAGGGTCGTTCGGAGCCTCAAAGGGAAGCTTGTCGATCAGAACGCAGCTGAGACTAGGCCCTGGCACGTCGATTCCTTCCCAAAAGGAATAGGTTGCCAAGAGAACCGAGTGGGTATCCTCTATGAACTGAGAAAGCAGTTTTCTCTTGGGTCTTTCTCCTTGGCACAAAAGCGTGAAAGGGATTCGGTCCACAAGAAGGTCGTGTGTATCATGCATGTTTCGGTAGCTGGTAAACAGAAAAAGAGCACGACCCTGTGTTTTTTGCAGAATTTTAAGAGCTTCTTCGGCCATAGCCTGGCAAAAGCGGTCTTCATGAGGCAAAGGAAACGGTTTGGGAATGTAAAGTGCCGCCTGGTTTTCAAAGTCAAAGGGAGATGGTGCGAAAAGCTCGCGGGCCTCTTCAGGAACCCCCAAACGTTCCCGAGCGTAGCGAAAGTTGGGATGTTGGTTTTCCACGGTCGCCAGTGTCGCGGAGGTCAGCACGACGTTTTTCTTTTGGCTAAAAACCTTTTCAAAGAGAAGGGGGGCCACCTCCAAGGGTGTGGCCCGCAAGGTGAACCCTGAGACATGACCGTAGATTTCAAACCAGTAAACAAGGCCGGGATCTTCCTGAGTGAGGAATTGACCCAGTTTCCATGCTAGAGCCGTGCACCTCGATTCAAGAGAAGCCCAAAGGGGGGATGCATTGGCTGGCTGCTGGACCAGAGGGACAAGATTTTCCAAAGCATCCCGAAGAGCCCCCGCACTTTTTGGAAAAGCGGACTTGGAATCGGAGAGATTGAGGCTCTGTCGGACATTGAGGTTTGTGGCGACGGAACTCAGGCTTTTGGCGATTTCCTTAGTGTGGTGCGCGAGCCTCTCACATGCCGAGGCGACCTCCTTTCGAAGCTGTGTGGAGATTTTAGAATGTGCGGCGGCTCGAAGGAGATCTCGAGTGAATTCCGTGATAGTCCAGCTGGAAAATTCATGTCCAAAAAACAATGCAGCCACATCTTCCACATGATGGGCTTCATCAAAAATCACAGCGGAAAACGATGAGAGCAAATCCACGGAACCGCGTTCTTCGAGGTTCATCATGGCGAAAAACAGGTGATGGTTGACAATGAGAAGGTCGGCTTTGGCCGCTTGCATCCGGCTTTTTTGAACGAAGCACTGTGCGTAATGAGGGCATTGCTGATTCAGGCACTGTTCCCCTCCTGAAGTGATCTCGTTCCAGGCTTGGTAATGATCCGGAAGCCAATCCAGTTCGGAGCGATCACCGGTTTTGGTTTGAGCCGCCCATTGGTGCAAGGCCCCGAACAGGCTGGCTTCTTGAGGATTCAAAAAGGACGGCTGGTAAGCAAATTCTTTGAACCGACGAAGGCACAGATAGTTCTTGCGGCCTTTGAGGGAACACACACGGGCTTTTGGGAAAAAATGCCGCTTTAGAAGAGGAACATCTTTGTCCAAAATCTGGTCTTGAAGAGATTTAGTGGCTGTGGAAACCACGGTTTTGCGGCCGCTCAAAAGCGCCGGAATAAGGTACGCAAAGGTTTTACCGGTACCGGTCCCGGCTTCCACCACCAAAGGAACACCCTCCATAAAGCTTTGCCATACGGCTTCTGCCATAGCCACCTGGCTGGGTCTGGATTCATAGCGAGGCAACGCTTTGGAAAGCACGCCGCTCGGGGCGAAAAAAGACTCCAGGGAAAGGTTTTCCAACATAGTTGATTTTAATTGTTGCCCCAAAAGA
Source organism: Desulfosoma sp. (assembly GCA_037481875.1). Classification (NCBI taxonomy): domain Bacteria; kingdom Pseudomonadati; phylum Thermodesulfobacteriota; class Syntrophobacteria; order Syntrophobacterales; family Syntrophobacteraceae; genus Desulfosoma; species Desulfosoma sp. The sequence goes on along the minus strand of JBBFKY010000006.1, from coordinate 29,894 downwards.
GATCGGATTTAAAGAAAGAACCGGAAGTGGTTTCGCCGGCTTTCTCGTCGTAGGACCCTTGCGTCGATGACATGTCCCTGGAGACCGACGGTTGCGTGCCCTCGACAAAGGCGGCAAAGGCCTCACGGTTTCCCGGGGCTTGAGAATCGTCGTTTCTTCTCGGTACTTTGGCAAAAACGATGTTTTCAGGAACAAGAAAGTTTTCCACAGGCGTGTCTCGCAGATATTCCTGCATAAAAGAAAGCCAGATGGGCGCGGCGGCTCTGCCTCCGGTTTCTTTGGGTCCCAAAGAAAGGCGGTGATCGTCATGGCCCACCCACACCCCGGTCAACAGCTCCGGTGTATAACCCACGAACCATGCATCTTTCAGTTCATTGGTGGTTCCTGTTTTTCCCGCAGCAGGTCTATTGATGCTCTGAACAGAACGCCCGGTGCCTTCACGGATCACCCCCTGCAAAATATCCGTGAGAATGTAAGCCGTTTGCGGCGACAAGGCCCGTTCCTGCCGGACCTGGTGTTTTTCCAGAAGCCGGCCGTCTCGGTCGTAGACCGCTTCCACCAAATAAGGTTCCACTCGCATGCCCTGAGCGGCAAAAGCCGAATAGGCAGTGACCAGTTCCCACAAACTGACCCCTGAAGAACCCAAAGCTAGGGACAGGGTTGGGGTGAGTGGGGAACGTATCCCCAAGCGCCGTGCAGTTTCATGGACATCATGAATGCCCACATTTTCCAAGAGCTTGATGGCCACAACGTTGCGTGAATGAATCAAAGCGTCACGAAGCGTGATGGGGCCCCAAAAAGCGTTGTCGTAGTTGGCGGGTTTCCACGGACCAATCAAGCTCGGGTCCTCTTTGACGATGGGTGAATCAATGAGCATGGAGGCCGCCGTATAACCTTTTTCCAAGGCTGTGGCATAAATGATGGGTTTAAACGCCGATCCCGGTTGCCGATAGGCTTGTGTCGCTCGGTTGAATTGGCTCCTGGAAAAATCCTTCCCGCCGACCATGCACACCACTTGTCCCGTCTGAGGATTCATAGCCAGCAAGGCACCTTCGGCCTGAGGTTCTTGTTCCAAGGAAACTGTCCATGGTGTGGTGTCAGAGCCTTGAGCTTCCACACGAACCCACAGGAGATCCCCTTTGGAAAAAAGCTGCTTGCGGGAAGCAAAATATCCGGAGGCCCATTTTGCAGTTTTAAGTGGGAGCACAGCTTCTCGTTGAGGTCCGAGATGGACGCGACAAGTGCGCTCCTTCGCGTCACAGCCCACAACAACGGCTTCCACCACATCCCCCGGTTTCGGCTGCGGGTACTTTTTATTCAAACCTTGGGAAAACTCAGCCATTTCGGCCTCTGCCACCCTCCCGTGAGGACCTCTATAGCCATGTCTTTTGTCCAGCTGGCGAAGCCCTTCCAAGAGAGCTTTTTCAGCAAGGCGCTGGGCTCGTACATCCATGGTGGTGTGTATGGATAGGCCTTCTCGGTAAAGCATTCGAGCGCCGTATTTTTGTTCCAAGAGCCGCCTAACTTCCTCGGTAAAGCTGTTCATGGGGTAAGAGGACTCCTGGGAGGATTCCACGAGATGCAAAGGTTCCTGACGCACTCGCAAGGCATCTTCTTGGGACAGGAACCCCACTTCCACCATACGATCCAGGACGTATTGCTGACGTTCCAAGGCCTTGCCCATGTTCTGAAAAGGGTTGTACCGGCTTGGGGCTTTGGGCAATCCTGCCAGCAGGGCCGCTTGAGCGAGGGTCAATTCGTGAGCGCTTACACCGAAATAGGTACGTGCTGCAGCTTCCACACCGTAAGCTCCTGAGCCCAGATAGATTTGGTTCAGGTAAAGGTAAAGAATTTCGTCCTTAGTCATGGAACGGTCAATGCGGTAGGCCAAAATGGCCTCCTTGATTTTCCGCACCCATGTGCGTTCCGGGGATAGCAGCAGCGTTTTCACGACCTGCTGCGTAATGGTGCTACCGCCTTGAACGATGCCTCCCGCCTCGATATTTTTGATCATGGCACGCAGGATGCTCCCGAAATCCAAACCCTTATGTTCGTAAAACTTGGCATCTTCAGCGGCGAGAAAGGCTAAGATGACGTGCCGGGGAATTTCTCCAAGAGATCGAACATATCGACGTTCAGCGGCAAATTCGCCGATCACCGTGCCGTCCGCGGCATACATGGTGGTGACGATTGCCGGACGGTAATCGCGCAAAGACTGAATGCTGGGCAGAGATCGTTCCAATTGAAAGTAGGCTGCGGCTCCCGCAAGTGCGCCCAAGATGCCGAGAATCAGCAGAACGGCGACGGCGCCGAGGATTTTTCCTGCCCGAGGCGGTCGTTTTACCGAAGACAATCCATGCTTGGCATGCTTGGTGGAACTTCTATTACGGTGCTCCATGGTCGAATCGCTTTCAATTTCTTAAGCTCTTTTCAAGGTTCCTCTTGCAACTCTCTACACTAGCCAACTTCCGCTTCAGGGGAAAGCAGGAATCTTTCGTTTATATCCAAAAGGTCCGATCCAGGGTTCGATATTGGACGGCTTCAAGAAGATGATGGGTGTACACGGTGTCGCTTCCTTCCAGGTCCGCGATGGTTCGAGCGACCTTGAGAATCCTATGGTAAGCTCGAGCGCTCAGGTGCAGGGTGTCCATCGCTTCGTGAAGGAGTCGTTTGCCCTTGGAATCGATGGCACAATAGCGTTCTACGTCCTTAGGGCCCATAGCGGCGTTGGCATAAATGCCGGTCTTGCCAAACCGAGCCCTTTGTCTTTCTCGAGCCGCCATCACCCTTTGGCGTACCACTCGTGACGGCTCGGCCCTATCGGATCCATGTAAATCTTCCACCGCCACAGCGGGAACATCTACATGCAAGTCGATGCGGTCGAGAATAGGCCCCGAGATGCGGCTACGATAACGCTGAACTTCCAATGACGAACACCGACAAGGTTTTTTGGTATCTCCGGCAAACCCGCATGGGCAAGGGTTCATGGCGGCCACAAGAGTGAACCGAGCCGGATAGGTCAGGGTCATGGAGGCTCGTGCGATGGTTACTTGGCCGTCTTCCAAAGGTTGGCGTAACAAGTCCAAAATGTTTCGACGAAATTCAGGAAATTCATCCAAAAAAAGAACGCCATGGTGAGCCAAGCTCACCTCTCCGGGACGAGGCACATGACCCCCACCGATGAGTCCTGCGTCGGAGATGGTATGGTGAGGATGACGAAAGGGGCGGCGTGCAATCAAAGGCTGATCACGAAGAAGTCCTGCCACGCTGTAGATCTGGGATGTTTCCAAGGATTCTTCCAAACTTAAAGGGGGAAGAATCGTCGGAAGACGTTGCGCCAACATCGTCTTGCCGGAACCCGGAGGGCCGATCAACAAAAGATTGTGTGAACCCGCCGCAGCCACTTCTAAAGCTCTTTTGGCATACTCTTGCCCCTTGACGTCCGCCAGATCCAGAGATTCTTCATCGTGCGTAGAGAAAAAATCGGTCGCGGATACTTCCATTTTGGCCAGAGGCCGAGCGTTTCGAAAATGCTCCACCACCTCGGCCAGATGATTGACAGGAAAAACCTCTATTCCATCAACGATAGCGGCTTCCGGGGCGTTCTCGGCGGGAACGATCATCGCCTCTCGGCACACCTCTCGGGCTCGAATGGCCATGGGAAGGCATCCCGTGACAGCCTTGATACGACCATCCAAGGAAAGCTCCCCAAGAAATATGGGCCGAGCCACCGCGACAGGATCCAGAAAGCCTGAAGCCGCCAGAACCCCTACGGCGATGGGTAGATCAAAGGCGGCTCCTTCCTTGCGCAAGTGGGCGGGGGCCAGATTCACCGTGACTCGGTCCATGGGAAAAGGATAGCCGCAATTAAGCAAGGCACTCTTTACCCGCTCTTTGCTTTCCCGAACAATGCTGTCGGGAAGCCCTACCACGGTGAAAGAGGGAAGCCCGGAGGCCACATCCACCTCCACTTCTACCAAAAAGGCTTGAATTCCTACGACTCCAAAGGCATAGGTCTTGGCCACCATCGACTCAGCGTATCCTTTCCATGAGTTGCGGCTTGTCTTCGTGAATCAGCCGCACTATGATCCTTCCGCTTGGCGGTGTCGACTACTGAAGGGCTTACGACAGGCCCGCACAGGCGCGACGAAGGATAAGAGATTTATGGAACGCTGCTATTATAGCATTCTAGGCGTGTCGACCAAGGCGTCCCTGGAGGAGATCAAAGGAGCCTTTCGTCGTCAAGCTCTGCGCTGGCATCCTGATGTGAACCCCGGATGTGCCGACGTTGCGGAAAAGTTTCGGCGTCTACGTGATGCTTACGAGGTGCTTTCAGATCCGGAAAAGCGGCGGCTCTATGATCTTCGTTGCGGTTACGGGGACCGAAACAATGGCTCAAAAAAGTACGTGTTTCAGTGGTCATGCGGAGTCGGTGAAGCCGTCTTTGAAGCCTTGCATGACCTTGTGGGGGGAGTCCCTCGGCATGAAATGTGTCAACCCCGTGTGGACCTTCGCTTTGATCTGGAGATTCCGAGAAACAAAGCCGTCTCGGGAACGCATGAAAAAATATCTTATGAGCGCAGTGTCTTCTGTCCGAATTGTGCCCAAAACGGCCATAGAGCGGCCGCTCATTCGTGTGAACGCTGCGGCGGGACCGGAGAGATTTTGGAATTGTGCAGCGTGACCGTGGTGATCCCGCCGGGATGTGTCCATGAAATGCGGGTGAGAATTCCTGCGGCGGGGGATTGCCTTCGCCCGGGTTTTCCGCCGGGTGATTTGGTGGTGGTCTGCCACGTGGTTGAGATCTGAGCCGTGAAAAGCTTTTTAACTTTCATGGGTTCCACATAACTTCGGCGGCTAAACAAAACGGGAGGAGTGGGATGGGAGTGCGGCCGTGGAAGGTGTTAGGCAGTGAACGCCTTGACGGCACATCCCTTTTCGGCTTTCGCAGGGACCATGTGGTTTCCCCAAGAACCGGAAAGGAACATCCCGTGTACGTTCTAGAAGCTCCCGATTGGGTGAATGTCATACCCATTACACCTCAAAAAGATGTGGTTTTCGTACGCCAATGGCGCCACGGTGTTCGAGAAGTGACCTTGGAAATTCCGGGGGGTGTGGTAGAGGCGGGAGACAGCGTGGAACAGGCGGCACGACGCGAATTGATTGAAGAAACGGGTTATACCGCTCAATCTTTCGTGGATCTCGGCTACACTTTTCCCAATCCGGCCATTCAAAACAACCGGTGTTACACCTTTGTCGCTTTGCATGCCGTTCCTCACACAGACCCTGATCTCGATGCCATGGAAGATATCGAGGTGGTGGTGCATGCTTTGAAGGATGTTCCCGGCTTGGTTAAGGAAGGGAAGATTTCTCATGCCTTGATTGTGGCAGCTTTTTGGAAATTTTTTCTATGGTCTGGAGACTCTAATCTCTTAGAGGCGGTTTGTTCTTCATGAGGGCATTATGAATAAAGGCAAAGAGATTCCGACTGTTTCCAACTTTATCAAAGAAATTATTGAAGAAGACCTGAGAACGGGTAAATACGGTGGACGTGTCCATACGCGATTTCCTCCCGAACCCAACGGATATCTGCATATCGGTCACGCCAAGTCCATCTGCCTGAATTTCGGATTGGCCTTGGAATACAAGGGGTTGTGTAACCTGCGCTTTGACGATACCAATCCCGCCAAGGAAGATGTGGAATACGTCGAATCCATTCAAGAAGATGTGCGCTGGCTGGGATTCGACTGGGGGGATCGTCTGTATTACGCATCGGATTACTTTGAGCAGCTCTATGAATACGCGGTGCAACTTATCCGTCTCGGAAAAGCTTATGTGGATAGCTTGAGCACCGAGGAAATTCGTCAGTATCGAGGAACCCTCACCGAACCGGGAAAAAACAGCCCTTACAGGAACCGATCGGTGGAAGAAAACCTGGATCTTTTTCAGCGCATGCGGGCCGGTGAGTTCGACGAGGGACAGCATGTTTTGAGAGCCAAGATTGATATGGCTTCACCGAACATCAATATGCGTGATCCTGTGATCTATCGTATTAAGAAAGCGTCCCATCACAGGACGGGGGATACATGGTGTATTTATCCCATGTACGATTTCGCCCACTGCCTATGTGACTCCATCGAGGGTATCACCCATTCCATCTGCACCCTGGAATTTGAAGATCATCGTCCTCTGTACGATTGGTTCTTAGATGTATTGGGGGTTTACCACCCTCAGCAGATAGAGTTCGCTCGCCTTAATTTGAGCTACACGGTTCTGAGTAAGCGCAAACTGATTCAGCTGGTCCAGGAAGGCGTGGTGGAAGGTTGGGACGACCCACGCATGCCCACTATTTCCGGCTTACGGCGCCGGGGGTACACGCCGGAGTCCATTCGTAGGTTTTGCGAACTTATCGGTGTGGCGAAAAGGGACAGTGTGGTGGATGTGGCATTGTTGGAACATTGCGTGCGCGAGGATCTTAATAAAAGGGCGCCACGAGTGATGGCGGTTCTGCGCCCTCTTAAGATGGTTATCGTGAACTACCCTGAAGACAAAACCGAAGAACTGGAAGCCTTAAACAATCCTGAAGATCCTTCCATGGGGGTTCGAACCGTTCCTTTTTGCCGAGAACTTTACATTGAACGCGACGATTTTAGAGAAGATCCGCCGAAACAGTATTTTCGCCTGGCTCCAGGCCGGGAAGTTCGGCTGCGTTACGGCTACTACGTGACCTGTGTGGACGTGGTGAAGGATTCTCACACGGGAGAGGTTAAGGAAATTCACTGCACGTACGATCCAGCCACACGTGGCGGATGGTCTCCTGACGGCCGCAAGGTAAAAGGAACCATTCACTGGGTTTCGGCACGCCACGCCTTGACGGCTCAAGTGCGCCTTTACGACCGTCTTTTCACCAAAGAAAACCCTAGTGATACAGAACCGGGAAAAACCTTTTTGGATTACCTTAATTCAAATTCCCTTGAAGTGCTTGAAGATTGTCGTGTGGAGCCCAGCCTACGTAACGCCTCTTTGGGAAAACAGTACCAGTTTGAGAGACTTGGCTATTTTTGTGTCGATACGCGAAGCTCCAATCCTGACCGTTTGGTGTTCAATCGTATTGTTTCCTTAAAAGATACCTGGGCCAAGATTGAAAAATCCCTGAACAAGGGGCACGGGACGGAGGTGTCATGAAAAGGCCGCAAAAAATTCTGGTTTTCCAGCAAAAGGGCAGCGGGGAACCTAAGATCGCAGGCGTTCGGAGATACGGCGACGGCCTTTACGAGATTCAGATCGTCAATATCGATGAAATGCTTCCCTCGGTCCTGGATGATACCCAGCCCTATTTGCCCGAGGTCTTGGATGCGGATCTGGTCTTGGACTATCTCAAACACCCGGATTTGTCCGAGGATCTAGCCAAGAAATGTGCGGCGCTTCATATTCCCGTAGTCGCCTCCGGAAAGAAGGTTAAAGCAGCTGGAGTTTACACACCTCCCACCTGCTGCGGCCTTTCTCGGCCGGGTCGGCTGGGGGTATACGAAGAACGTTTCGGAGCTCCGGAAATTGAGGTGGTTTTGGAAAACGGGCGCATCCAAAGAGTTTTGGTGCGTCGTGGAGCACCGTGTGGCGCCACGTGGGAAGCTGCGCGAAAAATGCAAGGGTGCCGCGTGGAGGAGGCTCCTGTCCGTTATGGACTGGAAGTTCAGTATTTCTGCGTAGCCGATCCTTCTGGATGGGACCCTCTGTATGGAAAGAGTCCCGTCCACTTCGCGGGTCACGTTCACAAAAAGGCTATGGCCAGAGCTCTCAAGGACGCCGGTGTTGCTTTGGCATCTTGCGAAGATCAGAAAGATACGGCGATCCAGGAAGAAGTTTGTATTTGATTCATTCCATTTAATTTGTTAGTTAACTCATGATCGCCAGGGGGCGTCCTCGAGAAAGGTGAGGGCTGAGAAGGTACCCCTTGAACCTGATCCAGGTCATGCTGGCGGAGGGATTGGCGAACGGAGCTCCTCATCGGAATCCCGCCGGCCGCCGTTCAGGCGGCTTTCTTTATGCTGCTCCGTATTCCAGGGTCTCCGACGTACTGCCTCCCCTCCTCCACCGCCCAGAGGAGGAGACTATGGTGACACAACTTGATTATGCAAAGGCCGGAATCGTCACGGATGCCATGCGACGTGCCGCGGAAGCCGAACCGGTCACTGCGGAAGAACTTCGAGATTTGATCGCCAAAGGCCTTGCCGTTTTGCCTAAAAACATCCATCACGAATTCAAAACGGTGCGCGCCATTGGTCAAGGTTTGTTCACAAAGGTCAACGCCAACTTGGGGGCCAGCGGAGAATGCGCGGACATGGAGCTGGAACGTCGTAAGCTGGCTGCGGCGATTGGGGCTGGAGCGGATTCGGTCATGGACCTATCCACGGGAGGGGATTTGGATGCCTTGCGAGCCATGTATCTTCAGGAGGCGGGGACCATGGTTGGGGCCGTGCCCATCTATGCTGTGGCCACGGAGATGGTTCGGCATGGTATGCCTTTGGAAAAAATGGACCCGGACGATCTCTTTGCCGGTATTGAAAGCCAATGCCGCCAGGGCGTGGACTACATCACGGTTCATTGCGGCGTGACGAGGGCTTCGGCCAAGAAATTGGAGCATTTTGAAAGAATCATGCCTTGTGTCAGTCGTGGAGGCTCCATTCTTCTGTTTTGGATGCGCCGCAATCGGAAGGAGAACCCACTCTTCGAAGATTTTGACACCCTGCTGGATATTGCCCATGCGCACGATGTGACCCTGAGCCTCGGCGACGGGTTTCGTCCTGGAGCCATCGCGGATGCCATCGATGGCCCTCAAATTGAAGAACTTTTAATCCTGGCCGAGTTGGCCCAAAGGGCTCGTGCCAGAGGGGTGCAGGTTATGATCGAAGGGCCGGGTCATGTCCCCTTGGAACACATTCAGTCGCACGTCCAGCTGGAGAAGAAACTGTGTCAGGGGGCTCCGTTCTATGTCCTTGGTCCACTACCGACAGATATCGCTGCGGGCTACGATCATATCACCGCGGCCATCGGCGGAGCTTTGGCTGGAGCGGCGGGAGCGGATTTCCTGTGCTATGTCACACCGGCGGAACACTTGGGACTGCCCAATGAGGACGATGTGTACCAAGGTGTCATGGCGGCGCGCATCGCTGCCCATATCGCCGATTTGGCCAAGGGTCTTCCGCAGGCTTTGGCACGAGATAAAGCGATGTCCCAATGCCGTCGCACTTTAGATTGGGAAGGAATGATCACTCTGGCACTGGACCCCGATATGGTCAAACGTCGCTTGCGAGTGACGAAGGATCGACAAGCGTGCACCATGTGTGGAAAGTTGTGTGCCGTGAAATTGGCGGTTTCCGCAACAGAGGAACCAAGAGAGGGAGAGAGCCATGCCTTTGGATGAAAGGATTATCACGAAAGCCATCATCGACCGATACTTCGAAAAGATCAAAAGCATTTTGGACTTGGATGTTGCCATCGTGGGAGCGGGACCGTCAGGTCTCGTGGCCGGCTATTGTCTGGCTTCCGCAGGAAGAAAGGTGGCCGTCTTTGAAAGGAAGCTCAGCGTAGGTGGGGGTATGTGGGGAGGAGGCATGCTTTTCAACGAAATTGTGGTGCAGGAAGAAGCCCGTCATGTGCTGGAAGAACTGGGGGTCAGCACGCGCCTTTATGAGGAAGGATATTACACGGCGGATGCCGTGGAAACCGCTTCAACCCTCACCTCACGATGCTTAAAGGCAGGGGCGCCTATCTTCAACGCAGTGACGGTCGAAGACGTGGTGATGCGCCCGGAGGGTATCGTCGGTCTTGTCATCAATTGGACGGCGGTAGAAATGGCCGGCTTGCATGTGGACCCCCTGGCGATTCGTGCGCGGGCTGTGATCGACGCTACAGGGCATGACACGGAGGTGGTCAAAGTGGTGCAGAAAAAAGTACCCGGAAAGCTGAAGACTCCCAGCGGCGCCATTGAAGGGGAAAAATCCATGTGGTCCGATGAGGCCGAAAGGTTGACCATTGAAAACACTCGCGAAGTGTTTCCCGGCCTTTTCGTGGCGGGAATGGCCGCCAACGCAACCTTTGGTGGACCTCGCATGGGACCGATCTTTGGAGGCATGCTTCTTTCAGGGAAAAAAGTAGCGGAATTGGTTTTTGGCTTTCTCGAAACAGCATCCAAGAAAATCCCGTAAGATTACGGCGCTTGCTCGGGAAGAACCGAGCAAGCTTTCAGAGCCCCTATTGAAGGGGGAATTCTTTTTCCACATGCTGCTAAGAGCCAGTTGCCGCATCTCCTAGACGCATGCGCTGAATATGCGGAGGACACCAGGGCCAGATGGCCTCCAACCATAACGTTTCCTCTTCACGTGACATGTTTTCGGGGACCGCCACCCATGCCTGATCGGCTGTCGGTGCCGTGGCAGCGAGATGACCCTCTATGACCGATGGGGCGACCACGGGAAAGCGCACGAGGGTTCTTTGAGAAGCACGAACCGGCAGAAGGGCGAAGATTTGAACGGACTTCACAGGATCCAATGTGGAAAAGTCCTCCCGGTCCATCACATGGTTTCGAACGTTGAGCACCTGGTAGGCCAGGCTAAACACGGCGGCCCAAGGGAAATTGGAGGTGTCGACTGAAATCATTAAGCTTAAGAGGCTCCACGGATTTTTCTCAAAAATTTCGGCAAAAATTCTTTTTATGCTGGATTCTTCCAAAAAGTGCGCCGTGTGCCGGCTGACGTACACCGTAAGGGCTTGGCCTACCAAACCGAAAGGGTCCTGGACAGGATTGTGAGGCACGGGGTGGGACCGGAGGAAAAGCTCTTGGGTTTTTTCCACAGGAAAAGCTGTGATATAGGGGCCATGACGATGGATTTCCGGTGGATCCAGAAAAGGGGGCAGGTCTGGAGGGAAAAAATCGACACCAGTTGCTTCTTCTGCATATTCGTAGGCACGCCGAATGTCTGTCGGGCTCATATGCGGCGTTTGCAACACATGGTACGGAGGTGCCGGGTGATAGACGATGCCGAGGTTTTCGGCTTGTCGACGCAACTCTGTACCCGGAAGAAGGCTCAACGTGTAGACACTCAGTTCATCGTAAAGATCTTGGTCTACGACAAAATCGATGGTTTTCTTGACATCGTCTAGGGAATCTTCCGGAAGTGCCAGCATAATGTCCACCATGACTTGAATCCCCGCTAGGCGAAGCGCTCGAACTCCATCCACGAAACGCTTTCGATTGAAGGGGCGGCGAATTCTGGCCAAGGCTTTGGGGTTTATGGTTTGCAGTCCCACCTCCATTTGGGTGAGCCCTGCTTGAGCTAGAGCATCGGCAAGGGCCGGGGATATATCTTCCGCATTGCCTTCGCATTGGAAGGTAAATGCGTGAAGGTGACGAGCCTTTTGAATGGCTTCCAGAAGGGCGTCAAAATCTTTTCTTCGTGTAAAGCAGGGGTCGACAAAGTAGATTTCCGAGACGCCCTGATGTGCGGCCCAGAGCAGTTCTTCTTGCAGACGCCTGAGAGAAAAGGGGCGCACCTGAGGGAATCGTTTATGGTAGTAGCAATAGGTGCACCGATTGGGGCAGCCGCGGACGGTTTCCAAAAGGATGGTGCCTGCATCGGAAGGATATAGGGCACCGCATAAGTAAGGGGATGGAATGGAATCCAACTTCTTGATGGGGGGGCGAGGTTTTGTGACGCGCCATCCTTCAGGGCATGGAAGAAGCAGTCCAGGAAGGTTTTCCAAAGGCAAATCACAACGGGAAAGAGACGCAAGGACGGCCACAAAGGTTTCTTCGCCTTCTCCAAGAACGCCTACATCGAAGCCGCCGGCCTTTGTCAGAAAATCATTTTCAGGAGTGACTTCCGGTCCTCCTAACACGATGCGTACATGAGGACTCCGGGCTCGAAGGCGTCGAGCGAGGGCCAGGGATCGTTCCACGTTCCACACATAGCAACTGAATCCGACCACGTCTGGATTCTGGGAAAGAATCCAATCCACCAAGGCCTGGTCGCCGCCGTAATTGACAAGAGCTTTCGGCCCGAGCACAATGCGCACTTCGGGCAAGACGGACTCTGCGTAGGCTTTGAGATAACCGACGCCCAGGGCCATATTCTCGCGCGGATAGGTATAATCATGGGACTGAACGGGCAATTGCAACAAAACGACGTTCACGGATGCTACGAAGCCTCCCTTAGGAATTGATTGCGGAAAAATGGACAAAGTGATACTGAACACCGGTTCGAGCGCATCTTAGCATAGAGAGGAAGACCATGTTTTTGAATCGTATTTTGGGATGGTTCTCTAATGATTTGGCCATTGACCTAGGAACGGCCAACACCCTCGTCTACGTCAAGGGCAAAGGAATCGTTCTCTGTGAACCTTCTGTGGTGGCGGTCAAACGCAGTGCCGGTCAAAACACGCAGGTGGTGGCCGTGGGAAAAGACGCCAAGCTGATGCTTGGAAAAACACCGGGAACCATTGAAGCCATTCGGCCCATGAAGGATGGCGTCATTGCCGATTTTGAAGTGGCGGAAGCGATGCTGCGCTACTTCATTCGAAAGGTGCATAATCGACGCAGTTTGGTGCGTCCAAGGATCATCGTGGCGGTTCCGTCCGGGGTCACTCAGGTGGAGCGGCGTGCCGTGCGTGAGTCGGCGGAATCGGCGGGGGCTCGTGAGGTGTACCTTATCGAAGAACCTATGGCGGCGGCCATCGGGGCAGGATTGCCTATTACGGAGCCGGTTTGTAATATGATTGTGGATATCGGCGGCGGGACCACAGAAGTCGCGGTCATCTCCCTTGCCGGTATCGTCTATAGTCGCTCGGTGCGTGTAGGCGGGGACAAGATGGATGTGGCCATTCTGCAGCACATCAAACGCAAATATAATTTGCTCATCGGGGAGAGAACCGCCGAGCTAATCAAGACGACCTTGGGCAATGCCTACCCCTCTGGGCAGCTGGAAACCATGTCCATCAAGGGGCGGGATCTGGTCAGTGGCATTCCCAAAACGATTGAAATCAATTCGGACGAGGTGAGAGAATCCATTCAGGAACAAATTGATACCATCGTGGAAACGGTGAAAACGGCCTTGGAACAAACACCGCCTGAGCTCGCAGCGGACATTGTGGATCGAGGGATCGTGTTGACGGGAGGAGGCGCCCTCTTGCGCAACCTGGACCATCTGTTGCGTCTCGAAACCGGCCTTCCGGTTGTGCTCACTGAAGATCCCCTGGCGACGGTGGTGCTGGGGTCTGGTAAGGCCTTGGAAGACATCGAAATCCTCAAAGAGGTTCTCAGCTAAAGGTTCGAAGAGGCCTAAAAAGGTTCATCGGTCCTTGTCGGGAAATCTTCCCGATTCTTCCATTTCCGCGATCTTGCACTGTAGGTGATCTGCATATGCCGGAATGGCTGCGCCGAATGCGGCGGCTGGCGCTTCTCGTGGTGATAGGAGGAGCCATGCTCTATGTCCTGTCGCTCAATGTTCGACCTCCTGCCCGGATGGACATACTGCAAAGAACCGTGATGGAGACGCTCGCTCCGCTTTTGCACGCTTCTCGAAGAGCGCTTCAGACGACGGAACAATGGGTCCAAAGGTATGTCGCCTTGCGCCGTGTGCAGGAAGAGAACGAAAGGCTCAAAAAACAGAGGGCCTCCCTGGAAAGTGAACTGGTTCGTTATCAGGAAGCTTTTCTAGAAAATCAGAGGTTACGACGCCTTTTGGATTTTCGAGATGCCCTTCGTGTGGAAACCCTGGCCGCCGAAGTTGTCGTCCAAAACGGTGCGGGATGGTCGAGAACTATTATCATCAACAAAGGGATGCGTGACGGCGTGAAGACCGACATGCCCGTTGTGAACGATGAGGGGGTTGTGGGGTATGTCTTGGATGTGTCCGATCGCTATGCGAGGGTTCTTCTTTTGACGGATCGAGATTGCGCCGTGGACGCCTTGGTCCAGCGCAACCGAGTTCGAGGGGTTCTTGGAGGGCTGGATTCAGAGGCGTGTGAACTGCGCTATGTGCGAAGCAATCAAGAGGTGAGGCCTGGAGATCTTCTGATAACCTCCGGTAAGGATGGGCTTTTCCCTGCCGGTCTGAGGTTAGGAATCGTTAAACAAGTCAGAAAGGATCCTTCGGCTCTCTTTCAGCAGATTGAGGTGGTGCCGACGGTGCAATTCGGTGTGCTTCAGGAAGTCCTGATCCTCAGAAGCTTACGTGATTTTCCAGCTCAATGGATGGAAGGGGCCGCAAAAGATTGAAATCCATGCCCACGATGGGGTTCAATCAAAGGGAACGAGAGCCTCTTGGCGCTTTGATCCTCGTTCTCTTTGCATATTCCCTGCTCATCTTTGTGGTGGATGCAGTGCTGGTGGCGGGCTTGCCATGGAGGTGGACACGGGCAGATTTGATGATGGCCGTCTGTGTCGAAGTCGCCGCTCGGTTTCCTTTTTGGGGGGCGATCGTTTGGAGTTTCCTTTGGGGCTACGTCAGTGATGTTTTTCAAGGGCGGCTTTGGGGGGTCCATGTCGTTTCTTATGTCTTTGTCGTCATCCTGCACCGACTGTGGAGTGCTCAAATGGACACAGCCTCCATGGCCTACCGCATGTTGCTGGTGGGTTTGGGAGTCCTCGTGCAAAGCCTTATGTCGGCTTTGATTGTGGGAGGTCTGGGTGCAGCGACCGCGGTTTTTCCTGCGACGGGGACACAAGCGGTCTTTTCCATACTGGCCGCACCCTTTGTCATGCTTCCCATACAATGGATCATGGCTGAAAGAGAGCGGTAGGGGCGTTCAGAATGGGTCGCATCGGGATGAACGGTGCCCGCAGCGAGAACGGTCAAAAGAAGACTCAACCCTTGATGCAACCCGACGCGCAAGGGCTGCAATTGATTGCCTGGGAAGCCAAGGAGCGTGCCGTTTTTGAACGCCAATTTCGGCTCGTGGTGCTTTTTGCTTTGGCGGTTTTCTGCATCTACGTTTTTCAGCTCTGGTACCTCCAAGTTGCCAAAGGGCATTATTACCGAGAAAGGTCTGAAAACAATCGAATCCGCACCGTAACCATTCGCTCGCCTCGAGGCATCGTCTTTGATCGAAACGGAATGCCTCTGGTGGAAAACCGCCCGGCGTTCCATTTGATGCTCGTTCGAGAGGATATTAAAGACAGTGAAACCCTTGAAAATGTCTTGCAAGCTGTAGGCAGTTTAACTGGCAAAGGCGTTGAAGAATTAAAAGCTGTCCTTGAAGCCAACAAGAGCAAAAGGCGATTTGAACCCGTTCGACTCGTTGCCGATATCGATCGAGACACACTGGCACGAGTGGAAGCTCGGCGGCTTCGGCTCCCTGGAGTATACGTGGATGTGGAACCTTGCCGCGGCTACAAGTTCAGCGGAACGGCCGCCCATCTCGTGGGTTACCTCGGAGAAATCTCGGAAGAAGAGCTGAAAAAGGACACTTATCAAGGGTATCAGGCCGGAGAATTCATTGGCAAGGGAGGTATAGAGAAATCCTTTGAAAAGTTTCTTCGAGGTGAAAGCGGATGGCGGCAGGTGGAGGTGGACGCCGTTGGTCGACAGATTCGCTCCTTGCAAGAAAGATTGCCCATTTCGGGCAGGGATATGTGGTTAACCATCGATTTGGACTTGCAAAGGGTGGCGGAGGAATGCCTACGCGGGAAAGTAGGAAGCATCGTGGCTGTGGATCCCAACTCCGGAGAGATTCTGGCCATGGCCAGCAGCCCCACCTTTGATCAAGAACGGTTCGTTCGTGGCATGAGTCTTGACGAATGGAAGAAATTCATCTCGGATGCCAGCCATCCTCTTTTGAACCGTGCCGTTTCTTCGGCCTATCCTCCAGGCTCCATCTACAAACCCTTTGTGGCCGTAGCGGCTTTGGAAGAAGGTGTGATGACGCCCAAGAGTGTGGTTTCTTGTCCAGGGTATTATTTCTTTGCAGACCGGCGATACCGATGTTGGCGAGATACGGGACATGGGGCGGTGGATGTCCATCGTGCCATTGTGGAATCGTGTGATGTGTATTTTTACACGGTGGGCATGAAACTCGGCGTGGATACCATTGCAGCCTATGCCAAAATGTTTGGTTTCGGGGAATTAAGCGGCATTGAACTACCCTCGGAGCGTCCGGGGCTCATTCCCACTCGGGACTGGAAACTGAAAGCCACAGGCATCCCTTGGCAAAAAGGGGAGACCATCTCCATTTCAATCGGGCAAGGTTTTGATCAAGTAACACCTCTTCAGGCGGCCATGGCCTATGCGGCACTCGTCAACGGAGGAATCCTGTGGACCCCTAAGCTGGTCAACCGCCTTGAGGCGGCGGATGACGGGGAGCAGGACCTGGTAAAACCTAAGATACGAAGAAAGGTTTCAGTGCGCAGGGAAACCCTGGATCTTGTGAAAAAAGGGCTCGTTGGTGTCGTGAACGAAGGTCGCGGCACAGCCCATGCCATTGCGCTTAAAGAGGTGATTCTGGGTGGTAAAACGGGTACGGCTCAGGTGGTGAGAATGGGTGAGAACATCGATCGGAAAGCCCACCAAAGATCCCTGGCGGACCATCACAAGGATCATGCATGGTTTGTAGGTTTTGGGCCGGCCGAAAAACCAGAAATTGTGGTTGCGGTCATTGTGGAGCACGGAGGGCATGGCTCCTCGGGAGCTGCCCCATTGGCGCAGAGGGTAATACGGAAATATTTGGAAAAGACTCATCCCGAACTTCGAGGCCGTGAAGACAGCACGGTTCAAACCGTCGAGGATGACGGAGATTGAAACCATGATGGATCGACGGCTTGTGGAGAACTTTGATTGGTCCATTGTTTTTCTGTTTTTCGCCATTTCATGCCTGGGACTGGCGGCTCTTTATAGTGCTCTGTATACCCAGATTCAAATGTCCCCGACCCGTAACTTATTCATAAAACAGCTGATCTGGTTTTCCTTGGGATGTCTGGTTTTCCTGGGCAGTCTCTTTGTGGATTACCAGAAACTCAAAAAGTTTGCTCCATGGTTCTATATCGTCACCCTCGTGGCTCTTGCCGTGGTTTTGATTGTCGGTGACGGGATCAAAGGATCCAGACGATGGCTTAATATCGGCGGGTTTCATCTGCAGCCTTCAGAATTCATGAAATTGGCGCTGGTGCTCCAACTGGCTCGATCGTTTTCGGCACAGGACATGGATCCCTACCCAAGTTTGAAACAACTGCTCCGGCCGATCGGGTTGGTTGTTCCCCCTGCCCTTCTCATCGTCGTAGAGCCCGATCTGGGTACCAGCTTGTGTCTATTGGCTGTGTCCTTTACCATGATCTTTGTGCTTGGAATCCGATGGCGATACCTTATTGTCATCGGCGTGATCGGAATCCTTAGTGTGTATCCCATGTGGCATTATGGCCTGAAGGAATACCAAAGGGAACGGATCCGTACCCTCATTGCTCCAGAAAGAGATCCCATGGGAAGCGGGTACCATACGATCCAGTCCAGGGTGGCTGTCGGGTCCGGAATGCTTTGGGGAAAAGGTTTTTTGAAGGGGACCCAGAACAAGCTCAGGTTCTTGCCTGAGAAACATACGGACTTTATTTTCTCGGTTTGGGCCGAAGAGTGGGGTTTTTGGGGATGCAGCCTGATGATCGCTTTGTATTTCCTCTTTGTCTGTGCGTGCTTTCGTGTAGGTGTGCGTGCCAAAGACCGTTTCGGCATGTTTCTTGTCGTCGGTTTGACCGCCTTGATCCTATGGCAGAGCCTGATCAATCTGGGCATGGTCATTGGTTTGCTTCCTGTTGTGGGTATTACTTTGCCCTTCGTGAGCTATGGAGGCTCGTCACTTTTGAGCCTGTGTGCCGCAGTGGGACTGGTTGAAAACGTGGCCATGCGTCGCTACGGCTTTCGCCCCAAATGAACATGATCCAGCACCGTTAAAGGGTGCCCTCGGCATTGTGATTTTTTTTACTTTTTCCCTTGCCAACCCCTTCGAGGTGTGCTATGCACTGCGCCATGGGAAGGCTCCGGATTCGAATCCGGTCGGAAAAATAGGCAAAACCCACTGCAGCGAGTTTGTGACAGCGAGGTCATGGCGGTCGAAGGCCGAGCCCCGAGCGGTCGCCGACAGAGGAACCACAAGAGTGTGAGGGTGGGGGGATTATGATCAACGTCGATGTAACACTTTTCATTCAGATGGCCAATTTCCTCTTGTTGCTGGTGCTCATGAATCTGGTGCTTTACAGGCCGATTCGGCGGCTCGTGGCCCAAAGAAACGAATTGGTCAGCAAGCAGAGGGCCGGGATCGACAAAGCGGAAAGCGAAGCTCAAAAGGCACTTCAGGAATTTGAACAGCGTCTTAGGGCCGCTCGAGCCGCAGGTCGAGAAAAGGTTCAGGAGCTCAAAGAAGCGGCGTATCGCATGGAGAAAGACCTTCTGGCTCGAGCCGCGGAAGAGGCCGCTAAGGAAGTGCAGACCGTGCGCGAGCGCATTCAAACGGAGATCGGTCAGGTGCGGGCGCAACTTCAGGCTCAAATTCAGGTGTTTTCCAAGGATATGGCCCAACGAATCCTTGGTCGCAGTCTTTGATTGTTTGAGGAAAGCTGAGGCATATTACGAGGTAAGGGGCGATCGATGAAGGGATGGAAAACGACGTCGGCGGCACTTGTAGTGGCGGGGTTGGGTGTGGCGACCGTAGCTTATGCTTCGGGGGGTGGAGGGCATGAGGCGGGGCTGCCATGGAAGGATTTTTTTCTAAGATTAATGAACTTTGCCATCATGGTGGCAATCCTCGTCAAGCTGCTCAAGAAACCCGTGGCCAACTTCTTTTCGTCTCGCCGGGAAAATATTCAGCGCCTGCTGAGTGAGCTGGAAGAGAAGAAGAAGGAAGTGGAGGCCAAAGCGGCGGAGTACCAGGCCAAACTGGCGGCTCTCGACAAGGAAACCGAGCAGATTGTGGCTGAGTACATTCAAGAAGGGGAAGCTGAAAAGCAGAAGATCATTCAGGCTGCGGAAAAACAAGCCCAATACATCAGGGAACAGGCTCGATTGGCCATTCAACAAGAGATCAAGGCCGCCAAAGAAAGCCTGCAAGAGGAGATTGCCGAGCTGTCAGTCAGCGCTGCGGAGGATCTTCTCAAAAAGAATATCAGGCCCGAGGACCAGGATCGCTTGATTGACGAATTTATCACAAAGGCGGTGGAGGCAAAGTGAAGAACTTAATTGTCGCCAAACGATACGCCAAGGCCCTGTTCAATCTCGCCTTAGAGGACGGGAAGCTGAACGAGTACGGTCAAGAGCTGCAGTCCCTGGCGCAGCTCCTCGATCAGCAGCCGGTGCTCATGGACGCTCTGGCCAACCCCCTCTACCCGGAGGATGTGAAGAAATCCGTCTTTCGCACTCTGGCGCAAAAGGCTGAGATGAGTCCCGTCATGCGCAGTTTTGGGACGCTGTTGGTGGAAAAGAGAAGGGTTCGGCATCTACCCGAGATCTCCCAATATTTCCAACGGCTGACCGACGAGCATTTCAATGTGGCGCGTGCGAAGCTCAGTGCCGCCGTCAAGCTGGATGAGAGTGCCATCGCCAAGATTGCGGAGACATTGAGTAAGCTGACGGGTAAAAAGATCGTCATCGAGTTCCAGCAGGACCCGAGTCTCATTGGTGGGGCTGTGGCTCGCATCGGCGATCTGGTCATAGATGGCAGCGTGCGAACGCAGTTACAGGCAATCAAAGAATCTTTGAAAAGGGGTGAGCTGGGTTAATGGAAATCAGAGCCGAAGAAATCAGCCAAATTATTCGCGAGCAGATCAAGGACTATGAGAAGAAGGTTGAGCTCAGCGAAACCGGGCGTGTCCTCTCCGTCGGTGACGGTATCGCGCGCGTCTACGGCGTCGAGAAGTGCATGTCCATGGAATTGCTTGAGTTCCCTACCGATCACGGCCCCATTTACGGCCTGGCCCTGAACCTGGAAGAGGACAACGTGGGTGTCGCCATCATGGGTGAAGACATCCACATTAAAGAGGGGGCTGAGGTTCGCCGAACCGGGCGTATCGCCGAAGTTCCAGTGGGTGATGCGGTCATCGGGCGAATTGTGGACCCCGTTGGGAACCCCTTGGATGGAAAGGGCCCCATTGAGGCTAAGGAGTTCTCGCGCATCGAGCGCATTGCACCGGGCGTCATCGCGCGTCAACCGGTGAATGAGCCGATGTATACGGGCTTGAAGGCCATCGACGCTATGACCCCCGTGGGACGAGGTCAGCGAGAGCTCATCATCGGCGACCGGCAGATCGGGAAAACGGCCATCGCCGTGGATGCCATCATCAATCAAAAGGACAGCGGCATCATCTGTATCTATGTTGCGGTCGGTCAGAAAAAATCCACGGTGGCTCAGGTGGTGGAGACGCTGCGACGTCATGGGGCCATGGAATACACGGTTGTCGTTGCGGCCTGCGCCAGCGATCCTGCGCCACTGCAATACATTGCACCCTATGCCGGTTGCGCCATGGGTGAGTATTACCGAGACACGGGTCGGCACGCTCTCATTATTTATGACGACCTGTCCAAGCAAGCGGCCGCCTACCGGCAGGTCTCGCTTCTCCTTCGTCGACCTCCGGCACGTGAAGCCTATCCCGGTGACATCTTCTACAACCACTCTCGATTGCTGGAGCGTGCCGCCAAGCTGAACGATAAGCTTGGAGGAGGTTCCCTAACGGCCCTGCCTATTATCGAAACCCAAGCAGGTGACGTGTCCGCGTACATTCCTACCAACGTGATCTCCATTACCGACGGACAGATCTACCTGGAACCTGGGTTGTTCTTTGCCGGTGTGCGGCCGGCCATCAACGTGGGTCTTTCGGTGTCGCGCGTCGGTGGTGCTGCTCAGACAAAGGCCATGAAGCAGGTGGCCGGGCGTCTGCGCCTGGATTTGGCCCAGTACCGCGAACTCGAAGCCTTCGCCAAATTTGGAAGCGATCTGGACAAGGCGACGCAGCAGCAGTTGAACCGCGGTATGCGGCTTGTGGAACTACTTAAGCAACCCCAATACCAGCCCATGCCCGCAGAAAAACAGGTCATGGCCTTGTATGCTGGAACGCGTGGCTATCTGGACAAGATTCCGGTTGAGAAGGTGGGAGCTTACGAAAGCCAAATGCTCGCCTTCATCGAGAGAAAGTACCCGGAAATTCTTCAGGAGATTAAGGAGAAGAAGGTCATCAGCGAGGAACTGGACAAGAAGATGGCCGGGGCCCTCGAAGAGTTTGCTGGAGTGTTTCAAGGATAATTCGAGGCATTGGCCTTGCTGAAAAGAGGCGGGTATGGCGACCCTTCGGGACATCAAGCGTAAGATTGAGGCCGTAAAAAAGACCTCGCAGATCACCAAAGCCATGAACATGGTAG
Source organism: Desulfosoma sp. (assembly GCA_037481875.1). Lineage (NCBI taxonomy): Bacteria > Pseudomonadati > Thermodesulfobacteriota > Syntrophobacteria > Syntrophobacterales > Syntrophobacteraceae > Desulfosoma > Desulfosoma sp. The sequence goes on along the minus strand of JBBFKY010000006.1, from coordinate 8,508 downwards.
CGGCGGCGAAGCTGCGAGGGGCTCAAGAGAACATGGAACGCTTCCGAAATTATGCCGAAAAATTTCGGGAGGTGATCGGGCGGCTTGCGGCAGGCGTCGAGCAGGACGGAACCTTTCAGCTCATGACGCCGCGGGAAGAGGTCAAAAAGATTGAGCTGGTGCTGCTTACGGCAGATCGAGGGTTGTGTGGAAGCTTTAACAACAACCTGATCGTTATGGCCGAGCGGTTCATCACTCAAAAGCGCCGTGAAGGTTTAGAGGTTTCTTTGACGGCAGGCGGACGAAAGGGAAGGGATTACTTCCGGCGCCGCCGCTATGCCATGCGTGCCGAGCTGACTGGATTGCTGAACAAGCCGAATTACGATGACGCTTATCGACTTGGGCGAGAACTGATCGACCTCTTTCTGGACGGTGACGCCGACGAGGTCTATGTGATCTACAGCCATTTTCGAAGCATGGTAAAGCAAGAACCGCGACTGATTCGGCTTTTGCCCATTGTCCCTGAGAGTCAGGGGGAAGGGGAAGCGAAGGAATATTTGTTCGAGCCGTCGCATGAAGAGCTTCTCAACGACTTGTTACCCAACTACGTCTACAATCAGCTCCTGGACTGCTTCTATCTGACGGCGGTCAGTGAACATGCGGCCCGGATGACGGCGATGGAAAATGCCACCAACAACTGTAAGGAAATGGTGCGCAGCTTGACGCTCACATACAATAAGGCACGCCAGGCTTCGATCACCAAGGAACTTATGGACATCGTCGGTGGCGCGGAAGCTCTCAAGAAGTAGGTGACGGGTCGAAATATAACAAAGGAGGTATCGGGCCACATGAATATTGGAAAGATAGTGCAAGTTATCGGCAACGTGGTGGACGTTGAGTTCGAAGAAGGGAAGTTACCGCCTATTTTGACCGCCCTACTCGTGAGCAATCCCGGACTCAGCGACGAAGAAGACAACCTGGTCTTAGAAGTTGCTCAGCATTTGGGCGACAACGTGGTACGCACCATTGCTATGGACCTGACAGACGGTTTGGTGCGTGGGATGCCGGTTAAAGACACCGGAAAACCCATTCAGATGCCGGTTGGAAAGAAAGTTTTAGGTCGCGTGCTGAACGTGGTCGGGCGCCCTGTGGATGGACTAGGTCCTGTGGACGCCGATCAATACATGCCCATTCACCGGTCCGCACCCACGTTCACAGAACAGGACACATCGGTAAACGTTCTTGAAACAGGGGTGAAGGTTATCGACCTTCTGGTGCCCTTCCCTCGCGGTGGAAAGATGGGCATGTTTGGTGGTGCGGGCGTGGGAAAAACCGTCGTCATGATGGAAATGATCCACAACATCGCCATGCAGCACGGTGGTATTTCGGTGTTTGCCGGCGTGGGCGAGCGCACCCGGGAAGGCAATGACCTTTACCTTGAAATGAAGGAATCCGGAGTTCTTCCACGGGCCGGCCTTGTCTACGGGCAGATGACGGAACCGCCTGGAGCGCGGGCTCGTGTGGCCTTGTCGGCTCTTACGGTGGCGGAGTACTTCCGGGATGTGGAAGGACAGGACGTGCTTTTGTTCATCGATAACATCTTTCGGTTTACCCAAGCGGGCGCGGAAGTTTCGGCCCTTCTCGGGCGCATGCCTTCCGCCGTGGGTTACCAGCCGACTTTAGGAACGGACCTCGGTGAATTGCAGGAGCGCATCACGTCGACAACGAAGGGCTCCATTACGTCGGTGCAGTGTGTGTACGTTCCCGCCGACGACTTGACCGACCCGGCGCCGGCAACCACCTTCGCCCACTTGGATGGAACGGTGGTGCTTTCGCGTCAGATCGCAGAATTAGGTATTTACCCTGCGGTGGACCCGCTGGACTCCACATCGCGCATTCTGGATCCCAACGTCTTGGGGTTGGAACATTACCAGACGGCTCGAAATGTGCAGCAGATCTTGCAAAAGTATAAAGACCTGCAAGACATTATCGCGATTCTTGGTATGGATGAATTGTCCGATGAGGATAAGATCATCGTCGGTCGTGCGCGAAAGATTCAGCGTTTCTTGTCCCAGCCTTTCCACGTGGCAGCCCAGTTCACAGGTGTGGAAGGCAAATACGTGAAACTGGAAGACACCATTCGAGGCTTCAAAGAGATCGTGGAAGGCAAGCACGACGATCTCCCGGAACAGGCGTTTTATATGGTCGGGACGATCGAAGAGGCCATCGAGAAGGCGAAACAGATGGCCGCAGCGTAACCTTCTAGCGAACGGTGGACAATCATGGCGGGAAAACTGTTGTTGGAGATCGTCACGCCGGTCCGAAAGGTCTTGAGCGAGGAAGTGGACATGGTGGTGGCTCCTGGAGAACTTGGGGAGTTTGGAGTCTTAGTGAACCATATCCCCTTTTTGACTAAGTTGAAAATCGGGGAGCTGCGATTCAAGGTTGGAGCCAGCACGCGCTATGTGGCCATCATGGGCGGTTATGCTGAGGTCCTTCCGGACAAGGTGACCATCTTGGCTACGGCTGCTGAAGAAGCCACGGACATCGATGTCATTCGCGCTCAGGCTGCAAAAGAACGTGCCGAACGGCGGCTGCGTGAAGCCAAAGATCGAGTGGAATTCGCCAGGGCTCAGGCGGCGCTTCAAAGGGCTCTAGCGCGGCTCAAGGTGGCTGAGCGTCGATAACCCTAGCGCAACTTTGACGCGAACAACCCCGTCGCGAACGCGGCGGGGTTTTTTGTTAAGGATGACAAGGATACCTCCGAATTGTATAGTGACAGCCTCTTGGTGATGAGGGCACACGGAAGGAGACCTTGCATGTGTGGAATCGTCGGCTACATCGGGAACGAAGATTGCGTGGAAAAGATCGTCGAAGGCCTGAGAAGGCTCGAATACAGGGGCTACGACAGTGCTGGAATCGCCGTCCTTCAAGGTGGGTTGGGCATCCAAACGGTGCGATGCGCTGGAAAGATCCACCAGTTGGAAAAAAGGTTACAGGAGAACCCGCTTAAAGGAGCGGTAGGGATTGGACATACCCGATGGGCGACTCACGGGGCTCCCAGCGATGAAAACGCGCATCCCCATCGTTCGGGGCCTTTTGCCGTGGTCCATAACGGCATCATTGAGAATTATGCGGACATCAAAGAACGGCTGCTGGCTAAGGGATATGAATTTACTTCGGAAACAGACACGGAAGTGATTGTTAAGCTTTTGGAAGATGAATGGAAACGCTGCGGGGATTATGTGGAGAGCGTCCGTGTGACATTGCGGCAGCTGAGGGGAAGTTTCGCGGTCGTTTTTCTCAATGAAAAGGCTCCTGATGTCTTGATTGGAGCGCGTCGGGAAAGCCCTCTTATTCTCGGAATAGGCGACGGAGCCTACTATTTTGCGTCGGACATTCCCGCCATTCTTCATGAAACGCAAAAGATCGTCCTTCTGGAAGACGATGATCTTGTGGTGGTGCGTTTAGACGGCTTTCACATAGAGACTTTGGACGGAAAGACCCGTTCTTTCAGCGTGCAAACCGTGGATTGGAATCCAGTGGCTGCTGAAAAGGCGGGGTACAAGCACTTCATGCAAAAGGAGATTTTTGAGCAGCCAAGGGCGATCATCGATACGTTGCGAAGCGTTGTTGACTTTAATCGAGAAAGGCTGCGGTTTTCCGACCTCAACCTGACCGAATCCATGGTCAAGGCGGTGACGCGCATCTATTTAGTGGCTTGTGGCACTTCTTATCATGCATGCCTTGTGGGTAAATACCTGCTGGAACAAATGTGTCGCATTTCCGTAGAGGTTGATCTTGGATCTGAATTCCGTTACAGGGCTCCTCTCCTCGATGAAAAAACACTTCTTATCGTGGTCAGCCAGTCTGGTGAAACGGCGGACACTCGAGCCGCTCTTAAAGAGGGTTTGGAAAAAGGAGCGCCCTGCCGAGCCATCGTCAATGTGGTCGGAAGCAGCCTCGCCCGTATGGCTCAGGGTGTCCTCTATACTCATGCAGGGCCGGAAATCGGGGTGGCGTCCACCAAAGCCTTCACCACGCAGCTGGTGGCTTTGTTCCTGTTCGCTCTGCATTGGGCTGAACTGGTTGGAAAACTCAAAGCTGGAGAACTCTCATACCACATTCAAGGGCTTAGGGAACTGCCTGGAAAGATTGAGGCAGTGTTGGACGGGGAACAAACCCTTCGAGAATGGGCGCGGCTGTTTATGGACCGAGAGCATTTCTTTTACCTGGGGCGAGGTCTGCTTTATCCCATAGCTCTGGAAGGAGCGCTTAAAATGAAAGAAATCTCGTACATTCATGCAGAAGGGTATGCCGCCGGGGAAATGAAACACGGGCCCATCGCACTTATAGACGAAAAGATGCCGGTGGTGGTTTTGCTGCAAAAGGGCCCTCTGTATGAGAAGATGCTGTCCAACGTCCAAGAGGTGAAAGCTCGAGGGGGAAAGGTCTTGGCCTTTGTAGAAGGAGACAAAGACGCACGCCTCGGTGAAGATGTTCTCCAGTTTCCCGTGCCCCAAACCAACGCCTGGTTGGCTCCTGTCGTTTTTACCGTGCCTCTTCAGTTGCTGGCGTACCATATGGCGGACCTTCGGGGCACGGACGTGGATCAGCCCAGAAACCTGGCGAAAAGCGTCACGGTGGAATGATGCCACCCTTGCTGTGGCGAGTTTAATCTTGACTTCCACAGGATCTTACGCATAGAATCCCTTGGAGCCAAGAAATGTTTTGTAAATCAAGTGGCTTAGAAAAGACGGAGTCGCAGGATAAGATCCAGCGGAGGGCGCGACACGTGGCGGCCCCCAGAGGTTAAGCAAGCAGCAGGAAGGCGGCGAAGCCGAGATTTATTTCGATGTTTTTGCCAGGCCAAAGCTTTTTAAGGGCAGGACAGAGAAATTCGGGCGTGGCAAATCGAGATATGAGGAACAAGGGTAGGGTCCGATGTCCGACGACCAGGGACAGCGCAGGAACCGAACGGAGCCAAAGGAGCTGGGGTGCAAAATATCATGATGTGGGGCTTCGAAGGATCCAGCCCGGAAGAGGTTGTTTCATGAGCCCCTGCGGTGCTCGTGATTGGTAGAGCGTTCCTGAGCCAACACCAACAAACGGGGAGTTCCCTCTCGTTCCGGTGTGCGCGTTGCAGGGTCGACGTGCCTAAAGGAACGACGGAACACCCACTTCGCTGAATCGGTTCAAGACCGACTGCCGACACGGCACAAGGCGGGGGCGTCCCCTTTTTTATCGAGTCCTCACAAAGGCTAAACCTGCCGACTGCTCGCCTGCCGGTGCCTCTGGCGCTCAGGATGAGCCCAAAGGTCTTCCTCAAAGAAACTTTTGTCTTACGTCTGCGTCTCACCGTCTCCATAAGCCCCTTCAAAAATGGCAACACGCGGTGCTTCGAGTGCCGTTCATGATGCCGACGTTCCACGACTCTCTAGCCTTGGAGCGTCATAAAGGAAAGGATGAGCCCTATGGGACAGATGGGAATGGTGATGGTGGGCTTAGTGGCTCTTGTGGTGGGTATCGGCGCGGGAGCGCTAGGATGGCGCCTGATGCTCCAACGCAAAAGCCAAAGGGAGAAGCGCGAGTCGGAACTCCTTTTGGAAGAGGCTCGCAAGGAGGCCGAAACCCTCAAAAAGGAGGCCATTCTTCAAGCCAAGGACAATATTTTTCGGCTCAAGGCTGATTTTGAAAAGGAAACCAAGGAGACGCGAAAGGAGCTTCAAAATCTCGAAAAGCGTCTTCTGCAAAAGGAGGAAAACCTCGACAAGAAATCCGAAGCCCTGGACAAAAGGGAAAGCGCCATTGCGAAAAAGGAAAAGCAGCTGCAGGACAAGGAAAAGGAGCTGGAACTTCGGTCCAAGGAGCTTGAGGATCTCATTGACGCCCAGAGGGTGAAGTTGGAGTCCCTGTCAGGAATTTCGGCTCAGGAAGCCAAGGAAATGCTGATCAAAAGCATCGAGGACGAGGCTCGACACGAGGCCGCTTTGACGGTCAAGCGTCTGGAAGCCGAAGCCCGCGAACAGGCGGACAAGAAGGCCAAGGAAATCATCGCCCTGGCCATTCAAAGGTACGCCGGGGATTATGTGGTGGAAAAAACGGTCTCCGTGGTCAATCTTCCTAATGACGAGATGAAAGGCCGCATCATCGGGCGGGAAGGTCGAAACATACGTGCCCTTGAGGCGACCACGGGGATTGATTTAATCATTGACGACACACCGGAGGCGGTGATCCTTTCGGGATTCAACCCCATTCGTCGAGAAGTGGCGAGACTCTCCTTGGAACGTCTCATTTCCGATGGACGCATTCATCCAGCACGCATTGAAGAAATTGTTGAAAAGGTGGGCCAAGAGATTGACATAGCCATTCGGGATGCCGGGGAACAAGCGGCCTTTGACGTAGGGGTGCACGGTATTGATCCGGAGCTTATCAAGTTGGTGGGGAAATTGAAATACCGCACGAGCTATGCGCAAAACGTTCTGCAGCATTCCCGTGAGGTGGCCTTCCTGTGCGGCGTGATGGCCGCAGAACTTGGACTCAACGAAAAACAGGCCAAGAGGGCGGGGCTTCTGCATGATATCGGCAAGGCGGTGGATCACGAAGTGGAGGGTCCGCATGCCCTCATTGGAGCGGATTTGGCGAAAAAGTATGGAGAGTCTCCGGAAATTGTCAACGCCATTGCCGCGCATCACGAAGATGTGCCTGCGGAGAGTGTCTTAGCCATTTTGGTCCAGGCCGCCGATGCCCTTTCGGGAGCGCGTCCAGGAGCTCGAAAGGAACTCTTGGAATCCTATGTGCGCCGTCTCGAAAATCTTGAAAAGATCGCCATGTCCTTTAAGGGTGTGTCCAAGGCCTATGCCATTCAAGCCGGACGAGAGCTGCGCATCATTGTGGAAAACGAGTCGGTGGGCGACGCAGACACGGTGCTATTGAGCAAAGACATCGCCAAACGCATTGAGAGTGAACTGACCTATCCTGGACAAATCAAGGTGACTGTTATTCGAGAAACGCGCGCCGTGGAATATGCACGATAAGACGTGGAAAAGGGTTTGGACGAAAAAGGGGAATCGGGGTGGCCGCTGAAAAGAATACTTTGGATATCCTGACGGAACGGGGTTTTGTGGAACAGGTCACGGACCGCGAAGCCTTGCATGAAAAGCTTCGTGAGCCCGTGACGTGCTATATCGGGTTTGATCCTACAGCCGACAGTTTGCATGTGGGAAGTCTGGTGCCCATTATGGCTTTAGTGCACATGCAGAGATCGGGTCATCGTCCCATCGTGCTTGTGGGGGGTGGAACCGGGATGGTGGGGGATCCCAGCGGTCGCACGGAAATGCGCCAGATGCTTTCAAAAGAGCAAATCGAGCACAATGTGCAAGCCCTGAAAGCCCAGTTGTCGCGGTTCCTGGATTTTGGCGAAGGCAAGGCCCTCATTTTGAACAACGCCGATTGGCTGTTGGACCTGAAATACATTGAGTTTCTGAGGGACATCGGACGCCATTTCAGTGTCAACCGCATGCTTGCTGCAGAAAGTTACCGTATTCGACTGGAAACGGGCCTCAATTTCATTGAATTCAATTACATGCTTCTGCAAGCTTACGATTTTTACTACTTGGCCAAGACCTATGGGTGCCTTCTCCAAATGGGTGGAAATGACCAGTGGGGAAACATCGTGGCGGGTGTCGATTTGATACGCAAAAAGCTTCATAAGGAAGCTTACGGCGTCACTTTTCCCCTGCTGACTACGGCCACAGGGGCGAAGATGGGCAAGACGGCGGCGGGAGCGGTATGGCTCAGTGCCGAAAAGACAACACCCTACGATTTCTATCAATACTGGATCAATGTGGATGATCGCGATGTGGTGCGGTTTCTGAAGCTCTACACCTTGCTGCCGGTGAGAGAAATTGAGGCGGTGAGCCGATTGCAGGGAGAGGAGCTGAACGCCGCCAAATCGGTTTTGGCTTACGAAGTGACCCGACTGGTTCACGGTGAGGAAGCGGCCTTGAATGCGTACCGAGCGGCTTCAAGGCTTTTTGGACGGCGACGAATTCCTCAGGATCTTTTGCCATCCAGTGAGGTTTTGCGAGATGGTGACGGCGATGAAGGTTCGGTGCCGACCTTTTTTGTTGAGCGTTCTCGGCTTGAGACGGGGGTGCCGGCTTTTGAACTTTTTGCCGAAACGGGCCTCAGTGAAAGCCGAAGTGCGGCACGGCGCCTTATTCAGCAGGGCGGCGCCTATGTGAACGGAAAAAGATTGGATCGCTTTGATGCCCTTCTTTCTCTGGACTGGCTTGAAAACGGAGCCATCACCTTGCGGGCGGGAAAGAAGAAAGTAAGCCGCGTTTGTGTGGCCCCCTGATTTTTTTCTTGACCCGGCATCGGCCTTTTGCTACATAGGCCGAGCCTTTCGGGGGGGCAAAAAAACTCTTGACTCCGCGACGGCAAAAGGATATACAACTAAAAAAATCTGCTCTTTGAAAACTAAATAGTGAGAAGCGTGCTGGGCCTTAAGAGAAAGGGGCAGCC